>NZ_BAAGUV010000030.1:0-24420 GCF_054781215.1 Nocardioides pakistanensis | reverse complement strand
TCAGGTCGTAGGCATCCAAGATTTCCATGATCTCCTCGGCAGACTTCAACTCATCCCTTCCTCGGGGAGCGACAGGGCGCTTCAGCACCGCTCATCGCACCCGAGGAAGGGGCCTCAACCGCGCAGCGCAGCGAGGCAGACGACGTCGTGTCGGGCAGATCCCATGACCGTCAGCGGGCAGGTTTCATGTCCGCCAGCGGGCAGCTTCGTGGCCGTCTCCGGGCAGTTTCTCGTGGCCGCCGACAGGCCTGGCTGTCAGCATCGACTTCACGGCATGGGGATGGTCCCACCTGGTCCTCGGCGCCGTGGTGTTGGCGACCGGTGTCGCTGTCCTGTACGGCCAGATGTGGGCACGGGTGGTCGGCGTCCTGATCGCCATGACGAGCGCTCTGGTGAACCTGGCGTTCCTCGCCGCCTACCCGCTCTGGTCCATGATGATGATCGCGCTCGACGTGCTCGTCATCTGGGCTCTGACCGTCCACGGCGCAGAGATGAAGACCGCTCGGGGACGCGCCAGGTGACCGGCTCGCCGCAACAGGGACGGCCGCCCGGACCCGAGGTCGAGCGGCCGTCGTCTGAGCACCTGGCTACGGCTGCGGAGGCTGACGTGGATCTGTCCGAGATGCGGGAGATCGCCAAGCTCGGCTATGTCTACGGCTTCCCGATGGTGGACAGCTACCGCGTTCAGTACGCCTACTTCGAGGACACCACCGACCCGGAGTTCAAGGCACCGTGGAACGTGCTGAGAAACATGCCTCGTGTCTACACATCGCAGGACACGGCTGTCGTGACGCCGAACTCGGACACGCCGTACTCCATGATCGGGATGGACCTGCGCGCTGAACCGCTCGTGCTCACCGTGCCGCGCGTCGATCCGGGCCGCTACTTCAGCGTCCAGTTCATCGACGCCTACACCCACAACTTCGCCTATGCGGGAAGCCGGACAACCGGAAACGGCGGCGGCAACTACATGGTCACCGGGCCGACCTGGGTGGGAGACACACCCCCTGGAGTCGACCGGGTCTTCCGCTCCGAAGCCGACTTCGCGGTTGCCGTCTACCGGACGCAGTTGCTGAACCCTGCCGACCTCGACCACGTCAAGGCCGTCCAGGCGGGGTACCAGGCACGCCCGGTGTCGTCCTTCCTTGGTGTGGCCGCGCCGGCGGCCGGCCCCCCGACGGAGTTTTTGAAACCGCTCAGCAAGGACGACCAGAAGACATCCCTTCGCTTCTTCGAGATCCTGCGTTTCGTCTTGCGCTTCTGTCCCGTCCATCCCTCCGAGATGGAGCTCCGAGCACGGTTCGCTGCAGCGGGCTTCGACGGGGCCACCACGTTCGACCCGGACGCCCTGGCCCCCGAGGCCAGAGAGGCGATGCAGCAGGGCGTGGAGGATGCGTGGGCCGAGTTCGCCGCGTTCAAGCAGCACCGCGTCGACACGGGCGAGGTCACCGCCGGCGACATGTTCGGGACTCGGGAGTTCCTGGGTAACAACTACCTGTACCGGATGGCCGCTGCCGTGCTGGGGCTCTACGGCAACTCGAAGGAGGAGGCGGTGTACTGGCTCTACACCGTCGACTCCGCGGAACGGCCGCTCTCGGGGTCCGAGCGATACACGTTGCGCTTCGGACCCGGAGATCTTCCCCCCGTGCTTGCGTTCTGGTCGCTGACCATGTACCAGCTGCCGGAGAGCCTCCTGGTCGCCAACCCGCTGAACCGCTACCTGATCAACTCCGCGATGCTGCCCGACCTCAGACTCGACCCGGACGGTGGGCTGACCCTGCACCTCCAACACGACTCTCCGGCGGAGGATCTGCAAGCCAACTGGCTCCCGGCCCCGCCGGGACCGTTCCTGGTCGCCATGCGCTGCTACTGGCCCGCAGAGGAGGCCCTCGACGGCACCTGGAAGGCGCCCCCACCCCAACGGGTCTGACAGACCGCCGCACACTCGGGGCCCGTCCGGCCCGCGGCGGGTCGGTGACGCCCGGAACGCCGAAAGCGGCCCCGCTCAGCGTTTCGCTGACCAGGACCGCTTTCGGTTTGGTACCCCCGACCGGATTCGAACCGGCGCTACCGCCTTGAGAGGGCGGCGTGCTAGGCCACTACACAACGGGGGCCTTGAGCGACTGAAACCCTAGCCTAGGCTGAGGATTTCGGCCAATCGCTGGGGTACTAGGACTCGAACCTAGACTAACTGGACCAGAACCAGTCGGGCTGCCAATTACCCCATACCCCATGGGATCTTGCTGCGGCCTCTTGCGAAGCCGAGGCATGACAATACACGGCGACCTGGGTCGGGACCAAAACGGGCGAACGCTGCCAGTCCCGCCCGTGAGGACCCTCACATCAGGGTGAGCCGACCACGGCTCCCTGAGCCGCCGGTTCGGGCCGAACGAGGTCCGCCGGCGGGGCCGTGCGTCGCTGCACGTCGAGCTTCCGGGAGACGAGCAGGACCAGTCCCGCGTAGGTCAGCGCCTGGGTCAAGGTCACCGGGATGTTCTCCCAGCCCACCTCGGAGACGTTCAGGCTCTCGCTCAGGTCCGCGAAGGCCAGGGCGTAGCCGAAGGCGAAGAAGTTGTTGAGGATGTGCATCGCGATGCCCGCCTCGAGCCCACCGGTGCGGATCACGAGCCAGCCGGCGATGAAACCGAACATGAACCGGTCGAAGAACAGTGGGAAGTTCTGCACGCCGTGCGCCACCGCGAACAGCAGCGACGTGGCCAGCAGCGCCACCCACTTGTTGCGCCACAGCGAGCCCAGGGCCTGCATGAGGTAACCGCGGAAGACGTACTCCTCCCCTGCTGCCTGCAGGGGCGTGGTGAGCAGCACGATCAGCGCGAGCAGGGCTGTGGTGGCGGTGAAGTCGTTGACCTCACCGGACACCGAGACATCCTGCTCGCCGGGCATCAGCAGCTCGACGAGCATGGCCACGCCCATCTGGGCGATCAGCGCCACCACCGAGATGCCGATGAAGATGAACAGCAGCTTCCAGCGCATCTTCGGGACCACCGAGGTCAGCCAGCGCGGCCGCATCCGGTGCACGACGCGCATCACGAACCAGGTGATCAGGATCGCCGACCCCAGCGTGAGGTTGAGGTAGAGCAGCGAGGCGGGCCCGACCGCTTCGAGGGAGGCCGCGCTCTCGAAGTTCTCCCAGAAGTTGCCGTCCTCGAACATCACCCCGACGATCAGGATCGGCATCAGCACCATCGGCGCGACAATGAGCATGCCGACCACGACGAGAACGATGCCGACGACCGGCTTCCACCAGGCGTAGTTCCAGGTGCGCAGCATCTGGTGGTACTCGCGCGGCTCCGGGTGCGGGAACCGTGGCAGCGGGGGCCGGGCGTCCGGCGGCGGCACAGCCGCTCCGGGGTACGGCGGCGGGGCCCACGGCTGAGGTCCGCCCCACGGCGGTGGCGGCCCCCACGGCGGCGGACCGCCGTACTGCTGCGGCGGCCACGGCTGCGATCCCGCCTGGGGTGGGCCGCCGTACGGCTGACCCTGCCCTCCGGTGGGGCCGGTCACCCCGTCGCCGGTCGCCACCGCGCCTCAGCCTTCCTGGGCGCTGTTCAGCCGGGCCAGCGAGCGCTCGCGGCCGAGCAGCTCCAGCGACTCGAACAGCGGCGGCGAGACCCGGCGACCCGTCACAGCGACACGCACCGGGCCGAAGGCGTTGCGTGGCTTCAGGCCGAGGTCCTCGACCAGGGCCTTGCGCAGCGCGGCGTCGATCGCCTCGGTGGTCCAGGAGTCCAGCGACGCGAGCGCGTCGTGGGCGGCCTTCACCACGCGGCGCCCGTCGTCGTTCAGCGTCTTCTCCGCGTCGGCCGGGTCGCGCTCGAAGCGGGCCTCGTCGACGAAGAGGAACCCGAGCATCTCGACGGACTCCGCGAGCGTGGTCATCCGCTCGTGGACCAGAGGGGCAGCCTGCGTGAGAAGAGCGCGCTGCTCGTCGGTCGGCTCTTCACCGAGCAGCCCGGCGCTCTGCAGGAACGGCACCATGCGCTCGGTGAGGTCGTCGATGCTCAGGGCCCGCAGGTGGGTGGCGTTGATCGCCTCACACTTCTTCAGGTCGAAGCGAGCAGGGTTGGGGTTGACCCGGCCGATCTCGAACGCGGCGACCATCTCCTCCATCGAGAAGATGTCGCGGTCCTCCGCGATCGCCCAGCCGAGCAGCGCCAGGTAGTTCAACAAACCCTCGGGCAGGAACCCGCTGTCGCGGTAGCCGAGCAGGTTCGACTCGGGGTCGCGCTTGGACAGCTTCTTGTTGCCCTGACCCATGACATAGGGCAGGTGGCCGAACTTCGGCAGCGTGCCGTTGCCGACACCGATCTCACCGAGAGCGTCGTAGAAGGCGATCTGCCGCGGCGTGGACGACAGCAGGTCCTCGCCACGGAGCACGTGGGTGATCTCCATCAGCGCGTCGTCGACGGGGTTGACGAGGGTGTAGAGCGGGTGACCGTTGGCGCGGACCAGGACGAAGTCGGGGACGTTCTCCGGCTGGAAGGTGATCTCGCCGCGGATCAGGTCCTCGAACGTGATCGGCGTGTCGGGCATCCGGAAGCGCAGGGTGGGCTTGCGCCCCTCGGCCTCGTAGGCCGCGACCTGCTCGGCGGTGAGCCGGCGGCAGTGGCCGTCGTACCCGGGCGCACGCCCCTCGGCCCGCGCCCGCTCGTTGCGCTGCTCGAGCTCCTCGGTGGAGCAGTAGCAGTGGTAGGCGCGTCCGGCCTCGAGAAGCTTCGCGGCCACGTCACGGTAGATGTCGTAACGCTCCGACTGGCGGTACGGACCGTAGGGACCGCCGACCTCCGGGCCCTCGTCCCAGTCGAGCCCGAGCCAGCGCATCACCTCGAGCAGCGTCTCGTAGGACTCCTCGGAGTCCCGGGAAGGGTCGGTGTCCTCGATGCGGAACACGAAGGTGCCACCGTGGTGGCGCGCGAAGGCCCAGTTGAACAGCGCGGTCCTGGCCAGGCCCACGTGCGGACTGCCGGTCGGCGAGGGACAGAATCGGACACGCACGGGCGACGCGGAAGCGTCAGTCACGGGAAACCACCTTGTTGGTCAGGGTCCCGATGCCCGAGATCGTCACGTCGACCTCGTCACCGGGGTTCATCGGACCGACACCCTCCGGGGTGCCGGTGAGGATCACGTCGCCGGGCAGCAGCGTCATCACGGAGGAGACGTGCGAGACCAGGGTCGGCACGTCGAAGATCAGGTCCTTGGTCGAACCGTCCTGCTTGAGGTCACCGTTGAGGTGGGTCTGCAGCCGCAGGTCGGAGACGTCGAGCTCGGTCTCGATCCACGGGCCGAGCGGACAGAACGAGTCGAAGCCCTTGGCCCGGGTGAACTGCACGTCGCTGCGCTGCAGGTCGCGGGCGGTGACGTCGTTGCCGATCGTGTAGCCGTAGACCACGTCGGCCACCCGGTCGGGTGCCACGTCGCGGCAGATCCGACCGATCACCACGGCCAGCTCGCCCTCGTAGTGCAGCTCCCTGGTCTGCTTGGGGTAGAACACCGGGTCGTTCGGGCCGACCACCGAGGTGTTGGGCTTGATGAACATCAGCGGCTCGCTCGGCAGCTCGTTGCCCATCTCGGCGGCGTGCGCGGCGTAGTTGCGCCCGATCCCGACCACTTTGCTGCGCGGGATCACCGGGGCGAGCAGCCGGACGTCGGACAGCTTGAACTGCTCCTCGGTCAGGTGGACGCCGACGTAGAGAGGGTCGCCGGCGAGCGCGACGACCATGGCGTCCTCGTCGGGCAGGCCGAGCTCGTCGACCTCGCCGGTGACGACGCCGTACATGGGCTCTTCTCCGGTGGTGAACCTTGCGATACGCACGCGCCGAGCCTACCCGCGGGAGTCTCTCGGACCGCTGACTACCCTTCTGGCTGTGGAGAACCCGGCGACCGCGACCCGCGAGGTGCTCGACGCGTCCACCTGGCGGCTGCGCCGGGCTGCCCACGAGGCGCGCGTCGACCGGTGGGTGCAGCCGCACCTGGAGCGTCGGCGTCAGCGCGTCGCGCACCCGGTCGAGGACTTCCTCTTCACCTACTACTCGCAGCGGCCGGCGGGGCTTCGGCGCTGGCACCCCGGCTTCGGCGTGGTCCTCGAGGACGCCGAGGAGTACGCCGGGCTGAAGGGGTACGCGGTCTCGACCCTTCGATGGGCTCAGGACACCGCGAGCTCGACCACCGACGGCTCGACCACGGACATGACGGTGTCCCGGGAGTACGTCGCCTCGCAGGAGCGGTTGCTGCGCGGCCTGCACAACCTGCTCACGGCGACCGCCTCGCGGCCCGCACAGCTCGGCTGCTTCGGCATGCACGAGTGGGCCATGGTCTACAAGCTCGACCCGACCGACGTACGCCACTCCTCGTGGCCGCTGCGGCTCGGCGCCGAGGGCACTGACCAGGTCGTCGAGCAGCACCGGATCGCCTGCTCGCACTTCGACGCCTTCCGGTTCTTCACCGACGAGGCACGGCCGCGCAACACCCTCTCCCCCGGCCGCGACGACCGGGCGGAGTTCGAGCAGCCCGGGTGCCTGCACGCCGGGATGGACCTCTACAAGCACGCCTTCCGGCTCTCGCCGATGGTGCCCTCGGAGCTGGTCGCCGACTGCTTCGAGCTCGCCCACGACATCCGGGTGCTCGACATGCGCGCCTCGCCGTACGACCTCTCCGCGCTCGGCTACGCCCCCGTCGCCGTCGAGACCGCAGAGGGCAAGCAGGAGTACGTCGCCGCGCAGCGCCGCTTCGCCGAGCGGGGTGCGCCCCTGCGCGCGCGGCTGGTCGCCGAGGTGGAGCGCCTGCTCGCCGCCCTGTGAACCCGCGACGTCATGCAGTCCGGCCGGGCCGGGTCACCAGCAGGGCGGACGCCGGTCGTGCCACGGGGCCGCGGCCTCGACCTGGGCACACAGCGACAGCAGCACGTGCTCCTGCGCCGGTCGGGCGGCCAGCATCACACCGACCGGCAGCCCGCCGTCGGTCAGGTGCAGCGGCAGGGATGCTGCGGGCATGCCGGTCACGTTCCACGCCGACGTGTAGGGGGTGAACGCTTTCTGGTTCTCGAAGTCGCGGGCCGGGTCGGCGTCGTCACGGATCTCCCCGATCCGCAGGGGCGGCTGGGCGAGTGTCGGGGTGAGCACCGCGTCGTACGGCGCCAGCCGCTGCAGCGCGACCGCAGCGACCCGGCGCAGCTCGCCGACCGCGAACCCGAACTCCGGTCCGCTCACGGCCCGGCCGCGCTCCTGCAGCCAGCGGGTCAGCGGCCGCAGCAGGTGCTCGCGGCCCTCGGGCGCCGGCGAGAGCGAGGTGAGCACCGACCAGCAGGTCTCGAACACCGCCACCGCCTCCCGCGGCATGGGTACGTCGATCTCCTCCACGTCGTGCCCGAGCCCCTCGAGGAGCCGGGTGGCGTCGTCGTAGGCGCGGAGCACCTCCGGGTGTATGTCGGCGTCGACGATGACCGGCGTGCTGAACCGCGCGATGCGCAGCCGCCCGGGCTCCCGGTCGCACCAGCCGAGGTTGCTCTCCCCGGGCGGCAGCGGCGGTGCCCAGAACGGGTCGCCGACGGCGGGACCCGCCATCACGTCGAGCATCGCCGCGGCGTCGCGGACGGTGCGCGCCAGCGGCCCGTTGGTGCCGAGACCGACCGGGTCGCCGTACACGGGGCCGGCGCTGATCCGGCCGCGGCTCGGCTTGAGGCCGAACAGCCCGCAGCAGCTCGCCGGGATCCGGATCGAGCCGCCACCATCAGAGCCCTGGGCGATCGGCACGAGGCCGGCGGCGACCGCCGCGCCCGCGCCGCCGCTGGACCCGCCGGCCATCCGGTCGAGGTCCCACGGGGTCCGGGCCGGTGGCGCGACGTCGGGCTCGGTGTAGCAGGGCGACCCGAACTCGGGGGTGTTGGTCTTGCCCAGCCACGTCATCCCCGCCGCCTCGAGCCGGAGCACGACCTCGTCGGAGACCTCGGGCACGAAGTCGGCCATGCTCGCCGACCCGAAGGTGGTCCGCACCCCGGCGGTCTGGTTGAGGTCCTTGACCGCCGTGGGCACGCCGAACAGCGGCGAGAGTCCTTCGGCGCCGTCGGCAAGACGTGCCTCGGCCGCTGCCGCCTGCCGCCGCGCCTCGTCCGCGGTGACCGTGACAAACGCCCCGACGTCACCCGCGAGCCGCTCGACCCGCTGCAGGTAGTGCTCGACCAGCTCCGTCGGCGACACCTCACCCGTCCGGACGGCCGCGGCCTGCTCCAGCGCGGTCAGGTCGTGCAACTCCCCCATCGGTGCCTCTCAGTCGAGGTTCGGCAGCTTGGCGAGAGCCTGGGCGACCGCTGCCTGGATGTCGTCGTCGGCCCAGTCGTGGTCGACGACCTTCCCGGAGTTGTAGGCGTCGTAGGCCGGCAGGTCGAGGTGGCCGTGGCCGCTGAGCGCCACCACGATCACCCGCTCCTCGCCGCTCTCCTTGCACCGGACGGCCTCAGCGACCGCCTCGGCGAGGGCGTGGGTGGCCTCGGGCGCGGGGACGATCCCCTCGGTGCGCGCGAACAGGACGCCCGCCGCGAAGCACTCGGTCTGCGGCTTGGCGACCGCCTCGATCTCCTTGGACTCGTACAGGTGGCTGATCAGCGGGCTCATCCCGTGGTAGCGCAGGCCGCCGGCGTGGATCGGGTCGGGCACGAAGTCGTGGCCGAGCGTGTGCATCTTCATCAACGGGGTCAGCCCGGCGGTGTCCCCGAAGTCGTAGGCGTAGGTGCCCTGGGTCAGCGACGGACAGCCGGCCGGCTCGACAGCGCGGACCACGGGGTCCATCCGGCCGGCCCACTTCTCCCGCAGGAACGGGAACATCAGCCCGCCGAAGTTCGAGCCGCCCCCGGTGCAGCCGAGGAGAAGGTCAGCGGTCTCACCGATCTTGGCCAGCTGGAGCAGGGTCTCCTCGCCGATGATCGTCTGGTGCAGCAGCACGTGGTTCAGCACGCTGCCGAGCGCGTAGTTCACGCCCGGGTCGCCGGCGGCCACCTCGACCGCCTCGCTGATCGCGATGCCGAGAGAGCCGGTGGAGTCCGGGTGCTCGGCGAGCACCGCCCGGCCCGACTCGGTGAGGTTCGAGGGGCTCGGGTGCACGGTGCCGCCGAAGGTCTCGATCATCATCCGCCGGTACGGCTTCTGGTCGTAGGAGGCGCGGACCTGCCATACCTCGCACTCCAGGCCGAACTGGGCGCACGCGAACGCCAGCGAGGTGCCCCACTGGCCGGCGCCGGTCTCGGTGGTGAGCTTCTTGATCCCGGCCTGGGCGTTGTAGAACGCCTGGGGTACGGCGGTGTTCGGCTTGTGCGAGCCGGCCGGCGAGACGCCTTCGTACTTGTAGTAGATGCGCGCCGGCGTGCCGAGCGCCTTCTCGAGCCGGTGCGCCCGGTACAGCGGGCTGGGCCGCCACAGCCGGTACACGTCGAGCACCTCGCCGGGGATCTCGACGTACTGCTCGGTGCTGACCTCCTGCAGGATCAGCTCCATCGGGAACAGCGCCGACAGGTCGTCGGGACCCACCGGCTGGCCGGTGCCGGGGTGCAGCACCGCCGGCGGTGGGGTGGGCAGGTCGTGCAGCACGTTGTACCAGCGCGTCGGCATCTCCGACTCGGTGAGCTCGATCTTGTGCTGCTTGACGTCGCCCATGTGGCTCCTCCGGGTGTGAGCGGGATCTCGCCGGAAGCCTAGTGTCGTCACCCGGCCCGGCGTCCCCCGTTCCGTCAGGTGACCAGACCGGCGCCCGGGCCGGTCTACTGCGGCGTCTCGCCGTGCTTGCGCAGACCGAACGTGACCGCGTCGAGCAGCGCGCCCCAGGACGCCTCGATGACGTTGTGCCCGATCCCGACGGTGACCCAGGAGCTGGCCCCGTCGCTGGTCTCGATGAGCACCCGGGTGACCGCGTCGGTGCCGTGTCCCTGGTCGAGGATGCGCACCTTGTAGTCGATCAGCTCGAACTTCGCGACCTCGGGGTAGGCCTGCCCGATCGCGTCGCGCAGCGCCTGGTCGAGGGCGTTCACCGGCCCGTTGCCCTCGGCGGTGGTGATGATCCGGGCACCGCCGGCACGCAGCTTGATGGTCGCCTCGGACACCGCCTCGTCGCCGGGCTTGGAGTCGGTGATCACCCGCCACGACTCGACCTCGACGTACGACGGGCGGACCCCCTCGACCTCCTCGACGAGCAGCAGCTCGAACGACGCGTCCGCGGCCTCGAAGGTGTAGCCACGGGCCTCGAGGTCCTTGACCCGGTTGGTGATCCGGGTGACCAGGTCCCGGTCGGCGCTCAGGTCGAAACCGAGCTCCTTGCCCTTGAGCTCGATGCTCGCCCGGCCGGCCATGTCCGAGACCAGTAACCGCATGTCGTTGCCGACCAGCATCGGGTCCATGTGCTGGTACAGGTTCGGGTCGACCTTGATCGCGCTGGCGTGCAGGCCGGCCTTGTGCGCGAATGCGCTGTAGCCGACGTACGGCTGGCGCGAGGCGGGCGGGAAGTTCGTCACCTCGGCGACGGCGTGCGCGATCCGGGTGGCCTCCTTGAGGTGGCCGACCGGGAGCACCTGACGGCCGAGCTTGAGCTCGAGGTTCGCCACCACCGAGACCAGGTCGGCGTTGCCGGTCCGTTCACCGTAGCCGTTGAGCGTGCCCTGCACGTGGGTGGCGCCGGCGTCGACGGCCGCGAGCGTGTTCGCGACCGCGCAGCCGGTGTCGTTGTGACAGTGGATGCCGACCCGCGCACCGGTGGCCTCGATGACGTCGTTGACCACGTCGGCGACCCAGGGCGGCAGCATCCCGCCGTTGGTGTCGCACAGCGCCGCGACCTCGGCTCCGGCCTCGGCCGCCACGCGGACCACCTCGAGCGCGTAGTCCCGGTTGTCCCGATAGCCGTCGAAGAAGTGCTCGGCGTCGAGGAAGACCCGCTGGCCCTCGGCCCGCAGATGCTCGACGGTGTCGCGGACCATCGCGAGGTTCTCCTCGAGCGTGGTGCGCAGGGCCAGCTCGACGTGGCGGTCGTGGGACTTCGCGACGAGCGTCACCACCCCGGCGCCGCTGTCGCGCAGTGCTGCGACGAGCGGGTCGTCGGCGGCTTTCATGCCGGCCCGCCGGGTGGCGCCGAACGCCGCGAGCTGGGCGTTCTTCAGGCCGAGCTCGGTCTGCGCGCGGCGGAAGAACTCGGTGTCCTTGGGGTTCGCGCCCGGCCACCCGCCCTCGATGTAGCCGACCCCGAGGTCGTCGAGCTGGCGGGCGATCGCCAGCTTGTCCGCGACGGAGAGGTTGAGCCCCTCCTGCTGCGCGCCGTCACGCAGGGTCGTGTCGTAGACGTGGAAGTCACCGGGGGTGCTGCCGGCTGTGCTCATCGTGGATCCTCGGCTCGGGCCGGACCGCTGTCGCGGCGTCGGTGTTCGGTACGGCGGTGTGGCGGGTCGTGTCGGGCAACAAAAAAACCTCCCGTATCACGAGAGGTCAGCGCACCGAGCGGGGCTCGATGCGCTAGCTGATAATGATCTGCTGCCTGGTCACCCCTCGAGTCTGCCACGGCCGTCCCCACCCTGGAACCGGATCTCGCCATCCGGTCCGGGTTCGGCAGGACCGGGCCGCTCAGAACGAGCGCAGGAAGCCGCCGAGCAGCGTCCCGCCGCGCCACGGCGGGCCGGGCTGAGGCTCCCAGCTCACCCCGTGCTGCCCGAGCAGGTAGGCGGCGCCACTCGCGGCCACGACGACGGCCAGGACGGCGGTCCATCCGAGCACGGGCAACCGCGTGGCGCGCAGCACGAGAGCCCGGGTGGGCACCCGCAGCCGTTGGCCGCCCGGCCCCCACCAGACCGCGAAGGCCAGCACGGCGCCCATCACGAGCAGGCTCGAGACGGTCGACAGCCGGAACAGCAGCACCGCGAGCCCGGCCAGGAAGGCAAGGGCGGCCGACCAGAGCACGAGCATCAACGTCCCGCCGGTCGCGACGAGCAGGTACCACGGCGAGGACAGCACAGCGAGCGGACCGTCGTACCACCGGCGGCGGCCGCGCCGCACGGTGCGGTTGCGGGAGGCCTCGGAGGTCCACGAGTAGGTGCGCAGCGTCAGGGCGGCGAGGCTGACACCGGCGAGGCACAGGTACGGCGCCAGCGCGAACCCGACGGTGACGAGGGCGAACAGCCCGGTGAGGATCAGGCCCCGCTGCAGCCGGGGGGTGCCCGAGGGCGGGGGCCGCCAGTCCGCGGGGGCGCCCGGCTGCCTGAACTCCGTGGGAGGGGCCGGCTGGACGTACGGTGCCCGCGCGGCCGGCTGGACCACGGTCAGCGGCGTGGTCGGCGGCGCCGTCACCGGCCCGGGGATCGTGCGCGGGAGCGAGCTGCCGCCGGCGATCGTGTCGGCCACGGTGGCGACGTCGTCGAGGGCCGCCGCGTGGCGGTCGGTGGCGAGCACGTCGGTCGGGTCTGCGTCGTGGCCGCGTGCCGCCAGCGCGAAGGGCATCGTGGGGTCGTCGACCGGGATGCTGCGCCGGGTCGGTCGCGGCCGCAGCTCCTTCATCAGGGTCGTCAGCGCGGGTCGGTCGGCGGCGTCGGGCGCCAGGGCCGCGCGGACCAGCGGGAGGAGGTCGGCGGGCACCCCGGACAGGTCGTGCTCGCCGCGACGCACCCGGTCCATGATCGCCATGGCAGGACCGCCACCGAACGGCGGTCGTCCCGTGGCGGCGTACACCACGGTGGCCGCCCAGGAGTGCACGTCGGAGGCCGCGGTGGCGTCCTCGCCGTACAGGATCTCCGGGGCGAGGTAGCCGGGTGTGCCGAGCAGCCAGCCGGTCATCGTCAGCCGCGGGTCGTCGGCGAGCCTGGCCAGGCCGAAGTCGATCAGCACCGGCGAGCGTCCCTCGAGCAACACGTTCGAGGGTTTGATGTCGCGGTGCAGGACACCGGCGGCGTGCACCGCGGCCAGCGCCTCGGCGAGCCCGGCCGCAAGGTGTCGCAGGTCCTCTCCGGTCACGGGCCCTTCCTGCTTCACGTGCTGGTGCAGGGAGAGGCCGGGGACGTACCGCGTGGCGACGAAGGGCGTCTCGCCCCACGGGTCGGCGTCGATGATCTCGGCGATTCGTGGGTGCCGGACCCGGCGCAGGGAGGCGACCTCACGGGCGAGCCGCGCGCGAGCCTCGTCGTCGCCGACGATGTGCGGACGCAGAACCTTGAGCGCGACCCGTCTGCCGTCCGCCGCCTGGGCCAGGTGCACCACGCCCATGCCGCCCTCGCCGATCTTGGCGATCAGCCGGTACGCCCCCACCCGGAGTCCGGGCGGCGGGGTGGCGGGCTGGGGCTGGGTGGACCTCACCGCACCACGGTAGCCGAGGCCTTCGGTCGAGACGGGCTGCAACGCGACGTCGCCGCCCCGCCGGCTTTTCAGGGGAGGTCCGGCGGGACGGCGATCTGTCATGGGTGCGTGACCCTCGTGGTGCCGGGTCAGCGTGTGCCCCGGTCTCTGTGGAGAACAGTAGGTGACCCCACCGCATTCTGTCAAATGTTTGTCCAATGTTTGCGCAATGCTCGCGCGGGTAGTCTGGACCGGTCATGTACACGATCAAGCAGGCCGCGGCGCGCACCGGGGTCTCCGAGGCGTCGTTGCGCGCCTGGGAGCGCCGCTACCACGTCGTCACGCCCCGACGCTCCGAGGGCGGCTACCGGCTGTACGACGAGCAGGCGATCGCCGCGCTGACCGCGATGCGCCGGCTCGTCGACGACGGCTGGCCGCCCGCCGAGGCCGCGAAGGCCGTGGCCGGCCGGTCGGCGGATGTAGCCACGCCGCCCGCTCCGGCGGCCGGCGGGGGGACTGCGACACCGCTGCTCGAGAACCCCGAGGGCCGCGCTCTCGCCGACGGCTTCCTCGCCGCCGCAGCCGCGGTCGACGCCGTCGGCATCGAGTCGGTCCTCGACCGTGCGTTCGCCCTCAGCTCGTTCGAGGCGGTCACCGACGAGTGGCTGATGCCCACTCTGCGCGCACTGGGTGAGGCCTGGGCCCGCGGCGACGTCGACGTGGTCGGCGAGCACGCCGGCAGCCACGCGGTGATGCGCCGGCTCTCCCACTCGTTCTCTGCGGCGGCCAGCCTGCCCCGTGGGCCCCGGCTCGTCGTCGGCCTGCCCCCGGGTGCGCACCACGAGCTCGGCGCGCTGGCGTTCGCGACGGTGGCCCGTCGTCGCGGGGCCGCGGTGGTCTACGTCGGGGCGGACCTTCCGTCGGACAGCTGGGTGCGCGCCGTACGCGCCTTCCCGACGCGCGCCGCTGTCCTCGCCGTGCCCACCGAGCAGGACCGGGAGGCCGCCGCCAGCACCGCCCGCGCGCTCCGCAAGGCACGCCCTGACGTGGCGGTCGCGGTCGGCGGCGCGCACGCCGCGGGCCTCGACGCCGACGTGGTCACGCTGCCGGACTCGATCACCGAGGCCGCGCGGATCGTGGAGGAGCTGCCCGTTTAGCCGGTCAGAGGACCCGGTGCATCCAGCCGAACGTGTCCTCGGCCCGGCCGTACTGGATGTCGACGAGTGCCCGGCGCACCTGCTGTGTCACGGGGCCGATGTCGTCGCCGTTGCCGACCTCGCCGCCGCGCCACTTGAGCTTGCCGACCGGGGTGACCACGGCCGCGGTGCCGCACGCGAACACCTCGGTGATCCGGCCGCTGGCCACGCCGTCGCGCCACTCGTCGACGGAGAACCTGCGCTCCTCGACCTTCCAGCCCTGCTGCCGGCACAGCTCGATGATCGACGAGCGGGTGATCCCCTCGAGGATCGTCCCCGACAGCTCGGGGGTGACGATCGTGCCGTCGTCGTGGACGAAGTAGAGGTTCATCCCGCCGAGCTCCTCGACCCACTTGCGGTCGACGGTGTCGAGGAACGCGACCTGGTCACAGCCCTGCTCCGTCGCCTCCTGCTGCGCGACCAGCGAGCTGGCGTAGTTGCCGCCGGTCTTCGCCGCGCCCATGCCACCGACGCCGGCCCGGGCGTACTCCTCGCTCAGCCAGATGCTGACCGGCTTCAGGCCCTTGGCGAAGTAGGCGCCGGCGGGCGAGGCGATCACCATGTAGGTCACGTGCCGCGACGGGCGCACGCCGAGGAACTTCTCGGAGGCGAACATGAACGGCCGGAGGTACAGGCTCTTCTCCCCCGCCGGGTCGGGCACCCAGCGCTCGTCGGCGCGGACGAGCGCGTCGACCGAGGCGACGAAGTCCTCGACCGGCAGCTCGGGCAGCGCGAGCCGCCGAGCGGAGCGCACCATGCGCGCAGCATTCTCCTCGGGACGGAAGGTCCACACCGACCCGTCGTCGTGACGGTACGCCTTCATGCCCTCGAAGATCTCCTGCGCGTAGTGCAGGACAGCAGTCGCCGGATCGAGCGAGATCGGGGCGTACGGCGTCACCCTGGCGTCGTGCCAACCCTGCTCAGGGGTCCACTCCGCTACGAACATGTGGTCGGTGAAGTGCAGGCCGAAGCCCGGGTTGGCGAGGATCTCAGCCAGCCGGTCGTCACCGACCGGGTGCGGCGAGGGGGAAACCGCGATGTCGAGCGCACTGTCCATGACACGTCACGTTAGCCGACTCCACCGACCCTCGCGCACCAGACTCTGATCCGCGAGAGAGCCGCACGCGGGGGTCATGTCGGCCGCCCGTCCGGGCTACACCCGGTTGGCCCGTGCGGGCTACACGATGCTCTCCAAATCCGAGGTATGTCCGACCTACTCGCCGGTCTCTTCGACCAGCTGCCGCAGACCGCTTCACCGACGTCGGAGTGCGGTCCTAACTTGGCGGCTATGGCCGGGGCCAAGCACACCAACCGGCACCTCCAGCGTCTGATGCTAAGAGGCCTGGTGCTACCTGCTGCCGCAGCCGGGGCGATCGTGCTCGGCGCGTCGGCTGCCTCGGCCGACGAGGGCACCGAACCGGTCTCGCCCGCGAGCGCCGACGTGCAGTCCCCAGTCGAGGCGACCGGTACGACGGTCACCTCGATCGCCGAGACCACCGGTGCCGAGCCTCCCACGCCCTCCCCGGCCCGTCAGCCCTCATCGGGGCCGGGGAGCGGTGGCTCGGTGGAGCACGTCACCGAGACGGCGGCGGCGCTCGTCGAGAACGGGCCCGCTGAATCCGCCAAGCGACCCGTGGCCGATGCCGTTGCCGTGCGAGGTGCCGCGGCGGTTCCCGGGAAGGACACGGCGCCCGACGACGAGGAGACCGGATCCGCCGGCACCGCGGGGACTGCGGCCCTGCTCGAACCGCTGCCTGCCGAACCCCTTCGCGCCGAGGCCCTCCCCGCCGAGACCAGCCCTGCCGAGACCAGCCCTGCCGAGCCCCTCCCGACCGAGGCCATGCAACCCCTGCGCACGGCCACCGAGCCCGCGGAAGCCTTGTCCACCCGGAAATCCCCGGCAGAGGTGCCCCCGACCGAGGGGCTCGCGGCCGAGGCGACGACAACCGTCGCCGAGTTCACCCGCCCGGTCACTCGACCCGTCGACCAGACCGCAGCGCCGCTGCCCGACCGGCTCGCCGAGACAACCGATGAGGCGACACCGGTCTTCGACCGTCTCCTGGACGAGGTGGCACCAGCCGCGGTCCCCACCGTTGCCGAGACCCGCCTCCTCGACGCCGAGCTGCTCCACACCCTGACCGAGCCGGTCCAGGAGGTCGAAGCTGTCGCCGGACCGACGCTCACTCCGGTGACGGACGCCGCGAATGGCCTGGCCGAACAGGCCCTAGCACCCGCCGCGGCCACGACGCCGATCTTCACGGGGCTGGCCGACGGTCTGCTGGCCGAGCTCGGTGCCGTCGCGACCGGCACCACGGATCCGGTGCTCGCGCCGTTGACCGAGACGACACCGATCTTCGACCGACTGACCCGGGAGTCCCTGGTGCCGGGCCTGGACACAGCGCCGGTGACGGGCCTCGTGGGCCAGGTGACCGCGCCGCCCCTCCTCTCGTCCACGGACCCCCTGCTGGGACAGGTCGTCTCGCCCCTGCTTGCCCCGAGCCTCGCCGCCGACCTGACACCGTTGACGGGCGTCGTCTCCGTGAGCCCGAGCCAGCTGACGGCCATCCTCCTCCCCGGGCTCGACCGTGCGTCGGGCGTCACGGCGAGCACCGCGCCCGCCGGTCCGGCGTGGCAGCCCTCGCCCTCGTCGACCACGATGACCGTGCTTCCGGCACCGGCACCGGCAACGACGGCGTCCGATTGGAGGGCTGACTGGTCGCCGGCGTACGACGTACCCAGCTCGACCACCGCGGCAATCTCGTCCGACGCAGATGAGGCGAGGCCCGTGGTGGCGCCGCTCGTCGGTCTGCTGCGCGCCGAGGAGTCCGGCCTCACCGGGATCAGCGTTCTCGGCGCACGTGGCCTCTACTACCCAGAGGGGCTGGCTCCCGTCGCCTCCCAGCCGACGGTAGAGGCGACCTCCGATGCCAGCTCCGTCGACCCGCTGCCGGGGCCGGACCGCAACCTGCTCACACAGCTCGGCGGGCTCGCGGAGGCCATCACGGCGGCTGGCGGAGGCACGCAGGGCGCCTCCGGATCCGTTCTTCTTCTCCTCATGGCAGTCTTCGGTGCGGCGCTCCTGCTCCGCGCCAACGGCTTGGCCCAGCTCACGCCTGGCACTGCGACCGCACTCTCCGGCCGCGCGGCGCAGGTCCAAGACCGTCCCGGCTAGTTCCCTCATTGCAGTTCTGATCGCCCGGTTCCGGGCGCGCCCGACTCAGCGCGGGCCTTCCACCGGCGCATCCGCGCCGCGACACAGAACTCACTTCGAGGGAGCAAGACCATGCATTACACGTGGAAGACACGGTTCGGCGTGACCGTGGCGTGCGTCGGCGGCTTCTGGGTCCTCGCCCAGATCACCGCCCAAGCGGACGCGAACGACGCCACCCAGCCCTTGTCCGCAGTCACGTCGGTGGTCTCGGGATCATCGAGCGAGGGAACTCCCCCTGCGTCGACCGGTAGCCAGAAGGGGGCCGCCGCGGAGACCGACGCCGACGGCGGCGACGGCACCGTCACCCAGACCAACAACGCTGACGACACCGGCGGCGACGCCAACGCCCAGGGCATCAACGTCGGCGTCCAGGGCCTGCAGTGCATCGGCGTCAAGGTCTCCTGCGACAACGACAACACCACCGGCCAAGCCGCCAAGGGCGGCAACGGCTACGTCGCCCAGAGCAACACCAACACCGGCGACACCGGTGGCGACGCCCAGGCCAGCTCCGGCTCAGGCGCCTCCGACGCCGACGGCGGGGACGGCACCGTCACCCAGACCAACAACGCTGACGACACCGGCGGCGACGCCAACGCCCAAGGCATCAACGTCGGCGTCCAGGGCGGCCTGCAGTGCATCGGCGTCAAGGTCTCCTGCGACAACGACAACACCACCGGCCAAGCCGCCATCGGCGGCAACGGCTACGTCGCCCAGAGCAACACCAACACCGGCGACACCGGTGGCGACGCCCAGGCCACCTCCGGCTCAGGCGCCTCCGACGCCGACGGCGGCGACGGCACCGTCACCCAGACCAACAACGCCAACGACACCGGCGGCGACGCCAACGCCCAAGGCATCAACGTCGGCGTCCAGGGCCTGCAGTGCATCGCGTTGTTCGCCCACTGCGACAACGACAACACCACCGGCCAAGCCGCCATCGGCGGCAACGGCTACGTCGCCCAGAACAACACCAACACCGGCCAGACCGGCGGCAACGCCACCGCGACCGGCAAGTCCAGCTACCCCGAGAAGGGCAAGGACAACAAGTCCGACACCAAGGGCAGCTACGACAAGGGCTACTGGAGCAAGAACGGCCCCGGCACCGACGCCGACGGCGGCAACGGCACCGTCACCCAGACCAACAACGCTGACGACACCGGCGGCGACGCCAACGCCCAAGGCATCAACGTCGGCGTCCAGGGCCTGCAGTGCATCGGCGTCAAGGTCTCCTGCGACAACGACAACACCACCGGCCAAGCCGCCAAGGGCGGCAACGGCAAGGTCGCCCAGAACAACACCAACACCGGCCAGACCGGCGGCAACGCCACCGCGACCGGCAAGTCCAGCTACCCCGAGAAGGGCAAGGACAACAAGTCCGACACCAAGGGCAGCTACGACGGCAAGGGCTACTGGAGCAAGAACCGCCCCGGCACCACCCACGCCGACGGCGGCAACGGCACCGTCACCCAGACCAACAACGCCAACGACACCGGCGGCGACGCCAACGCCCAGGGCATCAACCTCGGCGCCCAAGGCCTGCAGTGCATCGCGTTGTTCGCCCACTGCGACAACGACAACACCACCGGCCAAGCCGCCATCGGCGGCAACGGCTACGTCGCCCAGAACAACACCAACACCGGCCAGACCGGCGGCAACGCCACCGCGAAGGGCGCAGACGTCAACCCGGTGTGGAAGCCCAGGTACGGCGACAAGGGGCCTCAGCGCCCGAAGTGGGGCGACGGCGGCAAGTGCGAGCAGCGCCCTGAAAGGGGCTACGAGATGAAGGGAGGCAAGGGTTCGAAGGGCACCTGTGCCCCCCGCCCCGTCACGCGACCGGGCGGCTGGAAGCACGCACCTGTGCCGGCCTGACCCACATGAGTGCTGCTGAATGAGGACCGTGGCCGGCCGCGGACATCCGCGGCCGGCCACCGGGCCACGTCAGGCCCACGAAGTTGAGCGCCTCAGCGCGAGAGGCGGGCGGCGATCGCGTCGCCGGTCTCGGCAGTACGACGGGCAGGGCCGGTGCCGCGCTCGGCGAGGTCGTCCACCACGGCGTCCTCGACACGGCGGGCCGCCTCGTCGAAGCCCAGGTGCTCCAGGAGCAGCGCGACGGACAGGATCGCCGCAGTCGGGTCGGCCTTCTGCTGGCCGGCGATGTCGGGAGCAGAGCCGTGCACCGGCTCGAACATGCTCGGGAAGGTGCGGTCGGGGTTCACGTTGCCGCTCGCCGCGAGCCCGATGCCGCCGGTGATGGCGGCGGCGAGGTCGGTGATGATGTCGCCGAAGAGGTTGTCGGTGACGATCACGTCGAAGCGGGACGGGTCGGTGGTCATGAAGATCGTGGCTGCGTCGATGTGCAGGTAGTCGACCGTGACCTCGGGGAACTCCTTGCTCACCTCGTCGACGAGACGCGACCAGACCGCGCCGGCGTGCACGAGCACGTTGGTCTTGTGCACCAGCGTGAGCTTCTTGCGCGGACGCTTGGCCGCCCGTGCGAACGCGTCGCGGACCACCCGCTCGACGCCGAACGCGGTGTTCACGCTGACCTCGGTGGCGATCTCGGCCGGCGTACCGACGCGCAGGGCGCCGCCGTTGCCGACGTACGGCCCCTCCGTGCCCTCCCGGACGACGACGAAGTCGACCTCGCCCGGCGCGGCCAGCGGGGAGCTGGCTCCGGGGAAGATCCGCGAGGGGCGCAGGTTGACGTAGTGGTCGAGCTCGAACCGCAGTCGCAGGAGCAGGCCTCGCTCGAGGATCCCCGGCGGAAGGTTCGGGTCACCCGGCTTGCCGCCGACCGCGCCCAGCAGGATCGCGTCGTGCTCCTTGATCTCGGCGAGCACCGAGTCGGGAAGCACCTCACCGGTGGCGAGATACCGCTCCGCTCCGAGGTCGTAACGGGTGGCTTCGAACTTCACACCGGCCGGGGTCACCTGCTCGAGCACCTTGAGTGCCTCTGCGGTGACCTCCGGACCGATGCCGTCGCCGGGGATCACGGCGAGCTTCAACGACTGCGTCATGAACGACGACTCTAGTTGTCGTCCGGGCGCTGACCGCCGTTGTCCCGCAGGTCGAGAGCCGCCTGCAGCGCGGCCTCGGCAGCCTGGACGGCGTAGTCGTGACGAGAGGGGCCCCACTCGGGATACATGTCATACATGGCTTGCTCCAAAAGGATCGATGCGCCAAGAGGTGGCGCTGGTTGTCTTCGATGGTGTGCTGCAGCGGATCGCACGGGGTGCCCGTGGCGTGATCGTGCTGGGGGGTGGCCGTCGTACTGTCGACGGCCGGCTCCGCTGCGAGCCGATGAGACTCGATCCTCGAGTGCGGGTTGCGCTGCTGCGAGGGGATCTCTGACGAGGGGTGCAGGTGATGCGTGCTTCGTGCTTCTCGCTGCGGAGGTTCTTCGTAGGGCCAGACAACGCCGAACTCCGCGGCGAGGTGGCCTTACTTAAGAGGCCTCGCCGCGGCGGCTGATAAGTACGAAGAAGCTCCGCATGATGCATCCAGGGTAGGCATGCGCCACGCCGCATGTGCCCACATTCACAAGACTTCTCACCATGCGAGACGCCGTTCTGATGCGTGGACGCGGTCGGCGTCTTTGACAGACTGCACGCCATGAGCGCCCCCCTCGAGCTGCCGGCCCCTGTCTCGCGCGCCTTCGACGTCTCGCGGCGCAGCGGCTACGTGTCGTTCTGCCGCAACGAGACGGGGCGTCTGCTCGCCACCCTGGCGGCGACGCGCACCGGGACGCTCGCAGAGTTCGGCACCGGCTGCGGGGTCGGGACGGCCTGGCTGCGCAGCGGCGTGCGCGACGACGCCCGGATCCTCACCGCGGAGCTCGACGCGACCCTGGCCGACGCGGCGGCCGAGATCTTCGTCGACGACCCTCAGGTCGAGGTGGTGGCCGCCGACTGGTCCATCCTGCGCGACCGCGGCCCGTTCTCGCTGCTGTTCCTCGATGCCAAGGAGCCCAAGAGCAGCGGCCCCGACACGGTGATCGACCTGATCGAGCCAGGCGGGATCGTCGTGCTCGACGACTTCACTCCCTGCGCGTCCTGGCCGCCGGTCTTCGAGGGTCGCGTCGACGTGCTCCGCGAGCAGTGGCTGACCGACGAGCGGTTCACCACGGTGGAGGTGATGGTGGCCTCCGACGCCGCCGTACTCATCGCCGCCAAGCGCTGAGCTCCTCCGGCGCGGTCGGCGTGGTGGCGCCCGGCTGACCGAGCAGGACAGCGCGGCGGGATCCCAGCAAGGTGAAGACATCCTGGTCCGCAGCCAGGCCGGCCTGCCAGTGCTCGGCGAACGCCTGCTCGTCGACCAGGCCGCGCGCGCTCTCCAGCACCGGGTCGGCCGTGTCGGCGTGAACGTCCAGTCCGCGGTGCCGCGCCGCATCCGCAGCGAGCGCGCGGTCCCGACGAGCCGTACGGCGTCCGCGGGATCGCCTTGGGCGAGCGCGACCGCTGCGAAGGCCTCGAGGCAGTAGGTCGCCCCACCGAACCAGCGATGGTCGATCACCAGGTCGGTCGCTTGGCACAGCTCGCCTGCTGCCACGTCGAGACGGCCGTGCAGAGCGTCGAGCAGAGCCAGCCCCTGGAGCGCCTGGGCGATCTGGTGCCGGTTGTCGATGCGCCGGGCATGCCGCAGGGCCACCTCGAGGTGTGATCGGGCCCGGTCGCCACCAGGACCGGCGTGCGCGGCGCTCAGCGTCATCTCGACGATGGCCACCCCCCAGTCGTGGTCGATGGCGGCGTAGGAGCGCGATGCGTGTTCCAGCGCCTCCGCCGCACGCGGAAGGTCGCCCCGGCGCAGGAAGTGGACACCGAGGTTGTGTCGCGCCACCGCCGCCTCGAGCGGGAGCCCGCCCGCGTCGAAGGCCTCCGCCGCGGCCGGCAACAGCACCTCCGGGTCCACGTCGGCAGGCTGCGCTCCCACGACGAACAGGCCGACGTCGACCAGCGCCTGGTCCGTGGGCGAGAGGCTCTCCCGCTCCCGCGCGATACGCAGCACCCACTGCTGGGACTCCTCGAGCGCGTCACGGATGTAGTAGTAGACGAAGGTGTCCCACACCAGGCGTAGGACGGTCGCGAATCGCCCGGACTCCAGGCCCGTCTCCACCGCAGTCCGGACGTTGGCCCGCTCCGCGTCGAAGCGCGCGGCCCACTCACGCTGGCGTGGCCCGCAGAGGAACGGAGCCGCCTCGTGGCCCAACGCCGACATGTAGTCGAGGTGACGCTGGCGTGCCCGCGCGGTGCCTCCGCGGGCATCCAGCTGTTCTCGCGCGAACTCCCGCACCGGCTCGAGCATGTTGATCTGCACCTCGCCGAAGGGCAGCTGGTCACCGAACCTCGCCAGGCTCTTGTCCAGGAGCCCGGCCAGCGCCGTGTCGACCGCTCCCCCGCTGTCGGTGCACACCGCCTCGACGCCGTCGAGGGTGCAACCCCCGGTGAAGACGCTCATCTGCGCGAACACCGCGCGTTCGGCGTCGTCGAGGAGGTCGTGGCTCCAGGTCAGCGCCGCCCGCAGGGTGCGCTGCCGGGAGGGCAGGTCCTCACCGGCCGCCGGCAGGTCCAGGGTCGACTCGAGCCGGTCCAGCAGCGCCCGGGGACCGTGGAGGCGCAGGCGCGGTACGGCGAGCTCGATCGCCAGCGGCAGACCGGCCAGCCGCCGGCACAGCCCGGCAATGGCCGGCGCACTGTCGTCGGTGACCTCGACGGTCGCGCCGCGGTCGCGGGCCCGGTCCAACAGCAGCTGCACCGCGGGTGCCTGCCCCACCTCCACGGACGAGGCGGCCTCCGGCGGGACGGCCAGCGGAGGGAGAGCCAGCTCGTGCTCGCCGACCACCCGCAGCGCCTGCCTGCTCGTCACCAGCATCTGCAGGCCCGGCGCCCGCTCCAGCAGGCGCACCAGGTCGGGGCCGCTGGGGACGACCTGTTCCAGGTTGTCGAGCAGCAGCAGTGCGCTGCGACCTTCGAAGTAGTCGACCAGCGAGTCGCAGGGAGTGGGTGAGGCCGCATCGCGCACTCCGAGCTGGTCGGCGACCGTGGGCAGCACCAGACTCGGTGAGGACACCGACGCGAGCGGGAAGAAGTGCACCGTGGATCCGCGCCGCGCGGCCGCGTGGGCCGCTTCCACGGCCAGCCTCGTCTTGCCGACGCCACCCGGCCCGGTCACGGTCAGCAGGCGGGTGCCGTGCTCGAGGAGCGCGAGGACCTCGTCGATCTCCCGGCTCCGCCCGACGGTCCTCGTCAAGGGGGCGGGGAGCGGCGCGCGAGGACGCTCCGACGCCGGCGGCACGCGGGCCTCGCCGAACCGTTCGCTCAACAGCAGGGCGAGGTCATGACCGACCAGCTCGGCCAGCTCCTCGGTGCTGGAGAACCGGCGGTAGGAGGCCTGGTCGTCGGCCTGCACCCGCTGCAGCAGCGACGACAGCGCGGCGTCCCGGTCAGGCGCCGGGTGCTTGATGTACAGCAGCCGGGGCAGCCGCTCGGAGAGGAGGTACTCGTCCTCCAGGCCGGACACGCTCTCCCCGGGTGCGACCCAGCCGTAGCGCTGCCAGTAGATGCCGACGAACACGTCGCTCTGCGCGAGATAGGCGCGGTAGAGCTCCCGCGGTGGATGCGGCCTGGCCCCGAGCTCGACATCACGAGCAATAGTCAAGACCTGTGGATGGGCGTGTCACGCGACTTGTTGATCGCCTCCTGATTCCTGG
>NZ_BAAGUV010000029.1:0-34217 GCF_054781215.1 Nocardioides pakistanensis | reverse complement strand
TCAGGTCGTAGGCATCCAAGATTTCCATGATCTCCTCGGCAGACTTCAACTCATCCCTTCCTCGGGAGCGATAGGGCGCTTCAGCACCGCTCATCGCACCCGAGGAAGGGGCCTCAACCGCGCAGCGCAGCGAGGCAGACGACGTCGTGTCGGGCAGATCCCATGACCGTCAGCGGGCAGGTTTCATGTCCGCCAGCGGGCAGCTTCGTGGCCGTCTCCGGGCAGTTTCTCGTGGCCGCCGACACGAAGTCGCCGTACGGTTCCTCTCCCTCGAATCGTGACCTGTTCCAGCCGTCACGACCGCCGTCGACCGCGAGCCCCTGCGTGCCTCAGCGAAATGTGAGTCGAGCAACCCGGCGGCCCGACCCACCGGCGGACGCACAGGGCTGCGAGCCGATTCAGTATGGCTGCCATGTGACCTGAGGTCCTGTGCGTGGCCGGACCCGAGCGCCACCGCCGGTGCTCTTTGCTTCGCACAGCTTAAGCATTCCGGCGATCGCCGAGCCATCTCGACTCGTAGGGGCGGAGCACTTCCCCATCTGCTCGACGATCTCGCGATCCGGCGTAATCTGGGGCCTATCCGGACGAAAATTCGCCGGACCAACTCAAAATCGCGCTGGTGCTACCCCGTGTAGCGCACCCCCTGGGGCGATGGTGCGAAACGGGAGGAAACGGAACCCGGGATTCGCGCTCAGCAGGGCCAAATTGTCCAATTTGAGCGGTGGAATCCTCCGGTTCAACTCCCCCCTCGCGCACCACCATCACGACGCCCCAGGTCTCCGGCCTGGGGCGTCGTGCGTTTGCGGCCCTGGCGCGACCGTCGAACATGCAGCCAGGCGGATCCGAGCCTGAGCGCCCGCCTGACCAGGCCACTCGACGACCGTAGCTGCATGTTCGACGGGCGGTCTGCGCCGGTCGAAAAGTCATGACATCTCCGGTGAGTCGGGCGGCCGCAAGGGTCCAGAGACCCGGTCGGAGTTCCGGGACTTTCGGTGTCGCAGGGCCTGTGCGCTCGTGACCTTTGGCCCCTACGCCCGCCCCCGGGCCTGGCCGAACCTTGAGGCACAAGGTTCAACCCGAACGAACCGTTCAAACCTCACAAAAGGATGTGTTTCAGATGGCCAAACGCCTTCAGACCCTGGGGATCATTCTCTCGGTCATCGGTCTGGCCTTCCTCGCCGGCGCAGGCGTGGCCTACGCCAAGGTGCAGGACGGCTACACCTCGCTCAAGGCTCTCAGCGCCGAGCAGAACGTCACGCTCAGCTACAACGAGGACGGCAAGCTCGTCGACCGCGGCGAGACCGCCGGCGCCGAGGCGATCATGTCGCTGCTCGAGGACGACTGGAAGTACCCCGTCGTCGACTCCGACCTCGACCCCAACGACCCGCTGGTGAACACCGCGACCGAGTACATGTACCAGATGGCCACGGTCACCTACCACACGCTGCACAACACCGTGACCGTCACGCTCGATGAGCCCGCCGAGTACAACGGTGAGACCTTCGCCGCCGGCCCGCACGAGTTCGACATCGACGGCCGCTACTGGACCGACTTCGACCGCGAGCACCCCATCGAGGGCCCGGCCCGCGACATGGCCTGGAGCGGCACCGTACACGGTCTGATCGGTGAGCTCGGCACCGGCACCGTCACCCACAACATGCTGCAGCTCGGCCTGGGTGTCGCGGCTCTGCTCGGTGGCATCGGTGGCACCGCCATCCTGCTCGGCCTCGGCCTGGTCTGGGTCGCCCGCTCGAAGTTCGACGCAGCCGGCACCAACGTCTCCACCCGCTCCGCTGAGGCAGTCGGCGTCTGAGACACACAAGCCGCGGGGAGCTCACCGGGGCTCCCCACCGGATGAGAAGGCCGGCCCTCCGAGAGATCGGAGGGCCGGCCTTCGGCGTTGCCCGGGAATCGGGCGGAATGTTGAAAGTTTGGCGATTCGCCAGGCGGTTACCCCTCCTGAGAAGCCTCACGAAGCTCAAGCGAAGGAGGACCTCATGAACACGCCTGTGAACGTCTCCGTCATCTACTACTCCTCGACGGGCACGACCCATGCCATGGCCCAGCGGCTGGCCGACACCGCCACCAAGGCGGGCGCCGAGACCCGGCTGCGCAAGGTCGCCGAGCTCCCCCCCGACGAGGTGGTGCGCTCCGTGGACGCGTGGGCAGAGCACCGCGAGCAGACCAAGGACGTCCCCGACGCCACCGCCGACGACGTCGTCTGGGCCGACGTGGTGCTGCTGGGCTCGCCCACCCGGTTCGGCAACGTCGCCAGCCAGCTCAAGCAGTTCCTCGACACGCTGGGCCCCCAGTGGGGCCAGGGACAGCTGGCCGACAAGGTGTACGCCGGGTTCACCTCGACCCAGACCGCGCACGGCGGCCAGGAGTCGACGCTCCTCGCCCTCTACAACACGATCCACCACTTCGGCGGGATCATCGTCCCGCCCGGCTACACCGACCCGGTGAAGTTCGAGGAGGGCAACCCGTACGGCGTCAGCCACGTGACCGGCGCCGGAAACGACATCGAGCTCGGCACCCCGCAGCTCGACGCCCTCGACCACATGGCCGAGCGCGCGATCTCGGTGGCCCGTCGTCTCAAGGCCGGCAGCGCGGCCGCCTGAGCCGCGCATCACCGTTTGACCACCCCCGGGGCCGGGGCACAGTGGGTCCATGACCGAGCTCCGGCCCGGGGTGCTCTTCGACGTCGACGGCACCCTTCTCGACACCAACTACCTCCACGTCCTCTCCTGGTGGGAGGCGCTGCGCGACGTCGGCCGTGATGACGTGCCGATGGCGGCGATCCACCGCGCGATCGGGATCGCCAGCGAGGGACTCGTCGAGCGGCTGCTCGGTGAGGAGAACCAAGACGCAGTCGACGCGCACTCGCGCCGTTACGAGGCGTTGCGCGACCACGTCACCGCCTTTCCCGGGACCGCCGAGCTGGTCCAGGCCTGCGCCGACCGGGGGCTGACCCCCGTGCTCGCGACCAGCGGCAAGGAGGAGGACCTGGAGTGGATGCTGCCCGCGATCGGCGTCGGCGACGACGTGTTCGCCGGCGCCACCACGTCCTCCGAGGTCGACGAGGGCAAGCCGGCGCCGGACCTGCTGACCGGGGCGCTCGAGCAGCACCGGCTCGACCCGGAGCGCACGGTCGTCGTCGGCGACACCGTCTGGGACGTGAAGGCGGCACAGAAGGCGGGGCTGACGTGTGTTGCGCTGACCTGCGGCGGCATCAGCGAGGCCGAGCTGCGTGACGCCGGTGCGGCCGAGGTGTACGACGACCCCGCCGACCTGCTCGAGCACCTCGACGACTCCGCGCTGGGTCGCGCCGCCGGCTGACCGTCGCCGGACGGGACGAAAGTCCCGAAAAGCACGGGCCTTGCGCCACTTGGGACCCACCCGAACGCGGGCTTCAATGAAGTCAGCGAGGAGAACCCACCCGTACACGGAGCGGCAGTTCCGCAGTCGGGGTTCAGAATCCGTGACTCAGGGATTGGGTTCTCCTCGCTACACGCGTGTACGGGGAGGTCCAGGGTGTGTGAGTACTGCGGCTGCCGCCAGGTCGAGCCGATCGCCGAGCTGATGGACGAGCACATGCGGCTGCTCGAGATCGCCGGCGACCTGCGGCGCGCCCTGCTCGAGTCCGACGCCGCGACCGCGCTCGGCAAGCGCTCCGAGCTGGTGGACCTGCTCGCCCGCCACACGCGCCGTGAGGAGGCCGGGGTATTCGCCGCCCTCAAGGAGCAGGGCGACTACGTCGAGCAGGTCGACGAGCTCGAGGGCGAGCACGTGTCGCTCGACGAGGCGGCGCTGGCCTTGGACCTCGACTCACCGGCCGCGGTCGACGTACTCGACCACCTGGTCGCCGACCTCGGTGAGCACATCGACAAGGAGAACCTCGGCATCTTCCCGGTGGCCGTGGTGACCCTCGGAGCCACCGGGTGGGGGATCGTCGAGAGTGCCCACGAACTCTCCGGCGCCCCCGCCCGGGGTCACACCCACACGCACCCCCACACCCACACTCACTGAGGGTCGGGGACCGCCTGGTAGGTCGGCGGGGTGTCGAGCACCTCGAACCGGTCGGTCGGCCACACGATCGCCCAGACCTTGCCGACCACGTTCTCCAGCGGCACCGAGCCCTGTCCGGGGTCGGTCATGTGGAACCGCGAGTCCTGGCTGTTGGAGCGGTTGTCGCCCATCACCCAGATCGCGTCCTCGGGTACGACGACCTGGAACTTCTTCTGGGACGGCTCCACCCCGTCGCGCAGGTAGTCGCCCTCCTCGAGCGGCTCGCCGTTGACGGTGATCGCCCCGTCGGCGTCGCAGCACACCACCCGGTCGCCCCCGGTCGCGACCACCCGCTTCACGAGGTGCCCGCCGTCGGGGTAGAGGCCGACCAAAGACAGCAGCTTCTGCGCCCCGGTCGGCTCGGGGGTCGCGCCCAGCCAGCCGCCCGGGTCCTTGAAGACCACCACGTCGCCGCGGTCGACCTCGCCGTCCCAGCTGGAGATCTTCTCGACGAGGATCCGGTCGTCCTCGATCAGCTCGGGGCGCATCGACGCCGAGGGCACGAAGAACATCTGGACGAAGAACGCCTTGACCACGATCGAGGTCACCAGCGCCAGCACCAGCAGGAGGAGCGTCTCCTGCCACCAGCTCAGCCTCTTGCGCTCCGTGCTGCGACGGCGTCCTCCCATGCCGGGAACTGTACCCGGGGGCTCAGGTGACACTCCTCACGAGCCGACCCTCCGGCGGCGGGACGGTCAGCCGGGGCAGGAGCACGTGGACGATCGGGCCGATCCCCACGGCGTACAGCAGGGTGCCGATCCCGACCGTGCCGCCGAGCAGCCAGCCCACGGCCAGCACGCCGACCTCGATCGACGTACGCACCAGCCGGACCGACCTTCCCGTGCGCCGCACCAGGCCGGTCATCAGGCCGTCACGCGGTCCGGGCCCGAGCATCGCGCCGATGTAGAGGGCGGTGGCCAGCGCGTTGAGTCCCACCCCGGCGAGCAGCAGCGTCACCCGCCAGAACCACGTCGACACGTCGTCGAGCACCAGCATCGTGAGGTCGAGGAAGACCCCGACCAGGATCGCGTTGGCCAGGGTGCCGAAGCCGGGCCGCTGGCGCAGCGGGATCCACAGCAGAAGTACGACGAAGCTCACCGCGATCACCATCGAGCCGACGGTGAAGCCGGTGCGCTCGGCGATGCCCTGGTGCAGGACGTCCCAGGGGGCCAGCCCGAGTCCGGCCCGGAGCAGGAAGGCGAGGCTGGCGCCGTACAGCACCAGGCCGGCGAAGAGCTGGAGGAGTCGTCGGGTCACATCGGACCCCAACCGCCCTGGCGCCGTCCTATTCCCCGAAGGGTCCGGGACCGGACGGCTGCTCGTCCTCGTCGGGGTCCTTGGCCAGGGGGTTGTCGTCGCCGGGTCGGACGTCCTCCGGGAGGTCCTCGTCGGCGATCAGTCCCCGCTCCGGCCGTTCGTGCGCGGCGAGGTCGCGCTCGGCGTCGGAGGGCTCCTGCCCGGGACGGGGCTCCTGCTGGTTCTCTGTCATGTCCCCGGTGTACCCCGTGCCGTGGCCGGCACGCCAGAGCTGCCCCGACAAGGGGATGGCCCCCGATGAGGGATCGGGGGCCATCGGTTCGGGAGTGCTGGGTCAGCCGGGCATGAGCACGGAGTCGATCAGGTAGACCGTCGCGTTGGCGGTCTGGACGCCGCCGCAGACCACGTTGGCGTCGTTGACCATCAGGCTGTCGCCGGATCCGGTGACCTCGACGGTGCCGCCCTGCACGGTGGTCTGCTCGCCGGCGATCTCGTCGGGGGTGATCTGACCGGGCACGACGTGGTAGGTCAGCACCGACGACAGGGTCTCGGCGTTCTTCGGCTTGGCCAGCGACGCGACCGTCTCCTCGGGCAGCTTGGCGAACGCGTCGTCGACCGGCGCGAACACCGTGAACTCGTCGCCGTTGAGGGTGTCGACGAGGTCGACGCGGGGGTTCAGCTGGCCCGACACGGCCGCGACCAGCGTGGTGAGCAGCGGGTTGTTGCTCGCGGCCACGGCGACCGGGTCCTGCGCCATGCCCTCGACGGAGCCGGCACCGTCCGGGACGGCCTCGGCGTAGTCGGCGCAGCCCGGGCCGACCAGGTTGGCGGCGGGGTCTGCGGTGCCGTCCATCGACTCCGTGGAGTCCTCCTCCATCGGGGACTCCTCTGCGGCCGGGGTCGCGGCCGACGAGGTCTCCGCGGTGTCGTCCTCGGCGCCGCAGGCAGCCGTGGTGAAGGTCAGGGCGGAGGTGGCGGCGATGGCGATCGCGACCTTACGGATCGAACGCATGGTGCTTCCCTTCGGTTGTGTGCGGTGGGGGTTCGAGCTGCGACGCCGGCCGGCGTATCGCCTTGTGTCACAGGGTGTTCGGGGCGTCGACGGCGCCGGATTGGTCCGAGCTGGAGGTTTCTGCTCGGCCGCCTGCTCAGCCGTCTGCTCAGCCGTTTGCGGGGCCTTCGACGGTGACCTGGACGCTGTGCCAGCCGGTCGAGCCGTCCGGTGCGATCGGCGCGCGCTCGGCGGTCTGGGTGGAGCCGGTCGCGTCGGTGGCGCGGACCTCGAGCAGGTGCGTGCCCGGCCGGGCGTCCCACTCCCAGACCCACTGTCGCCAGGTGTCGACGCTGTCCTCGTCCGCCAGCCGGGCGGGACGCCACGGCCCCTGGTCGACCCGCACCTCGACGCCGGTCACGCCGCGGTCCTGGGCCCAGGCAACGCCGGCGACCGGGACCGGGCCGGCCGGCACCCGCGCGAAGGAGCGGGGTACGTCGATCCGCGAGGAGGTCTTGATCGGCGCCTCGGCGGCGTAGCCACGGCTGGTCCAGTACGCCTCGAAGTCGGCGAAGCGGGTGACCTCGAGGTCGACCAGCCACTTCGTCGCCGACACGTAGCCGTAGAGGCCGGGCACCACCATCCGGACCGGGAACCCGTGCTCGAGCGGGAGCGGCTCGCCGTTCATCGCGACGGCCAGCAGCGCGTCGCGCTCGAGCAGCGCCTGGAGCGGGGTGCCGATGGTGAAGTCGTCGGCGCTGGTGGACTTCACCGCGTCGGCGCCGGCCCTGACACCGGCCTCCTCGAGCAGGTCGCGCACGGGCACCCCGATCCAGGTCGCGTTCCCCACGTACTCGCCGCCGACGGGGTTGGACACGCACGTCAGTGTGATCCGGCGTTCGACGAGCCGCCCGGACAGCAGGTCCTCGAACGAGAGGTCCAGCTCCTTCTCGACAAGACCGTGGAGGCGCAGCCGCCAGGAGTCGACGGGGACGTCGGGCACGCTCAGCGCCGTGTCCACCCGGTAGAAGTCCCGGTTCGGGGTCAGGTACGGGGTGATGCCGGGCACGTCCAGGGTCATCGCGCGGGTCAGCGCGGGAGCGGGCTGGTCGGGGAGGGGGACGGACACCGCCGCCCGGGAGGCACGAGCCGCGGGCCCGCCGTACGCTCCGGCAACCGCGCCGCCGGCGGCGGCCACCGCGCTGACCGCGAGCGCCGAGCGGAGGAAGGCGCGGCGGTCGAAGGCGACAGACAGGTCGTCGCCGGCCACCCGCGCGGCCAGGGGGCCGCCGACGGCGCCTGCGGGCAGACCGTCGCCGTCGCCGCGTGCGGACAGCAGCAGGCGGGGCTTCCCGGGCCGGGGTGACCCGGACGGGGACGCCTGGGGTGCCGGTGCGGGCGGGGTCTGCGCCCGACCGAATGCGCCGAGTAGCACCTGAAGTGCGCCCACGGCGACGGCTGCGAGCACGGCGACGGGCAGCAGGCGCATCGCGGTCGGTGACGAGGCCGCGCGGTCGGTGACCGCCGCCGCAGCGGCGACCAGCGTGAGCCCGGCCAGCGTGAGGTACCCGGCGCTCCTCCGGGTCACCGAGACCGCGCCGACGGCAGCGACCAGCACGGCGACGGTGAGCAGCACGCCCCCGAGCAGGAGCGGCTTGTCGGCGGTGCCGAACGTCTCGATTGCCCACTCCTTGACCGGGCGCGGCGCCGCGTCAACGGCGCGGTTGGCCACCGACAGCAGCGGGGACGTGACCCCGGGGAGCAGGGCGGCGACCGCCTCGGACACGGCCAGGCCGGCAGCAGCCGCGAGCAGGCCGGCGAGGCCGCCGAGCAGGCGAATCCGGCGTCGGACGGGTGGGCGGGAGGCGGGTCCGGTCATGTGCGGGGTTCGCCGCCGTGGGCGGCCGAGATGGGTGGGTCGGCGTGACCCCTTGTCGGGTCCATCGTTCTACCGCGGTAGAACGCGTTCTCGAATCGTGCCGGGGAGGTGAACGATGGCGCGGAGCCCGCGCCCGGCGGTGGTGGTGTGCACCCTGCTGGCAGTCGTCGCCGCCGGCTGCGCGCTGCCCGGGAGCGGGGCGGTCGAGATGAGCTCCGTGGCCGCCGGGCCCTCGGCGCTCGCTGACCGGAACGGTCTGAACGACCCGGCCGTCGCGGCCACCGCACCGGGGCGACTGGTCGGCGGGGTCGAGAGCGCGGACCTGCTGGTCACCGGCCGCGACACGCTTCCGGCCGGCACGCTGCGGCGGATCACGGCGACCGAGGGGGTGCGCGCGACGCTCGTGGTGGCGATGGCCGCTGCGCCGGTCGCTGGGCGCATGGTCACCCTGGCGGCGGCCGACCCGTCGTCGTACCGTCGCTTCACTCCCGAGGTCGCCGCCCGCGCCGACGCGGTCTGGCAGCGGGTGGCCGAGGGAGATCTCGCCGCCTCCCCGGAGCTGGTCGAGGAGCTCGGCCTGCCGCTCGGTGGCGAGCTGCCGATCGGCAGCGGCACCGGGGCGAGCCTGCGGGTGGGCGCGCACGCCACGCTCTCCCCGGGTGTCGACGCCGTGGTCAACCCGGTCCGTGGCAGCCAGCTCGGCATGGTGCCGGGCAACGCGGTGCTGATCGCCGTCGACGGGGACACGTCCTCCGTCGAGCAGGCGCTGGGCCGGCGGCTCGGGCGCCGGGTCACGGTCACCCGGCTTGCCGCCGAGGTGCCCTCCTCAGGCACGCAGACCGCCTCCCTCACCGGTGGCTCGGTCGCCGACGCGGTCGGGTCGTTCCGCTACCGCTGGTTCGACGACGGCACCGTCGAGCCCGACCCGGCGTGGGCCGCGGCGAACCTGCGCACCGAGACGGTGCCGATCCTGGGCACCGTCACCTGCCACCGGGTGATGCTGCCCCAGCTGCGGGGCGCCCTGCAGGAGGTGGTCGATGTCGGCCTCGCGGACCGGATCGACCCGGGCGACTTCGGTGGCTGCTACGCCCCGCGGTTCATCGCCGGCGACCCCGCCAAGGGTCTGTCGCTGCACACCTGGGGGATCGCCGTCGACCTCAACGTGCAGGGCAACCTGCGCGGTACGACCGGCGAGATCGACCGCCGGGTGGTGGAGGTCTTCAAGCGGTGGGGCTTCGCCTGGGGCGGCGACTGGTCCTACACCGACCCGATGCACTTCGAGCTCGCCGCCCTGGTCGAGCCCCGCTGACCGACGCAGGCATACTCGGGGCACCCGATCTGCTGAGGAGCTTGTATGCGTGCTGTCCAGGTGGTCCGGCTCGAGGGACCCGGCGGGGTCGACGTCGTCGAGGTGCCCGAGCCGGAGCCGAAGCCGGGTGAGGTCGTCGTCGAGGTGCACGCCGTCGGGGTGAGCTTCCCCGACCTGCTCCTGTCGGCCGGGCAGTACCAGCTCAAGCCCGAACCGCCCTTCCAGCTCGGCGTCGACTTCGCCGGCGTGGTTCGGCAGGCCCCGGACGGCTCCGGCTTCGCCGCCGGGGACCGGGTCGCCTGCGTGCTGCCGTACGGCGGTGGGGCCGACGTCGTGGCGCTCCACCCCGAGAGCGTCTTCCCGCTGCCCGACACGATGACCTTCGAGCAGGGCGCGGCGCTGCCGATGAACTACCTCACCGCGCAGTTCGCCCTCGCCACCCGTGGGCAGCTGAAGGAGGGCGAGACGGTCCTGGTGCATGGCGCCGGCGGCGGGGTCGGGACCGCGACGATCCAGGTCGCCAAGGGGTACGGCGCCCGGGTGATCGCGGTCGTCTCCACCGACGAGAAGGCGCAGGTCGCCAAGGCCGCCGGCGCTGACGAGGCCGTGCTCGTCGACGGGTTTCGCGACGCCGTGAAGGAGCTGACCGGCGGCCGCGGCGTGGACGTGGTGCTCGACGTGGTGGGCGGTGACCTGATGACCGACTCGCTGCGCTCGCTGGCGCCGCTCGGCCGGCTGCTGGTGGTCGGCTTCACCGCAGGTGCGATCCCCGAGGTCAAGGTCAACCGGCTGCTGCTGAACAACATCGACGTGCGCGGTGTGGGCTGGGGTGCCTACGCGATGGCGCGTCAGGGGTTCATGCGGGCGCAGTGGGACGAGCTGGTGCCGATGATGGAGGCACGCGTGATCGACCCGCCGGTGGGTGCGACGTACCCGCTCGAGGACGTGCGGCAGGCGCTGACCGACATGGCCGAGCGCCGGGCCACCGGCAAGCTCGTGCTGACCCTGCGCTGATCAGGCCTGGAGGTCGGCGTACTCCGGGTGCTTCTCGAGGTAGCCGGCGATGAACTCGCACTTGGCGCGCAGCTTCAGCCCGCGCTCGCGGACGTCGTCGAGCGCGCCCCGCGCGAGCGAGGAGCCCACGCCCTGCCCGGAGAAGGCGTCGTCGACCTCGGTGTGGGTGAAGATCCGGACCCCGTCGCGGTCCTGGTACTCCGCGAACCCGGCGACCACCCCCGCGTCGGTCGAGGCGTCGTAGCGGCTCTCGGTGGTGTTGTCCGAGACGGTCACAGCGGTGCGTTCGCTCATGGACCCGTTGTACCCGACCCGGCGCGGCCCCATGCGGCGGCGGTTAGGGTGGCGACGTGACGATCCTCGACGACGCCAAAGACGGCATGAACCTCCAGGTCCGGCCCCAGGACGACCTCTTCGGGCACGTGAACGGGACCTGGTTCGACACCGCGGAGATCCCCGCCGACCGGTCGGCGTGGGGACCCTTCGTGCAGCTCGCCGACGTCTCCGAGCAGCGGGTCCGCGAGATCATCGAGGACGCCGCCGCCGGGAAGATCGGCGGCGACAACGGCCAGAAGATCGGCGACCTGTTCGCCAGCTTCATGGACGAGCAGCGGGTCGAGGAGCTCGGAATGACTCCGATCGCCGACATGCTGGCCGACGCCGCGAAGGTCGCCGACCTCGGCGAGCTGCTGCACTTCATCGGCGAGCTCGAGCGGCTCGGCGGCTCGGGGCTGTTCGGCTCCTACGTCGACACCGACGACCGCAACTCCGACCGGTACGTGCTCAACCTGCTCCAGGGCGGCCTCGGCCTGCCCGACGAGTCGTACTACCGCGACGAGAAGTTCGCCGAGATCCGCGAGGCCTACCGGGGGCACCTGACCCGGATGTTCGCCCTCGCCGGCCGTGACGACGCCGAGCAGGCCGCCGGCACCGTGTTCGACGTGGAGACCCGCCTGGCCGCCGGCCACTGGGAGCGCGCGGAGACCCGTGACGTGATCAGGACCTACAACCTGACCACCCTCGACGAGCTCACCACGCTCGCCCCGGAGGTCGACTGGACCGCGTGGCGCAAGGGCCTCGGTGCGTCGGAGGACGTGCTCGCCGAGACCGTCGTGCGCCAGCCGAGCTACCTGTCCCACCTGTCGACGGCGCTGGCCGAGGTGCCGATCGAACAGTGGCGCGAGTGGCTGGCGGCTCGCGTGATCCGCCGTGCCGCGCCGTACCTCTCCTCCGCGTTCGTCGAGGAAAACTTCGACTTCTACGGCCGCACCCTCAACGGGACGCCGGAGCTGCGCGCCCGCTGGAAGCGCGGGGTCGCGCTGGTCGAGGCCGCGCTCGGTGAGGCCGTCGGCGAGGAGTACGTCGCCCGCCACTTCCCGCCGAGCTCCAAGGCGAAGATGGACGAGCTCGTCGCGAACCTGATCGAGGCCTACCGCCGCAACATCGCCGCGCTGGACTGGATGGGCGAGCAGACCAAGGAGCGGGCGTTCGAGAAGCTCGAGACGTTCAACCCCAAGATCGGCTACCCGAAGAAGTTCCGGGACTACTCCGCCCTGCAGATCCGCCACGACGACCTGATGGCCAACGTCGAGGCCGCGGCGGCGTTCGAGACCGACCGGCAGCTGAACAAGATCGGTTCCCCGGTCGACCGCGACGAGTGGTTCATGCTGCCGCAGACGGTCAACGCCTACTACAACCCCGGCACCAACGAGATCTGCTTCCCGGCGGGCATCCTGCAGAAGCCGTTCTTCGACCCCGACGCCGACCCGGCGGAGAACTACGGCGGGATCGGCGCGGTGATCGGCCACGAGATCGGACACGGGTTCGACGACCAGGGCTCCCAGTACGACGGTCAGGGCAACCTCAACGAGTGGTGGACCGAGGCCGACCGGGCGGCGTTCAAGGAGCGCAGCGACAAGCTGATCGCGCAGTACGACGCCTTCGAGCCGCGCGACCTGCCCGGCGAGAAGGTCAACGGCGCGCTCACCGTCGGCGAGAACATCGGCGACCTCGGCGGCCTCACGATCGCGCACAAGGCGTACCTGATCAGCCTCGGCGACCAGCCGGTGCCCGAGCGCGACGGGATCACCGGCTCGCAGCGGGTGTTCCTGAACTGGGCGCACGTGTGGCGCACCAAGCGCCGCAAGGAGCAGATGCAGCAGCTGATCACGGTCGACCCGCACAGCCCGGCGGAGTTCCGCGCGAACATCGTGCGCAACCTCGACGAGTTCCACGAGGCGTTCGGCACCGCCCCCGGCGACGGGCTCTGGCTCGACCCCGAGGACCGCGTCCGCATCTGGTGAGCCGCTCCCGCCTCGCCCCAGGCGCCCCAGGTTTCCCACGTTAACGTGGTAAACCGGCGCCTTGCACGATGCGCAACCCGTGCAAAGCGCCGGTTCCTCGTGCCAAGTCCGAGTCCCGCGCATGCCCGGGCGAGCGCGCCTAGACTGGTGCCGAGGGCGGTGCCGTTTCGGCGCCGGGGAGCGTTCTGGGGAGCTGTGATGGCGGTACGACGGTCACCGTGCCGTGCTCGCGGCGCCACGCTGGCCGGCGTACTCCTCCTGCTGACACCGTTGGCCGCCTGCGCCGACAACAGCGCGGAAGCCGCCGACCCGGTGGCGGCGGAGAAACCGGGCCCGGAGTCAGGGGTGACCGCGGCAGGCAGCCCCTCGACCAGCCCGTCATCGAGCGATCCGACCAAACCCAACCGGCCCGCCCGAGGGCCGAAGGTGCTGGAGGGCGGCGGCTTCGCCGCGGCGGTCCCGGGCAGCGACGCCCCCGACCGGAAGGTCGACGTCGGGCCGCAGTACTCGGTCAGCGACGACCTCGACATCGCCGAGATCGAGCGCCTGGTGAAGGCCGTCGAGGCGATCGCCAAGCAGCAGCGGATCGAGCTGCCGCAGGTCACCGGCGGGTCGGTCGCGGCGGCGGTCGGGACGTTCAGCTACCGCTGGTTCCGCGACGGCTCGGTGCAGCCGGACCCGGCCTGGGTAGCGGCCAACATCCGCACCGAGACGGTGCCGATCCTGGGCAGCGTCACCGGGCACCGGGTGCTGTTCCCGCAGCTGCGCGGCGCCCTGCGCGAGGTGGTCGCCCGCGGGTTCGCCGACGAGATCCATCCCGAGGAGTTCGGCGGCTGCTACGTGCCCCGGTTCATCGGCCGCGACCCCCGCAAGGGCTTGTCCCTGCACACCTGGGGGATCGCCGTCGACCTGAACGTGCCCGGCAACCAGCGCGGGGTGGCCGGCGAGATCGACCGCACCGTGGTGGCGATCTTCAAGAAGTGGGGGTTCGCCTGGGGCGGGGACTGGGCCTGGACCGACCCGATGCACTTCGAGCTCGCCCGGCTGGTTCGCACCCGCTGACCCCGCCCCGCCGACCCCGCCCCGCCGACCCCGTTCCCTGGCCGCGCTCAGTGCATCAGCACCGGCGGCAGGTCGTCATCGCTCATCGGCGAGGCCACGTGCCTGCGCGGCAGCAGCGCCGCCGGCACCAGGCACAGCGCGACCAGGATCGCGCCTACCAGGAACGCGAGCGCGAACGAGTCCGCGGCCTCGACGAAGCCCTGGGCCAGCGCCGGCTGGGGGATCTGCTCGGCGATGGAGGGGTCCTGCCGCGACGCGATCGCGGGGCCGGCGAAGTCCTTGCCCTTGATCGCGTTGGTGAGGATCACCGAGAACACCGCCGTGCCGATCGAGCCGGCGACCTGCTGCACGATGTTCATCAAGGTCGAGCCACGGGCGATGTTGTGGTCGGTGAGCGTCTGCAGCGCCGCGGTCATGATCGGCATCATCGTCGCGCCCATGCCCAGCCCCATCACGAACAGTGCCCCGAGCAGCAGCCAGTAGGACGTGTCCGCGCCGACCTGGGTGAACACGCCCATCCCGACCACGATCAGCGAGATCCCGACCAGCACGATCCGCCCGACCCCGGTCGAGTCGGCGAACCGGCCCGCGACCGGCATGCTCACCATCGCACCGAGGCCCTGCGGCGCGAGCAGCAGTCCGGCGGCCAGCGTGGTCTCACCGCGCACCTGCAGGAAGTACGACGGGAACAGCAGGCTCGCGCCGAAGAACGCGATCGCGAACAGGGTCATCGTGATGACCGCGACGGTCAGCTGCCGGTTGCCGAACAGGCGCAGGTCGATCAGCGGGTGCACCGTGCGGAACGCGTGGAAGACGAACGCGACGACCAGCAGCAGGCCGATGGCCGCCGGCACGAGGACGCGGCCGGCCAGCACGGTGCCCTCCTCAGGGATCGAGGAGACGCCGTACAGGAAGGCTGCCAGACCCGGAGAGAGCAGCAGCATGCCGACGAAGTCGAAGGACTCCGACGGCTCGGGGGCGTCCTTGGCGAGCACGATCGCGGCGAAGACCAGCGCGAGCAGCCCGATCGGCAGGTTGATCAGGAAGATCCACTGCCAGCTCGCGGTGTCGATCAGCCAGCCACCCAGGATCGGGCCGCCGATCGGGCCCAGCAGCATCGGGATGCCGAGCACGGCCATCACGCGGCCGATCCGGTGCGGACCGGCCGCGCGGGTCATGATCGTCATGCCCAGCGGCATCAGCATGCCGCCGCCGAGGCCCTGCAACACCCGGAAGAGGACCAGCGTGGAGATCGAGTCGGCCAGGGTGCACAGCACCGAACCGAGCGTGAACAGCGCCAGCGCCAGCAGGAACAGCCGCTTGGTGCCGAACCGGTCCGCGGCCCAGCCGGTCAGCGGGATCACGGTGGCCAGCGCCAGGGTGTAGCCGGTCATCGTCCAGGCCACCTGGGCGTAGGTGGCGTCGAACTCGTTCATGAACGTCGGCAGCGCGACGCTGACCACGGTCACGTCGAGGATCGACATGATCGCGGAGAGCACGACGACGCCGGCGACGAGCAGGACGTCCTTGTCGAGCTTGTCGGACTCGGGGTGCTGGGTGATCTCGGGCATCGGGTTCCTTGCGTGTTCGCAGGGCAGGCCGAGGCGCTGCCGGTTGCGAGGGGTCAGCCGCGCAGTGCGGCCGGAGGACCCGAGGAGATTACCGAAACCCCCGCGTCCGGTTCACCGGATTTTCGTGTGACCCCCGCGACGACGCACTCTCCGGCGCCCCCGCAGAACACCATGTGAACGTGGGAAACCGGAACTCTGCACGGCACCCAACCCGTGCCAAGTTCCAGATTCCCATGTGAACATGGGAAACCGTCAGGCCTCCAGCGCCGCCTCCACCGCGGACACCAGCCGCGAGTCCTCGGGCTCGACGCGGGGACTGAACCGGGCGAGCACGGATCCGGAGCCGTCGACGAGGAACTTCTCGAAGTTCCACGAGATGTCGCCGGTGCGGCCCTCCTCGTCGGGGGCGTCGACGAGCGCCGCGTAGACCGGGTGCCGGCCATCGCCGTTGACCTCGATCTTCTCGGTCATCGGGAAGGTCACGCCGTAGGTGGCCGAGCAGAACTCGGCGATCTCGTCGGGCGAACCCGGCTCCTGGCCCATGAACTGGTTGCACGGCAGCCCGACGACGGTGAAGCCGCGGTCGGCGTACTTCTCGTGCAGCTGCTCCAGGCCGGCGTACTGCGGGGTGAGCCCGCACTTGGAGGCGACGTTGACCAGCAGCGCCGGCTTGCCGGCGGTGAGGTCGCCGAGCGTCGTGGGCGTGCCGTCGAGACGGGCGATCGGGGAGTCGAGGAGGCTCATGGTCCGACAGCCTAGGACCCCGTCGCGACGACACAGCCGCTGGTCGGGGGCCCGGGATCCGCACCCAGCCCCGTGGATCGAGCCTGTCGGGACCCGGGTTCTGCGTGGTTGCATGGCCTCATGTCGTACGACGCCCTCACCGAGCTGGTCGACGCGCTGCCCGACGGGGTGGTGCTCACCGACCCGGACACGATGGAGCCCTACCGCTACGACTGGTCCCAGGACCGCTCGGCGGGCAAGCCGGTCGCCGTGGTCCGCGCCGAGAACGCCGGCCAGGTGCAGGAGGCGGTCCGCTGGGCGGCCCGGCACGGTGTCCCCGTCGTACCCCGCGGCGCCGGCAGCGGCCTCTCCGGCGGCTCGTCGGCCGTCGACGGCGGGATCGTGCTGGCCCTGGAACGCATGCGGGCGATCGAGATCGACACCGACTGCCAGGTCGCGGTGGTCGAGCCGGGCGCGCTGAACGCCGAGGTGAAGGCGGCCGCCGCCGAGCACGGGCTCTGGTACCCGCCCGACCCGTCGTCGTACGAGATCTGCTCCATCGGCGGCAACGTCGCCACCAACGCCGGCGGTTTGTGCTGCGTGAAGTACGGCGTCACCACCGACTACGTGCTCGGCCTCGACGTGGTCCTCGCCGACGGCCGGCTGATCACGCTCGGCGGCAAGCGGATCAAGGACGTCGCCGGGCTGTCCCTGCTCAAGCTGTTCGTCGGCAGCGAGGGCACCCTCGGCGTGGTCACCCGCGCGATCCTGCGACTGGTGCCCGCCCAGGACGCGCGCGCCACGCTGGTGGCGACCTTCCCCACGGTCGCCGACGCCGCCGAGGCGGTGGTGACCGTACGGCGGTCACTGCGGCCGTCGATGATGGAGCTGATGGACGCGGCCTCCATCAACGCCGTCGAGGACCACCGGCCGATGGGACTGGACCGTTCCTGCGGCGCCCTGCTGGTCGCCCAGTCCGACGCGCCCGGGGTGGCGCGCACCCACGAGATCGACCTGATCCGCGCCGCCTGCGAGTCGGCGCGTGCCACGGCGGTGTTCGTCACCGACGACCCGGCGGAGGGCGAGATGTTCGTCGAGGCCCGCCGGCAGGCGTTTCCCGCGATCCAGGCGCGTGGCGCGTTGCTGCTCGAGGACGTCGGCGCACCGGTCCCGCTGCTGCCCGACCTGCTCGACGCGATCGCGGGGGTGGCGACCCGGCACGGGGTGGAGATCCCGGTCGTCGCGCACGCCGGGGACGGCAACACCCACCCGATCGTGGTCTACGACCCCGCCGACCCCGACAGCGAGGCCCGCGCCCGGCTGGCCTTCGCCGACGTGATGGGCGAGGCGATCGCGCTCGGCGGCACGATCACCGGCGAGCACGGGGTGGGCCGGGCGAAGAAGGCTGCGCTTCCGGACCAGCTGGGTCCCGACGTGATGGAGCTGAACCGGCGGATCAAGGACGCCCTGGACCCGCAGGGGATCCTCAATCCGGGTGCGGTTCTGTAGGTTCGGTGAGCATGAGCACCCCCGCCACCGGAACCTTCGCCTCCGCCGTCGTCGAGCGCCGCCTGTTCGGACCGGGCCCCTCCAACCCGTATCCCGAGGCGACCGCAGCCCTGGCCCTGCCGCTGCTCGGTCACCTCGACCCCGAGTTCCTCGCGCTGATGGACGACACGTGCGAGGACCTGCGCACGGTCTGGGGCACCCGCAACTCCCGGACCCTGCCGCTGAGCGCGACCGGCTCGGCCGGGATGGAGGCCGCCTTCGTCAACACCGTGCACCCGGGCGACGTGGTGGTCGTCGCGGTCAACGGCCTGTTCGGCCAGCGGATGTGCGACGTCGCCGCGCGATGCGGCGCGGAGGTGGTCGCGGTCGAGCACGAGTGGGGTACGCCGGTCGACCCGCAGCGTGTCGCGGACGCCCACCCGAACCCGGCGGTCATCGCCGCGGTGCACGCCGAGACCTCCACCGGCGTCCGCTCCGACATCGCGGCACTCGGCGAGATCAAGGGCGACGCGCTGCTGGTCGTCGACGCGGTCACCTCGATCGGCGGGATCGAGCTGCGCGCCGACGACTGGGGCGTCGACGTCGGCTACGCCGGCACCCAGAAGTGCCTCGGCGTGGCACCCGGCCTCGCGCCGTTCACGATCAACGACCGCGCTTTCGAGCGGCGGGTGGAGAAGCCGCAGTCGTGGTACCTCGACCTGGGCCTGCTCGGCGGCTACGTCGGCGCGGGCCAGCAGCACGGGGCCGGCGGCCGCACCTACCACCACACCGCGCCGGTGGCGATGGTGGCCAGCCTGCACGCCGGCCTGCGCCGGATCGTCGGCGAGGGCCTGGAGAACGTGTGGGCGCGGCACGAGGAGGCCGGCCGGCTGCTGCAGACCGGGCTGCAGGAGATGGGCCTGGAGCTGTTCGCCGCCGAGGGTCATCGGCTCCCTGAGCTGACCACCGTGCGCGTGCCGGAGGGCGTCGACTCGGCCGCCGTACGCCGGTATCTCCTCGAGCGGCACAACCTGGAGATCGGCGCCGGGGCCGGCGCGTTCGCCTCGACCGTGTGGCGGATCGGGCTGATGGGGCACAACGCTCGTCCCGACGCCGCGCTGCTGGTGCTCGCCGCGCTCGAGGACGCGCTGAAGAACGCCGGCTGAGCCGGGGGCTCGCGGCGCCTCAGGCGGGGCGCTCGAGGGCGACCGCGCGCAGCGCCATCTCCTCCAGCATGCCGCGCATCTCCTCCTCCGACAGCAGGGCGCTGTGCGGGGTGGAGTTCAGCAGCCCGAACGCCGCGTGGGCCATCGCTCGGGCCCGGTCGGCGGGCAGTCCGCGGTGTACGGCGCGCAGCTGGTCGACCCACAGCTCGACGTACCTGCGCTGCAGCTCGCGCACCTTCTCGCGGGCGTCCTCGGGCAGCGACGCCCAGTCCCGGTCCTGGACCACGATCAGTGCCTTGTTGGTGAGCGCGAAGTCGATGTGCCAGTTCACCAGCGCGTGCAGCGCCTCGCGCGGCCCCTCGGCCTCACGGACCCGCTCACGGCCGACCTCGAGCAGTTCCTCGCTGATCGAGACGAGCATCTCGGCGAGCATCGCGTCCTTCGACGGGAAGTGCCGGTAGAGGGCCGGGCCGGAGACGCCACAGGCGGAGCCGAGCTCGGCGACCGAGACGCCGTGGAAGCCACGCTCGGCGAAGAGCTCGGCAGCGGTGGCGAGGATCTGGTCGCGGCGAGAAGCTGCCATGCGGCCACGATAGACCAGTCGGTTAGCGCACGTTCACCTCTCGGCCCGCACGGGGCTTGGACGGGTGAGAATCGGGCACGGTGCGGGTTGGTCCGGATGGCTGACAGACAGACAGGTGGGCAGATGAGCAGGCGGGTGTTCCTCGACGGCAACGTCTTCGACGGGGTGCGCCACCATCGCGGGGTCGCGGTGGCGACGGCCGAGGGCCGCATCCTCGCGATCGGCGACCCAGCGGAGGTGCGCTCGGCGGTCGGTCCGGGAGCCGAGGAGGTCGACCTCGCCGGTGGGCTGCTCGCTCCCGGTTTCCAGGACGCCCACCTCCATCCGATGATCGGCGGGCTGGAGCAGACCCGCTGCGACCTCTCCGGCCTCTCCTCGCGAGAGGAGTACCTCGACGCGATCGCCCGGCACGCCCGGGAGAACCCCGACGCGACGTGGATCCGCGGCGGCGGGTGGTCGCTGGCGGCGTTCCCCGAGGAGGCGCCGTCGGTGGCGGACCTGGACTCCGTCGTACCCGACCGCCCGGTGTTCCTGCCCAGCAGCGACCACCACGACGCCTGGGTGAACACCCGGGCGCTGGAGATCGCCGGGGTCGGCCCGGACACGCCGGACCTCCCCGACGGGTGGCTGATGCGCGGGGACGACGGCGGCTTGGAGGGGACGCTGCGGGAGGCGGCGATGGCCCTGGTCGGCGACCACGTGGCCACCACGCAGGCGGAGTACACCGACGCACTCCGCCACGCGCAGCGCTTCCTGCACTCGCTGGGGATCACCGGCTGGCACGACGCCCTGCTCGGCGGGTACGCCGGCATCGACGACCCGACCCTGGCCTACCTCGACCTGCTCGCCTCCGGGGAGCTGGTCAGCCGGGTCCGCGGCGCCCTGTGGTGGGACCGCCACCGGGGGGTCGAGCAGGTCGAGGAGCTGGTCGCCCGACGGGATGAGCTCGCCCGGCACGGCCTCGACGCGGGCGCGGTCAAGCTGATGGCCGACGGGATCTCCGAGACCGGCACGGCCGCGGTCACCGAGCCCTACACCGACCTGCCGTTCTGCTCCTGCGGCGACCGAGGCCTGGCCTTCTTGTCGGTCGAGCAGTTCGCCGACGCCGTGCAGGCCGCCGACGCGGCCGGGTTCCCGGTGCACGTGCACGCGATCGGCGACCGCGCCGTCCACGACGCGCTCGACGCGATCGAGCACGCCCGGCGCACCAACGGCATGAACCACCTGCGGCACCAGATCGCCCACCTGCAGCTGGTCCGACCCGAGGACCGACCGAGGTTCCGCCGCCTCGGCGTGGTGGCGAACTTCGAGGGGTTGTGGGCGAGCGCCGACACCCCTGCGGTCACCCTGCTGGAGCCGCACCTCGACGACGAGCGGCGCAGCTGGCAGTACCCGTTCGCCGACATCGCCCGCTCCGGCGCCACGCTCGCCGGCGGCAGCGACTGGCCGGTGAACACGCCGGACCCGATCGCGGCGATCCACACCCTGGTGAACCGACGCTCCCCGGAGGCGGACGCCTCGACGCCCGCCCTGGTGCCCGGCCAGGCGCTGACCCTCGCTGAGGCGTTCGCGGCCCACACCAGCGGCTCGGCGTTCGCCAGCCACCGCGACGACACCGGTCACCTCCAGGTGGGTGCCCATGCCGACCTGGTGGTCCTCGACCGGGACCCCTTCCTCGGCGCGCCCGAGGAGATCGGTGAGGCGTCCGTCGTCGCGACGTACGTCGCCGGCGAGGTGGTCTTCGGGGGTTGACCCCCGTTCCGCGCGGCCCGGTGGACGCCGGGGTTAACGATCGCTAACATCGGGGCAGTCGTACGACGGAGGTGGCCAGCCGATGGCAGCAGGTGCAACCGGGATGCGCGAGCTCGTCGAGGAGCTGCGCGCCCGTCTCGCCACGGTCCGCGAGGGTGGGTCGGAGTCGGCCCGAGCCAAGCATCTCGAGCGGGGCAAGCTGCTCGCGCGCGACCGGGTGGACCGGCTGCTCGACCCGGGCAGCCCGTTCCTCGAGCTGAGCCCGCTCGCGGCGACCGGGATGTACGACGACGCGGTGCCCTCGGCCGGGATCGTCACCGGTATCGGGCGGGTGTCGGGACGCGAGTGCGTGATCGTGGCCAACGACGCCACCGTCAAGGGCGGCACCTACTACCCGATCACGGTCAAGAAGCACCTGCGTGCCCAGGAGGTGGCCCGCGCGAACCGGCTGCCGTGCATCTACCTCGTCGACTCCGGCGGGGCGTTCCTGCCGATGCAGGACGAGGTGTTCCCCGACAAGGAGCACTTCGGCCGGATCTTCTTCAACCAGGCCAACCTCTCGGCCCAGGGCATCCCGCAGGTCGCGGCGGTGATGGGCTCGTGCACGGCCGGCGGCGCCTACGTCCCCGCGATGTCCGACGAGACGGTGATCGTCAAGGAGCAGGGCACGATCTTCCTCGGCGGGCCGCCGCTGGTGAAGGCCGCGACCGGTGAGGTCGTCACCGCCGAGGAGCTCGGCGGTGGCGACGTGCACGCTCGCAAGTCCGGTGTCGTGGACCATCTCGCCGCCGACGACGCCGAGGCGCTCGCGATCGTGCGGTCGATCGTGGCGACGTTCGAGCGGCGCGGTGGTTTCGAGACGTCGCTTCGCTCCTCCTCGACCACCGGGTTCTCCTCGGCCGCCGGGTACCTGACGCAGCAGGCTCCTGAGGAGCCGGTCGACGACCCCGAGGGTCTGTACGACGTCGTGCCCACCGACTCGCGCACCCCCTACGACGTGCGCGAGGTGATCACCCGCATCGTCGACGGCTCGCGGTTCCACGAGTTCAAGGCGCTCTACGGCGAGACGCTGGTGTGCGGCTTCGCCCGGATCTGGGGCTACCCGGTCGGGATCGTGGCCAACAACGGGATCCTGTTCAGCGAGTCCAGCCTCAAGGGCGCGCACTTCATCGAGCTGTGCAACCAGCGCGGCATCCCGCTGGTGTTCCTGCAGAACATCACCGGGTTCATGGTCGGCCGGGAGTACGAGAACGGCGGCATCGCCCGCGACGGCGCCAAGCTGGTCACGGCGGTCGCCTGCTCCGTCGTACCCAAGTTCACCGTGGTGATCGGCGGCTCCTTCGGCGCCGGCAACTACGGCATGTGCGGCCGGGCCTACGACCCGCGGTTCCTGTGGATGTGGCCCAACGCCCGGATCTCGGTGATGGGCGGCGAGCAGGCCGCCTCGGTGCTCGCCACCGTCCGCCGCGACGGGATCGAGGCCAAGGGCGGCGAGTGGTCCGCCGACGAGGAGGAGGCGTTCAAGGCGCCGATCCGCGAGCAGTACGAGGAGCAGGGCTCGCCGTACTACTCCACCGCCCGGCTCTGGGACGACGGCGTGATCGACCCGGTCGACACCCGCCGGGTGCTCGGCATGGGCCTCGCCGCCGCGTCCAACGCCCCGATCCCCGCGCCGTCGTACGGCGTCTTCCGGATGTGAGGAGCATGAGCTACGTGGTGCTCGTTGTGACGATGTGCTTCCCAGGAAGGACGGCACTGTGACCTCCCCCCGCCCCATTTCCACGCTGCTCGTGGCCAACCGCGGCGAGATCGCGGTGCGGATCATCAAGGCCGCCCGGGAGCGCGGGCTGCGCACCGTCGCGGTGTACTCCGACGCCGACCGGGGCGCCCCGCACGTGCGCGCGGCCGACGTGGCGGTCCGGATCGGGCCGACGCCGGCGACCGAGTCCTACCTCAGCATCGACGCGATCCTGGAGGCCGCCCGGCGCACCGGCGCCGACGCGGTGCATCCCGGCTACGGCTTCCTCTCCGAGCGCGCCCCGTTCGCGCGGGCCGTGGTCGAGGCCGGGCTGACCTTCGTCGGCCCGAGCGCCGAGGTGATGGACCGGATGGGCCGCAAGGACATCGCCCGGGAGGTCGCGATCGCGGCCGGGGTGCCCGTCGTACCGTCCGCGGAGCTGCGCGGCGATGAGCTGGTCTCGACAGGCTCGACCACCGGATCGGGCTCGACCACCGGATCGGGCTCGACCACCGCGCCGGACGTCGGGTTCCCGCTGCTGGTCAAGGCCGCAGCAGGCGGCGGCGGCAAGGGCATGCGGATCGTGCGCGACCCGGCCGACTTCGCCGACGCGCTCGCCGCGGCCCGGCGCGAGGCCGCGAGCGCGTTCGGCGACGACACGATCTTGGTGGAGAGGTACGTCGAGCACGGGCGCCACGTCGAGGTGCAGGTGCTCGCCGACGCCCACGGCAACGTCGTGCACCTCTTCGAGCGTGACTGCTCCACCCAGCGCCGGCACCAGAAGGTGCTCGAGGAGGCGCCGGCCCCGACCATCTCCGACGACGTCCGCCGGGTGCTGACCGAGTCGGCCGTCGCGCTGGCCAAGGAGGTCGGCTACGTCAACGCCGGCACCGTGGAGTTCCTCGTCGATGCCGGGGGATCTCCGGGGGGGAACCCCCCGGAGGTGTACTTCCTGGAGATGAACACCCGGCTCCAGGTCGAGCACCCGGTCACCGAGCTCGCGGTCACCGTGGGCGGACGGCCGCTCGACCTCGTCGCGCTCCAGCTGAAGGTCGCCGCCGGCGAGCCGCTGCCGTTCACCCAGGACGACGTGGCGCTCGACGGCCACGCGATCGAGGCGCGGGTCTACGCCGAGGACGCGTTCGCCGGCTTCCTCCCGCAGGCCGGGGTCGCCGAGCACGTCCGCTGGTCCTCGCGCGCCCGGGTCGACGCCGCGCTCGAGTCCGGACAGGTGGTGAGCTCCTCCTACGACCCGATGCTCGGCAAGGTGATCGTGCACGGGCCGACCCGGGAGGCGGCCCGCCGGGCGCTGGTGACCGCGCTCGACGACACCGCGATCCTCGGCCTCACCACGAACCTCGGCTTCCTGCGCGGGCTGGCCGCCTCCGAGGCGTTCCGCGACTGCGAGATCGACACGGCGTACCTCGACACCCATCCCGACGCGGTGCGACCCGAGGGCGTCACCGAGGCGTCGCTGCTCGCCGCCTGGGCACTGGCGGTGCCGGCTCACGCCGGGTCGGCCGACGGCGGGCCGGCGCAGCATGACCCTAGCCCGTTCGCGGTCGCCGACGGCTGGCGGCTGGCCGGTCCGCCCGCACCGATCCCGGTCGAGCTCGTCGTCGACGGGGACACCCGGGTGTTCCACGTGGAACCGGCCGGGGCGATCCGGACCGGCGACCAATCCTGGGCGGTGCACCCGATCGCGGCCGAGGCGGGCGTCCTCCGGCTGGAGATCGACGACCTGGTGCACGAGGGCGCGGTGCGCGTGGGACCGCACCGGGTCGAGGTCGCGCACCGCGGCAACACCCACGTCTTCGAGCGGCCCGACGCGTTCGGCCCGGGCGCGCACCACGCCGCCGCCGACGGCACGGTCGCCGCCCCGATGCCGGGCACGGTGCTGAACGTCGGCGCCACCGTCGGGCAGTGGGTTGCCGAGGGGGAGACACTCGGGGTGATGGAGGCGATGAAGATGGAGCTCGCGCTCAAGGCCCCGATGGCCGGCACCGTCGTCGAGGTGGCCGCGGCCGCCGGCGACCAGGTGCCGCTCGGCGCCACGCTCTTCGTCGTCGAGCCGGCGGCCGTCGAGGAGGAGTGAGCATGCGCAAGCCCCAGGTCGTGCCCGATCCCGGCCTGCCCGGTCGGGTCCGGATCTACGAGGTCGGTCCCCGCGACGGCTTGCAGAACGAGCCGACCGTCGTACCCGTCGAGGTCAAGGCGGAGTTCATCCGCCGCCTCGTCGACGCCGGGCTGCCGGTCGTGGAGGCCACCAGCTTCGTGCACCCCACGTGGGTGCCCCAGCTGGCCGACGCCGGCGAGCTGCTCGACCTGCTCGGCGACCCGGCCGCGCAGCCGGTTCCGATGCCGGTGCTGGTGCCCAACGAGCGCGGCCTGGACCGGGCGCTCGAGAAGGGCGTGCGGCACATCGCGATCTTCGGCAGCGCCACCGAGACCTTCGCCCAGCGCAACCTCAACCGCAGCCTCGACGAGCAGTTCACGATGTTCGAGCCGACCGTGCGCCGCGCCCGCGACGCCGGGATCGACGTCCGCGCCTACGTCTCGATGTGCTTCGGCGACCCGTGGGAGGGCGACGTCCCGGTCGACCAGGTGGTCGCCGTGGGCAAGCGGCTGTTCGACCTCGGCGCGTCCGAGCTCTCGCTCGGCGACACGATCGGGGTCGGTACGCCGGGCCACGTGACCGCCCTGCTCGCCGGCTTCAACGACGCCGGGCTGCCCAACGACCGGCTCGCGATGCACTTCCACGACACCTACGGCCAGGCGTTGTCCAACACCCAGGCAGCGCTGCGCGCGGGGGTCACCACGTTCGACGCGTCGACCGGCGGCCTCGGCGGCTGCCCCTACGCCGAGAGTGCCACCGGCAACCTCGCCACCGAGGACCTGGTGTGGATGCTCGACGGGCTGGGCATCGAGACCGGGGTGGACCTGGCCAAGCTCGTCGAGACCAGCGCCTGGATGGCCGAGCAGCTCGGCCGGCCCAGCCCTTCTCGTGTGGTCAACGCGCTCGCCGGGAGCTGAACCGGGTAGGGCAGAATCAGGCTCATGAGCCGGGTCGTCTACCTCCACGTCGGGGCGCCCAAGACCGGTACGACGTTCCTGCAGGACCGGCTACGCCAGAACCGCAACAGCCTCGCCGACCACGGCGTCCACTACCCGCTCGGGCTGCTGTCGAGCCACTTCCGGCCCGCCCTCGACCTGGTGCAGATGGACTGGGGAGGGCTTGGCCCCGCGTCGCAGGGCCAGTGGGACGCCCTGATGCGCCGGGTGCGCCGGCTCGACGACACCGTGATCATCGACCACGAGATCCTCAGCACGGCCACCCCGGAGCAGGTGAAGCGGGCGATGGACGACCTCGCCTCGAGCGACGAGGTGCACATCGTCTACTCCGCCCGCGACATCGCCCGCCAGATCCCGGCCGAGTGGCAGGAGGGGATCAAGCTCGGCCGCCGGTGGACCTACAAGCGCTTCATCCGGCGGGTGCGACGCAGCTTCGACGGGCGCAAGGACATGCCGTTCTGGCGCAGCCAAGGGCTGCCCGACGTACTCATGCGCTGGGGCGCCGGCCTGCCGCCGGAGCGGGTGCACGTCGTCACCGTGCCCCAGGCCGGCGCGGAGCCGGACCTGCTGTGGCGCCGGTTCTGCCAGGTCTTCGGGATCGACCCGGCGTGGGCGCCCGAGGACCGGGCCCGAGCCAACGAGTCGATGGGGATCGCGGAGATCGCCGTCGTGCGCCAGCTCAACACCCATCTGGCGGGCAGCGGCATCGACTTCACCACCGCCCAGGACCTGATCAAGGAGCTGCTGGTCAACCGGCACCTCGCGCAGCGCGACGACCTGGTCAAGGCGACGTTGCCACCGCGGCTCTACCCGTGGGCCGAGGAGGTCGCCAACCACTGGATCGACTGGATCGAGGGCTCCGGGATCGACGTCGTCGGCGACGTCGAGGACCTCCGCCCGGTGCCGCCGCCGAAGGGCGCCCGCTGGGCCGACCCGGACCGGCCCGATCCCGCACAGGTCGCCGAGGCCGCGATCGAGGCGCTTGCGGTGATGACCCGGGAGGCGGCCGAGCGCGAGGACCCGAACGCCCAGATCACGGTCCGGATGAGCAAGGCCGCGCGACGCCTGCGCGGCGAGGAGTAGCCCGGCGCCGCGGCGAGGGACAGCCGGCTCAGCGGCGCGGTCGCGAGAGCAGCTCCCGGTCGGCGTACCGGCCGATCTTCCACGTGGAGTACCCGTCCGCCCCGGCGCCGACCAGGCCGCCCACGACGGGGACCCGGCGACCGACGGTGGTGGCCACCCGCTTGCCGGCGACCTTGGTGAGCAGCTCGGAGGTCACCTCGGCGGCGATCACCTTGTCCAGGTGCGGGTCGTGGGCGGGTGCGGTGGCGACCGCCATCGGTGAAGCGGGCAGCTTCTTCTTCTTCACCAGGGAGCGCACCGCGTCCTCGCCGAGCATGCACATCAGCACGGCGTTGCGCACCCGCTGGTCGGTGAGGTCGTAGCCGCGCAGGTGTGCGATCCCGGCGACCATCCGGCACTGCAGCATGGCCAGGCCGGCGATGTTGGCCGGAATGGTCACCGCTGCGGTCACCAGACCGCCCAGGTTGGTGGCGAACCCCTGGACCCCGGCGTACCGCACGTGGTTCTCGATCACCTCGTGGATCGCCTTGTCGACGTCCCCGCCCTGCTCGGCGAGCTGTTTGTCGGCGGCGTGGGCGGCGCCGGGCAGCGGACCGACGCCGTTGATCGCCCGAGCGAGCGCCTCGTGCACGAAGCCGGCGGTCATCTCCGGTGCCATCTTCTGCACCTGCGGCGCCAGCGCCTTCCCCAGCGATCCACCGATGCCCATGTGTCCTCCTCCGGCGGCCGGCCCTCACCGGCACGTCATCGAAACCCTACGACCCCGGTACCCCCGCACAAGCGGGGCCAACGTGGCACCGGGCACACCCGACCCGGCTCCAAGCCGCGGGGAGCCCTTCGGCGGGGTGGCACCATGGCACCCGTGCCGACCGAACCGCCGCCCACCGGATGGGAGTTCCCCGACTCGCTGCACGACATCGACGACGACGTGGTCGGGGTCGGCGCCGACCTGGAGCCGGCCACGCTGCTCGCGGCATACCGGCACGGGCTGTTCCCGATGCCCGGCGACCCGAGCATGCCGATGCTGTGGTGGTCACCGGACCCGCGCGGGATCCTGCCCCTCGACGGGCTCAAGGTCTCCCGCTCCCTGCGCGCCTCCGTGCGCCGGATGGAGATCCGCGTCGACACCTGCTTCGAGGAGGTCGTCCGAGCCTGCGCCGACCCCACGCGCGACAGCGGCTGGATCGACGAGGAGATCATCGACGCCTACACCGCGCTGCACGAGCTGGGCTGGGCGCACTCGGTGGAGACCTGGCAGGACGGCCGGCTGGTCGGAGGCCTGTACGGCGTCGCGATCGGCGGCCTGTTTGCGGGGGAGTCGATGTTCCACCGGGTCACCGACGCCTCGAAGGTCGCTCTGGTCGGCCTGGTCGACCTGCTCCGCGACCGGTACGCCGACCGGCGGCTGCTCGACGTGCAGTGGCAGACGCCGCACCTGGCCTCGCTCGGCGTCGTGGAGGTCCGCCGTACCGACTATCTCGACCTGCTCGCCGACGCCCTCGAGCTGCCGCTCCCGACCGCCTTCAGCTGAGGGACCGGCGCGGCGGGCCGGCTGGACGTGCACTCGCGCCGGCGCGGGCCGGCGCGCAGGCGGCAACCCGGCCCAGCCGGACCCGGAGTGCACGTCCGAATGGCCCGCGTGCGGGCGGCTACTTCAGCAGGCGCGACATTCGCCGGTCGGCGAGCGGCTTGCCACCGGTCTGGCAGGTGGGGCAGTACTGCAGCGAGGAGTCGGCGAAGGACACCTCGCGGACCGTGTCGCCGCACACCGGGCACGGCTGGCCGGTCCGCCCGTGCACCGCGAGGTGCGACTTCTTCTCGCCCTTCAGCTCCGAGGCGGCCAGCCCGCGGGAGCGCTCGACGGCGTCCCCGAGCACGGTGCGGATCGCGTCGTAGAGGATCTCGAGCTCCTCGTCGTCGACGCTCGAGGCCGGCTTGAACGGCGACATGCGCGCGGCGTGCAGCAGCTCGTCGGAGTAGGCGTTGCCGATCCCGGCGATCACGGACTGGTTGCGCAGCACGCCTTTGAGCTGGGCCCGGCCGGCGTCGGTCAGGATCGCCCGCAGCGTGTCGCGGGTGAACTCCTCGGCCAGCGGGTCCGGGCCCAGGCGGGCGATGCCGGGCACGTCCTCGGGTCGCCGCACGACGTAGATCGCCAGGCGCTTCTGGGTGCCGGCCTCGGTGAGGTCGAGCCCGGAGTCGTCGTCCAGGACCACCCGGGCCGCGAGCGGCGACTTGTTGCTCGGCTTCGGCGGCAGCTTCGGCACCTCGTCGCGCCAGCGGATCCACCCGGCGCGGGCCAGGTGCACCACCAGGTGCAGCCCGGAGGCCTCGATGTCGAGGAACTTGCCGTGCCGGGTCACGTCGTCGACCAGGACGCCGTAGAGCGCGGTCAGTGGCGGGTCGAAGGTCTTCAGCGCGCTGAACGCGGCGATGTCGACACGGGCGATCGCCCGGCCGGACAGCCGGGAACGCAGGTCCTGGGCGAGGGCCTCGACCTCGGGAAGCTCGGGCACGACGCCAGCATAGGGCGGTAAAGCCCGTGACGAAGGGCGGACAACGACGAGATCACAGGCGCACAATGAGCCCCATGCACGCACCGGCACCGCTCCCCGCCACCGGCGAGGCGTTCCTCGACGCCCGTGGCGGCGGCCGCGCGCTCCGGGTCAGCTGGCACCACGAGGCGGGCGTGGTGGTGCTCTCCCTGTGGCGCGGCACGACCTGCAGCGGGACGTTCCGGCTCGACGTGGCGGAGGTGCCCGCGCTCATCGAGCTGCTGGCACGCGGCCTGGACGAGGCGTACGACGCGGTCCGCCACTCGGGCTTCGACGACCTGTTCCGCGACGACGACATCGCCGGCTGACCCGCACGCGCTCGCGCCCTGCACCCGGGCCGTTTCCGTCGCCGGCGTGCCCCTGCCGATCCGACCGGGGGTTCTACACGGGCCGCTCGCCGGTCGCCAGGAACCAGATCGTGGTCGCCGCGAACACCACCAGTGCCACCCCACCGATCCCGAGCGCCAGCCGGGCGACCAGCCGCAGCTGCGGCGTGTGGTCGACCTCGCCGGACCGGTAGGCGACCATCCGGAACGCCCCGACCGGGAGCAGCAGGAACGCGGTGAGTCCGCTGACCGCCCAGATCACCTGCGCTGTGGTCATGACGTCAATCTACGCCGCCCTAGGACTCGCTAGCGAAATCTAGGGTTTGTCCTAGATAGAGGGATACAGTCCTCGCGTGGACCCGGTACGCAACCCCTACGCACCCGGCGCGGGTCAGCGCCCGCCCGAGCTCGCCGGCCGCGACCGCGAGCTGCGCCAGTTCGAGGTCACCCTCGAACGGGTCGCCGCCGGCCGTCCGGAACGGTCGATGGTGCTCTCCGGCCTGCGTGGGGTCGGCAAGACCGTGCTGCTCAACGCGCTGCGCAGCCTGGCGGTGAAGCGGGCGTGGGGGACCGGCAAGTTCGAGGCCCGCCCGGACCAGTCGCTGCGGCTGCCGATGGCGCAGGCCGTGCACGCCGCCGTACGCGAGGTCGCCCACCGCCACCGCGACCCCGAGCGGGTCGACGCGGTCGCCGGCGTCCTGAAGTCCTTCGCGCTCCGCACCAAGCTCGACGACCGCAAGGGGGTCCGCTGGCAGCCCGCGTCGATCGGCGCCGACGTGCCCGCCACGAAAGGTCGCGCGGACTCCGGCGACCTCGAGCTCGACCTGATCGAGCTGTTCACCGACGTCGCCGAGCTCGGCGGCGACCTCGGCGTGGGGATCGGCATCTTCATCGACGAGATGCAGGACATCTCCGCCGCCGAGCTGGCGGCGCTGTGCGGAGCGGTGCACGAGATCAGCCAGCAGGGCGCCCCGCTGGTGGTCGTCGGCGCCGGCCTGCCGCACCTGCCGGTGCTGCTCTCGGCCAGCAAGTCCTACGCAGAGCGGTTGTTCCGGTACGTCGTCGTCGACCGGCTGCCGCGCGCGATGTCCGACCGCGCCCTGCTCGTCCCGGCCGGCACCGAGGACGTCGACTACGAGCCGGACGCGCTCGACGAGCTGTACCGGCTCACCGACGGCTACCCCTACTTCGTGCAGGCCTACGGCAAGGTCACCTGGGACGTCGCGGTGGAGTCCCCGATCAGGGTCACCGACGTCGCCGAGGCAGCGCCCGAGGCCGAGAGCGAGCTCGCCGTCGGCTTCTTCGGGGCCCGTTACGACCGGGCCACCCCCGCCGAGCGGGACTACATGCGCGCGATGGCCGAGCTCGGCGCCGACAACTTCGACCGGGCGGTGACCACGGCCCAGGTCGCCGAGACGCTCGGCCGCAAGCCGCAGAGCCTCTCCCCGGCGCGCGACGGGCTGATCAAGAAGGGCCTCGTGTACTCCTCCGAGCGGGGCACGGTCGCGTTCACCGTGCCGCACTTCGGCAAGTTCCTGCGCGCCCAGCACGGCTGAGCCGCCACGCCGTTCCCGCGCGCACGCGCAGCGGGATGTCAGGATTGACCCATGCACAACAGCGGGCGTCCGCAGGTGGTGGCGCACCGTGGGTCGAGCCAGGTCAACGCCGAGCACACGCTCGGTGCCTACCTCGCCGCTCTCGACGAGGGGGCGGAAGGACTCGAGTGCGACGTGCGGCTGACCGCCGACGGGCACCTGGTCTGCGTCCATGACCGCCGGGTGGACCGTACGGCGAACGGGCGCGGCCTGGTCTCCACGATGGACCTCGCGCAGCTCGACAAGCTCGACTTCGCCACGTGGAAGAACCCGTGGTCCGACCTCGACGACGAGGCGCCGGAGATCGACGTCGAGGCCCGCAAGGTGCTCACCCTGCGCCGGCTGGTCGAGGCGGCGCTCGACTACGACCGCCCGGTGGACCTCGCGATCGAGACCAAGCACCCGACCCGCTACAGCGGGCTGGTGGAGCGGAGGCTGGTCGACCTGCTGGCGTCGTACGGCCTCACCGGCCCGCGCTCGCGAGCACGCGTGATGAGCTTCTCCTACACCGCGCTCAACCGGGTCAAGAGGCTGGCGCCGGACCTCGACGTCGTGATGCTGGTGGACCGGATGTACGCCTGGGACCTGACCCGACGGCTCACCGGCGAGGACTGGATCGCCGGCCCCGGCATCGAGCTGCTCCGGAAGAACCCCCGGCTGCGCCGGGCGCTCCGCCGCGGGGACCGGCCGGTGCACGTCTGGACGGTGAACAGCCCCGAGGACCTCGAGCTGTGCCTCGAGGTCGGGGTCGAGGCGGTGATCACCGACGTCCCCGGCAAGACGCTGCACCTGCTGGAGGGCAGCGCCGGCGGCAGCGAGAAGGGCCGTGTTTGAGGATGCCGCACAGCGGGCAGACTCGCCCACGGAGGGATGTGCCTTGAGATTGGGGTGGCTGCGTGGAGACACGCTCCGTGCGTGAGCACGCGCCGAAGACGGTTCGCGTGCCGTTCGCCGCATCCTCCGTTGCCCTCGCCCGGCGCGAGCTGCGGGACTGGATGCGCGGCGCAGGCTACTCCCGCGAGGCGATCGAGGACGGCCGGCTGGTCATCTCCGAGCTGGTCGCCAACTCCGTGCGGCACGCCCAGCCGCTCTCCGACGGCACCCTCCTGATCGCCTGGGCTGCCGAACGGCGCGGGGTGAGGCTCTCGGTCACCGACGGTGGCAGCTCCTCGCGCCCGCACACGGTGCAGGCGCCCGCTTCGGCGCTGTCCGGACGCGGGATGGCGATCGTGGAGTCGGTGGCACTGGACTGGTGGTCGGAGCACACCCGGACCCGCTCCACGATCCACGCGCTGCTCGCCGCCGGCTGAAGCCCGGCCCGTCGCTCAAGTAGCCTTCGCGGCATGGGAAAGAAGTCGCGCACCAAGAGCCGCACCGAGACAGCCAGCGCCCCGGGTGAGGTCGGTCCCCGCCAGCCCTGCCCCTGCGGATCGGGCAAGCGCTACAAGGCGTGCCACGGGGACCCGTCCGGGGTCGCCGCCACCTTCGTCAGCCGCCCGTTCGAGGGGCTGGCGGCCGAGTGCGACCTGATCGCGCTGCGCGAGCTCGTGCCGGCGGCCACCGCCCCGTTGCGCCTGGCCGACGGCGTGGACACCGACCGGGACGTGCTGCTGTGCACGCTGCTGCCGATGGCGGCCCCGGCGCTGGTCCGCGAGGACGGCACGGTCTGGCTCGCGCTGCAGGTGCAGCACCAGTTCGGTGACCCCAGCCGGGATCTCGCCGCGGTCCTCGAGCGTGCGCTGGAGGCCGAGCCGGGCGCGATGGTGGGGCTCACCGACCCGCCGGGGGAGGGGCGCCGCCTGCAGGACCTGATCGCCGACGAGCCGCTCGACATCACCGTGCACGACGGGTTCGAGTTCTGGATCGCCGACATGGACGACGAGACCGGTGCGCTGGCCGCCTCCCTCGAGAGCGCCAATGCCGCGGCCAACCCGACCACCCGGCTCAGCTCGGTCGACGCGGCGTACTGGACGAACGTCGGCACCAAGGAGCACCTGCGCTGGGTGATGCCGCACGACGAGGAGCAGCTGCTCAGCGCGCTGGCCCGGCTGCACGTCGCGGGCAAGGACAAGGTCGCCGACGAGTCCCGCCTCGTGGGCATGTTCCGGGTGCACGGCGTGCTGGTCCCGGTGTGGGACCTGCCTGTCGGGACAGGGGCCGAGGTGCTGGAGAAGCCGGCCGCCCGGTTCGCCGAGGACCTCGCTGCCGCGCTGGCCGACGAGACCCCGTTGACCGCCGAGGAGCGGGCCGCGCGGTCGGGTCTGGCCAACCGCCAGCTGACCATCCGCTGACCCTGACTAGACAGTATCGGACCGGATCGCTGTGACCTGACACATATTCGCCCTGCAGAGTTGTCCGCGGGTCGGCGGTCCCGTAGATTTACCAGTGCCCGGTCGTTGTTGTATCCCCCGTCAGCAACGGCCGGGTTTTCACGTCTCCAGGGGCCGGTACGACGTCCACCCCGGCCGCACAGCGGGCCGATCCTCGTACGAGCCGGCCGACCGGCCGGTCATTTCGACAGGCAGATCCGCCCTCGTGATCGGTGACCGACGCCGCAGCAACGGTGCGGGCGGACAAACCTGCCTGTTGAGCTGACGCGACGACGCGGCCGCCGGCGCTCAGACCCGGATTCGCAGGTAGGTGTGCGGCTCGCCGGGGTGTGAACGCAACAGATGCCTTTCA
>NZ_BAAGUV010000028.1:0-911 GCF_054781215.1 Nocardioides pakistanensis | reverse complement strand
CCGCGGCGACGCTCGGCTGCGTGCGGCTGGACCGGGCGGCAAGGCGAGCGTGCTCACCATCGCCGAGCGTGAGCCGTTGGCGCCGGTGCCGGCCTCGCCGTTCCCCGCGACGATCACCGAGGAGCGGACCGTGTCCGCCCAGGCGCTGGTCGCCTGGCGCGGCAACTTCTACTCCGTCCCACCCGAGCTCGCTCGTGCCCAGGTCGTCGTGTCCCAGCGGCTCGGTGCCCAGCACCTCGACATCGCCACCCTCGGCGACATCGTGGTCGCCCGCCACGAGCTCGCGCCCGACGGCGCCGGGGTGATGGTCCGCGACCACGGCCACGTGATCGCCCTCGAGCAGCACGTGCTCGCCGGCCACGACACCAGCAGACCCCACCGGCGCAAGGAACGCATCCCACCCGGGCCAGCCGCCCGCGCGGCCGCCGACGTGCTCCGCGCCGCCCAGCAACCCACCGATGTCGTCGCCGAACACGACGACGTGGTGATCGACCTGTCCAAGTACGACCGAGCAGCAACCGGAAGGAACACCCTCACGTGACCAACCCGATCAACACCGACCCGATGACCGTGCCGATGACAGGCAGCCAGGCCAGCCTCTACCAGCAGCTGCGTGGCCACCTCGCCACCTTGAAGCTCACCGCCGCAGCCGAGCACCTGCCCAGCGTGCTCGCCCAAGCCGAGGAAGAGCAGTGGTCGATGACCGCCACGCTGGAGCACCTGCTGGCCCGCGAGGTCGAGGCCACCGAAGCACGCAAGCTCGCCGGCAGACTCAGGTTCGCCTCCCTACCCACCCCCGCGACCCTGGCCGACTTCGACTTCGACGCCGCTCCCGGCGTGGACCCCAAGCTCATCAACGAGCTCGCGACGTGTCGCTACCTCGAGTCCGCCACCAACGTGCTGCTGATCGG
>NZ_BAAGUV010000027.1:0-675 GCF_054781215.1 Nocardioides pakistanensis | reverse complement strand
GACGTACTGCTCTTGGGCCAGAGCGAAGCCACGACCCCGGAGGAGATGGAGACGCACGTCACCGGTACGGAACTCTTCAAGAATCTCAGCGCTGTGCAGTCCGGCAAGTTCATCCAGTTGCCCCCGAAGACGGCTGACGGCGGCGACCTGCTTTGGGCGATCACCAGCGGCGGCCCGATCGGTAACGCGTGGGCAGCAGAACAGGTTGTCCCGATGTTCGCTGAAAAGTTCTAGCAACTGCTCTCTCGTGGGGCGCGGCCCGGAAGCGGCCGCGCCCCTCCCAGACTCACTTCAGGAGCAAGATGGTCTCTCTTGCCACCGCACCAAAGCCAACCGAACCGGCCGATACCGGAAGCTTCCTGCTCCGACGCCGACTGTCCGGCCTGATCGTGCTCGTCGCCGCACTCGCCATTGTCCTCGTCGTCAGCGTCACCTACGGCGCGAACCCACTCCCGACAGCCGAGGTCTGGCGAACCGTTTTCATGCCCGATGGCAGCGAGGCCTCCTCGATCGTGTGGTCGCTGCGGATGCCGCGAACACTGGTCGGTATCGTGGCGGGCGCGGCGTTCGGGCTTGCCGGGGCACTCATCCAGGCGATCACGCGCAACCCACTGGCCGATCCCGGAATCCTTGGCGTCAATGCTGGTGCCGGGTTTGCAATCACGGTCGGCGTCG
>NZ_BAAGUV010000026.1:0-1365 GCF_054781215.1 Nocardioides pakistanensis | reverse complement strand
CCTTCGGCGCGGATCTGCCACCGGGGCAGAAGTCGCCTGACGAGGGTGCGCATGTTCAGCTTCGGGTGCCGCTTCTTCAGCCAGCCCACGATCCGCCAGAAGGCGAACCGGTCGAGATAGCTGAAGAGGTGTTTGACGACGCCGTGCTGGAAGTAGGCGCACCAGCCCCGCAGCGCCGGGTTGAGTCGGCGCAGCAGGTCTGCGAGCGTTCGATGGGATGCCCGGCGGGTCAGCGTCCGCACCTTGTCCCGGATGGAAGCCAGCGACTTCCGTGAGGGGTAGGTGTAGATCGCGGTCTTCCCACCGTGACCTCTGATCCGGCGGCGCTGGATGTGCCACCCGAGGAAGTCGAACCCGGTGTCTATGTGCGTGACCGTCGTCTTCTCGGCCGACAGGCGCAAACCCATCGGCGCGAGCACCGCGGCGACTTCGTCCCAGAGCGCGTCGGCATCCTCGCGGGTGCCTCGGACGAGGACGACGAAGTCGTCCGCGTAGCGGACCAGCTTCATCGTCGCGCCCCCGGCGCGTTGATGCTTCGTGCGCGACCATTGCGGGCCGAGCGCATCCCACTTGCGTTGGAAGTGCTCGTCCACCACGGACAGTGCGATGTTCGCCAGTAGCGGCGACAGGATCCCGCCTTGCGGGGTGCCGGTGTAGGTGTCCCTGTTCACGCCGTCCTCACTGAGGACACCCGCTCTCAGGAACCCGCGGACCAGGCGCAACACGCGCTTGTCGACGATCCTCGCCCGGACGCGCTGCATGAGCGCGTCGTGATCGATCTCGTCGAAGCACGCGGTGATGTCCGCTTCAAACACCTGCACGTAGCCACGTGAGGCGTAGAAGTGGATCTCCGCGATCGCGTCCTGCGCCCGCCTGCGCGGCCGGAACCCATACGAGGACGGCTGGAAGTCGGCCTCGAATATTGGTTCCAACACCAGCTTCAGAGAGGCTTGAACGATCCGGTCCGTCATCGTCGGAATCCCGAGCTTGCGGACCTTGCCGTTCGCTTTCGGGATCGACTTCTGACGCACCCGTTCGGGGACGAACTCGCCGCGCTTGACGCTCTCGCGCAGCTCGGCGAGCATCCCGTGCACCTTCTCCGGTGGGACGGATCGCGGGGCGATTCCGTCAACTCCGGCGGTGCGACCTCCCTTGTTGCCCGCCACCCAATTCCACGCCGCAACGAGGAAGCCGGGGTCATAGACCAGGTTGAACACATCATCGAAACGACGACCGGGGTCGGTCGTCGCCCATTGGTGCAGTTTCGTCTGCATTCTCAGTACCCGTGCCCACGCCTCCGAAGTGTCGGCTGGCCACGAAACATCCGCATTCACGGCTGTGTCTCCTTTACCCCTTGTCGATCCT
>NZ_BAAGUV010000025.1:0-192631 GCF_054781215.1 Nocardioides pakistanensis | reverse complement strand
CCCCCGACCCCGCACAAGCCAGCCACATGGAACGCCACCTCCTCGAACTCCTCCACGCCGTCTGAGCCGCCCGGTTGGAGCCATCGGGCCTCCGGCTCCTTCCCGATACGTTCGCTCCCCGGCGCCCTCCATCGGCAGCTACAGTCCGTGGCTGTGGCCGACCTGGCGGACCGTGCAGTCGCCGTTGTCCTCGATGGCGACAGCCTTCTCGTGCTGCGCCGCCTCAAGTACAGCGAGAGCTACTGCGTGCTTCCCGGCGGCGGTGTCGAGCCCGGCGAGGAGCCCGGCGACGCCGTGATCCGCGAGCTCCGGGAGGAGACCGGCCTCCGTGGCGTCGCGGACCGGCACCTCTGGACGATCACACACCAGGACCGGACTGCGCACTACTTCCTGGTGTCGGTCGAAGCGGGCCCCATGGAGGTCGGCGGTCCAGAGGCCCTCGTCCAGTCGGACCAGAACCACTACTCCCCGGAGTGGGTCTCCTTGGACCGGATCGCTACGGAGAACCTCCAGCCCGAAGCGGTCCGGGATCTGCTGAGCGGTCTGTCGCCGCGGCGGCCGCGCGGCCCGTCATCACCCGGCACCTGCTGACTGCGAACGAGCATGCTCGAGAGCCGCAGTAGGACGTCGTAGCCGCCTGTCAGACCACGTGGTCGGGCAGCAGCGCCCGAGCCTCCTCGACCAGCTCCGGGGAGAGCTCATCGGGGGTCAGCCCGTAGCGGGAGTCGTACGCCGAGAGCAGCGCCTCCTCGACGTCGGACACCGCGACCCCGGCCACTTCCTCGGAAACCGACCCGACGGAACCGTCGTCGAACGGCAGTTCCAGCGCGCCGTACACATCGCGCAGCACGGGCCGCAGCTCGGCGGCCCCGTCTACCACCAGCACCGCACTGAACAGCCACGCCTCGCGCACCATCCGTTGCGCGGTCCCGACCAGCTTCACCCTGCCACGGGCGTTGATGCTGTGCGAGCCGGGACAGTACTCCCCCGGCACCTCGCCCACGCGCGAGTCGATCCCGAGGCCGCTGAGGACACCGGTCCAGAGCTCACCGAACTCGCCGAACCTGGCCTCCAGTCCCGAGGGCCACTCCGGGTCGGGGCTGACGTGGTCGACGACCAGCGCCTGCGACGTGTACGCCACCGCGCGTCCACCGGGCGCGCGCACGCAGGGCTCGAACCCTGCCCGTCGTACGGCGGCCACGGCGGCGTCGAAGCCCCGAAGGCGCACGTCGCGCCGGCCGAAGGCGACTGCCGCTCCCGAGGGCTGGTACACCCGCAGCATCTCACCGGCGTCGCCACGGCTGACACGCCGCATCATCGCCTGAGCGAGCGCCATCTCCAGCGCCTGCGCGGCGCCCCCGCCAGTGGCGACTCCAGCGGCGGCGCCCTCGCCAGCGGCGGCCCCCGAAGCGATGACCTGAGAAGCGACGACCCGATCAACGACGACATCGTGCGAGGGCAGGGCCCCATGGAAGAGCTTCACACCGGCGAGCCTACGGTGCCGGCACCCGCTCCCCGACCCGCTCGATGAGCCCGAGCGCATCGTGCGGCGCGTAGCCCTTGGCGTCGTTGTCGAAGTAGACGTACACGTCCTGGCCCTGCTCGGCCCACCGGCACACCTTCTCCGCCCAGCGGTCGAGGGCCTCGGAGGTGTACCCGCTGGTGTAGAGCTCGGTGTCGCCGTGGAGCCGGACGTACATGTGGTCGCTGGTGACCTCCTCGACGAGCGGCCACCGGCCGGCGGTGTCGGCGACGACGAACGCGATGTCGTGCGCGCGCAGCAGCTCGACCGCCTCGGGCACCGCGAAGCTGCTGTGCCGGACCTCCAACGCGTGGCGCATCGGCCGGTCCTCCTCGGCGACGGTCAGGGCACGGTCGTCGGGGACCTTCGCGTCGTGGCCCTTGGCCAGCTCGGCCGCCGCCGCCGTCGTCCGCGGCAGCAGGTCGAAGAAGGCAGCGAGCCGCGCCTCGTCGTACCCGAGGTTCGGCGGCAGCTGCCACAGCACCGGACCGAGCTTGGGGCCGAGCGCCAGCACGCCGGAGGCGAAGAAGTTGGCGAGCGCGGTCTCCACCCCGGCGAGCTTCTTCATGTGGGTGATGAACCGCCCGCCCTTGACCGCGAACACGAAGTCGTCCGGGGTCTGGGCGCGCCACGCCGCATAGCTGGTCGGGCGCTGCAGGGAGTAGAACGAGCCGTTGACCTCGATCGACGTCATCCGTTCAGCGGCGTAGGCGAGCTCGAGCCGCTGCACGAGGCCCTTGGGGTAGAAGTCGCCGCGCCAGCCGGCGTAGTTCCACCCGGAGATGCCGATCCGGATCCGTCCCACGTGACCTGTGTACCCCCGAGCCTGGGTCTCAGCCCAGCCTCACGCCACCGAGTGGCCGTTGATGCTGTGGATCCCGAGCCGGCCGTCGGGCATCTCCTCCACCACCATGGTCACGTTGCGGCCGAGCATCCCCGCGACCTCGTCGCCGTTGCTCTCGACGGCGCCGTCGCGGTCGTAGTCGCCGTTGGCCTTCTTGTCGAGCTGCGCCACGGCCCCGAGATCGAGCAGCTTGCCGGCGAGACAGTAGCCGCCGTCGCACTCGGTGAACCTGCCTTGGGCCTCGCGCGGACCGTCCTTGGGCTGCTCGGTCGGGGTCGGTGACGCCTCAGGGCTCGGCCGAGGTGTCGGCGAGGGCTCGGCCGACTTGCTGGGCGACTTGCTGGGCGACTCGCCGGGCGCGGGAGTGGACGACCGGTCCTTCGCGGCCCGCCGCTCCTCGCGCACCTCGCGACGCGCCGCGAGCACCGCTGCCTGTCGCTCCTCGCGCCGCTCCTCACGAGACGCCGCACGCCTCGCCGCGAGCTTGGCCGCACGCCGCTCCCTGCGCTGCTCCAGCTCCTCCTCGGTGGGCGGCGGCGGGGGCAGGTCGAACACACCGGTGCGGTAGCCGACCTCGAACGCCTGGACCAACGCCACGTAGTAGTCGTCCTGGTTGTAGCTGAAGATCGCCGCGGCCTGGGTCGCCGGGTCCCGCAGGCTGCCCGACCCGGCGCAGAGGTACGACGCAGCCGCTGCCGCAGCATCGTCGATGTCGTGCGGGGACATCCGCCCGTCGCCGTCGCCGTCACGGGCGGCGTTCGCCCAGGTCGACGGGATGAACTGCATCGGCCCCACGGCACGGTCCCACGCCTTGTCCCGGTCGATCCGCCCGCCGTCGGTGTCGCGGATCGCGGCGACCGGGCCGGTGCCGTCGAGGCGCACCCCGATGATCTGCGGCCGGCTCACCCCGTCGGTGCTCAGCTGCGCGCCGCCGTACCTGCCGTGGTCGGACTCCACGCGGCCGATGCCGGCCAGCAGCGTCCACGGGAGCTCGCAGCCAGGATCGGTGCGTCTCATGGCTGCGGCCGCCCGCTGGTAGGCCCGCTTGGCCGCGAGCGGAAGGTCGTGGTTGGCCAGCTCGCTGACCGTCCAGGCACGCATGCCCTTGGTCGAGCGGTCGTCGGAACCGACGTCCTCGATCTCCTGCAGCAGGGTCTCGGAGTCGATCTGGTCGATGATCGCCGACCGGGCCCCCGCGCGGCTCGCCAGGCTGTAGACGATGCGGCCCGGCTCCGGCGCGGCCGCGTCACGGGAGGCGGCCGGCGCTGAGTCGACCGGGCCGGCGGAGGTGGAGATCATCGGGGCGAGCAGGAGCACGCCCAGGATCCCCAGAGGACCCTTGACGCGACGCCCCCACGTCGGACTCACTGTGCCATCACCCCGGCTCCCTACCCCGATTCCCACGGTAGGTAACCCCCGAAGCGGGCGCAGGTTTTCGCCGGATTTGCCCGGTGCCCTGGCTAGCTGTTCTCGAGCACCTCGAACCTGATGCCCGCGGCGACCAGGCGGTCGACGAGGTTGGCGCCCATGGCCGTTGCGGTGGTCACGTTGCCCGCGACCGGCGGGTTGTCGTCGAAAGCCAGGCACAGCGCGGACTCGGCGAGCATCTTCGCGGTCTCGCCGTAGCCGGGGTCCCCGCCGGACACCTCGGTCACGACCCGGTGCCCGCGGGCCTCACCGACGAAGCGCATCGCGAACCAGGACTGTGCCCGCCGCTCCTCGCTGGGCCCCTGTCCCTGCGGGACCTTCTTGATCAGGAAGTCGCGGACCGGCGGCACCTGCGCGGCCGCGGCCAGCGCGCCGACGCCGACGACCCCGCCGACGACGACCGGGAGGTGCTTCACCGCCGCGTAGTGGGCGTACTCGAAGTCCGGGCCGTAGCGCTCGAGCGCCGCCGCGGACCGCTTCACCACGAGCGGGTCGATCGTCGGGAGCGGCACGAGCCACCAGCCGGTCTCCGGGTCGCGGTGCGGCGGCCGGGCCGTCGCCCGCACCCGGCGTCCCTCCGGTCGCGGCTCGACGCGACGACGCTCGGCCGCGGCCTGCTTCATCTGCCGGGCCCGCGAGAAGGCGGTCATCGCCGAGGCGAAGGTGCCACCCGAGAGCCGCCCGCCCGCGCGCAGCATCCCGCGCAGCTTCACCGGCACTCCCTGCGGCAGCAGCTGCACCGTGAACCACGCCCCGAGGTCGTGCGGGATCGAGTCGAAGCCGCACGCGTGCACGATCCGCGCTCCGGTCTGCTGCGCCTGCTCGTGGTAGCCGAGGTACATCCGGTCGACGAACTCCGGCTCGCCGGTCAGGTCGACGTAGTCCGTGCCCGCCTCCGCGCACGCGGCGACCAGCGGCTCGCCGTACTCCAGGTAGGGACCCACGGTCGTGATGACCACCCGCGCAGCCTGAGCGACCTCCTTCAGCGAGCCGGGGTCGGTGACGTCGGCGTGCAGCAGCGGCATCTCCCCGAGGGCGGGGTTGATCGCGGTGAGCGCCGCGCGGACCTCTTCCAGCCTGGTCCGGTTGCGGCCGGCGAGTGCCCACCGGCAGCCGTCGGGGGCGTTGCGGGCGAGGTACTCAGCGGTGAGGCCACCGGTGAACCCGGTCGCGCCGAAGAGGACGATGTCGTAGGGGCGGCTCGCGTCGTGGGGGCTCATGAGCCCCCACTCTGGCGGCTTGCCCCGGTTTGCGACAAGGTGCGCCATGCCACACCGCGTCGTAGGCTCGGCAGCATGTGCCGCAACATCCGCACCCTGCACAACTTCGAGCCACCCGCGACCGCCGAGGAGGTGCAGGCCGCAGCCCTGCAGTACGTCCGCAAGGTGAGCGGCAGCACCCGTCCATCCCAGGCCAACCAGGCCGCCTTCGACCGTGCCGTCCGCGAGGTCACCGAGGCCACCGAACGTCTGCTGGCCGACCTGACCACCTCGGCCGCGCCGAAGAACCGAGAGGTCGAGGCCGCCAAGGCGCGGGAGCGCGCCGCCGCCCGCTACGCCTGAGGGCCGCATGGCCATGACCGACGCGGACCGGCTGCGGGGCGCCTTCGAGCGCGTCCGGCGCGTCGACTTCCTGCCGCCTGAGCAGCACGGGTTCGCCGGGGAGAACGCCGCGCTCCCGATCGGCCACGGCCAGACCAACAGCCAGCCCAGCACCGTGCGCGACATGCTCGAGCTGCTCGACGTCCAGCCCGGCCACCGCGTCCTCGACGTCGGCTGTGGCTCCGGCTGGACCACCGCACTGCTCGGCGACCTCGTCGGTCCCGCGGGCGAGGTGGTCGGCGTGGAGGTCGTGCCCGAGCTGACCGAGTGGGGGCGCGCCAACCTGCGCCGCTACGACATGGCGTGGACCAGCATCGAACAGGCCCGGGCGGGCGTCCTCGGTCTGCCCGAACGGGCGCCCTACGACCGGATCCTGGTCTCGGCGCAGGCGACCACCCTGCCCGTCGAGCTCGTCTCCCAGCTCGAGGTGGGCGGCCTGATGGTGGTCCCGGTCGGCGGCCGGATGACCGTCGTACGGCGCACCGACGGCGAGCCGGAGATCAGCCGGGCCGGGTGGTACACCTTCGTGCCGTTGGTCGAGCCCTGACCGCGGCAGCGCTCGGGGTCACCGACCGGCGAGGGTCTGGGTGATCCGCACCGGGCTCTGCGGGGAGGTGGCGTTCGTCGCGATCCCGGTGAACCCGCCGGCGAGCAGGATCAGGCCCAGCGCCGAGGCAACCCGGGCGTCGGTGCCGCCACCGAGGAACGGCAGCACGACCTGCATCGCGAGGAAGGCCAAGAGCAGCCCCGGCACCCACGCCGGCGTGCGGCCGGACCGCAGCAGGCCGAGCGCGATCAGGAGCACGCCGAGCAGGAACCCGTAGACCCAGACCATCAGCGAGATCTGCAGACCGCTCTCGTCCAGGGCCGAGGTGACCAGCTCCATCTCCGTCGCCGAGGCCTGGCCCTGCTCCAGCGCCTTGATCGCGAGGGCCCGGAACATCAGCATCAGCGCGGCGAGTCCGCCGACACCCACGCAGCCGATCGCGAGTGCCACCACGCCGAGGACCCCGAGGCCGCGACCCCGCTTGTCCTGGAACAGCATGAGGATCGACGGAGTGCCGAGCACGATCGCGGCGGCGGCGCCGAAGAAGAGGATGCTCATCGCCAGCCAGCGACCCGGGTACTCCGCCGCGACGAGGAGCTGCGCGGACGGCGAGTTCTCGTTGCCGCCAGGGTTCAGCATCTGGGCGAGGACGAGCGCCATCACCCCGGTGACGAGGGCTGCTGCCGACACCTGCACCCATTCGAATCGCATGAGGCACCAGGGTAGGCGCGAATCCTCGTGTCCGACCGCGGAGTTGCCGAATCGGTGCGAGGTCCAGACCGATCCTGTCCGGATCGTCCACGTACGCTGGCGTGGTGCAGGCCGCGCTCGAACTCCTCGCCTCCCGCCGGTTCACCGTGCTGACCGGCGCCGGGGTGAGCACCGACTCCGGCATCCCCGACTACCGCGGGCCCGGCGCCCCGGTCCGCCGGCCGATGACCTACGCGGAGTTCGTCTCCGGCCCCCGTGCCCAACAGCGCTACTGGGCACGCTCCTTCCTCGGCTGGAGCCGGATGCGCCACGCCGAGCCCAACCCCTCCCACCACGCCCTCGCTCGGCTCGAGGCCGCCGGCCGGGTGCCGCTGCTGATCACCCAGAACGTCGACGGGCTGCACGAGCGGGCCGGGAGCCGCGCGCTGGCGCTGCACGGTCGGATCGCCGACGTCGTCTGCCTGGCCTGCGGCGAGCAGAGCAGCCGTGCGTCGCTGCAGGAGCGGATGGCCGCGGTGAACCCCGGGTACGCCGAGCACCACGCCCACCTGGCGATGCGCCCCGACGGCGACGTCGAGCTCGACGACACCGACGGCTTCGTCGTCCCGGCGTGCCTGCGCTGCGGCGGGGTGCTCAAGCCGGACGTGGTGTTCTTCGGCGAGAACGTCCCCAAGCCGCGCGTGCAGCGCTGCTTCGACGCCGTCGAGGCGGCCGACGCCCTGCTCGTGGCGGGGTCCTCGCTCACCGTGCTGTCGGGCTTCCGGTTCGCCCGGCACGCCCACAAGCTCGGCATCCCCGTGGTGATCGTCAACCGGGGACCGACCCGCGGCGACGAGCTGGCGACGTACAAGGTCGACTCCGGCTGCGCGGGCTTCCTGACCGCGCTGGCGGGTCAGGAGACGTCGCGGCGCACCGAGAGCCAGACCCCGATCCCGGCCAGCACCAGCCCGTAGCCGAGCAGCACGAGCCCACCGGCCCACCAGTCGAGGTAGTCCAGCATCGTGTCGCCGGGCGACATCAGCGCCGACGAGGCGTTGCTCGGCAGCCACTTCGCGATCCAGTCGGTGTCGGTCGCCGAGGCCACGACCGTGACCAGCGGCTCGATCAGGAACGTGAACAGGATGCCGACCACGATCGCGACGATCTGGCTGCGGATCAGCGTGCCGACGCCGAGGCCGACCACCGTCCACACCGCGATCGCGACCACCGACAGGGCCACCGTCGGCCAGAGCCGGTCGGCGCCGAGGCCGAGACCGTAGCCGCGGATCGCCAGCACCACCCCGCCGACGACGAAGGCCACGATCAGCCCGGCGATCGCGTAGACCACGCCCATCACGGCGTGGGCGAGGATCTTCGCGCCCACGATCCGGGCCCGGCGCGGGGAGACCAGGAAGGTCGAGGTGATCGTCTGGTAGCGGTACTCGCCGGTCATCCCGGTGATGCCGAGCACGAGCGCGAACATGTAGGTGCCGGTGAACATCCCCAGCGGGTAGATCGACCGGATCGCCTCGGGCGTCTCCGGCCCGGGCATGGTCTGCCCGGCACCGGCGTCCATGCCGGAGAACCCGGCGGTGACGCCGGACTGGAGGGCGACGAAGACCAGCGCCCCGATCAGCAGGCCCCACCACAGCCGGGTGGAGGCGATCTTCTTGAACTCGGCTCGCACCAGCGCGGTCATGCGTGGCCTCCCTCGGTCAGCTCCAGGAACACCCGCTCCAGATGGCTGGCCTCGGCGACCAGCTCGTGCAGCTCCACGCCGGCGGTGAACGCCGCGTGGCCCACCTGCTGCGTGGTGCCGCCGGCCACCCGCAGGCGGCCCTCGTCGTCGGTGCCGACCACGGTCATCGGCCCGTCCGCGAGCGCGTCACGCAGCTGCTCGGGGCTGGGCGTGCGGACCAGCACCTCGCGCGGTCCGCTGTCGAGGTCGGCGAGCGTGCCCTGCCGGACCAGACGGCCCCGGGAGAGCACGACGACCTCGTCGACGGTCTGCTGGACCTCGCTGAGCACGTGGGAGGAGACCAGCACCGTGCGTCCCTCAGCGGCGAGCGCGCGCAGGAACTGTCGCAGCCAGGCGATGCCGGCCGGGTCCAGGCCGTTGGCCGGCTCGTCGAGGATCAGCACCTCCGGGTCACCGAGCAGCGCCGCCGCGAGGCCGAGCCGCTGCCGCATGCCCAGGCTGAAACCGCCGACGCGCTTGCCGGCCACCTCGGCGAGACCGACCTGGGCGAGCATGTCCATGGCACGGGCCGGGTCCTTGCCGGCCCCGATCGCCATCACCTCCAGGTGCGCCTTCGCCGAGCGCCCGGGGTGGAAGCTCGAGGCCTCCAGCGCGGCGCCGACCGTGCCGATCGGGTCGTCGAGCTCGCGGTAGGGAACCCCGCCGATCGTCGTCGTGCCCGACGTGGGGTTCAGCAGCCCGAGCAGGCAGCGCAGCGTGGTGGTCTTGCCCGACCCGTTGGGGCCGAGGAACCCGGTGACCAGTCCCGGACGCACCGAGAACGTCAGGTCGTCCACGGCCTTGAGGTGGCCGAACATCTTGGTCAGGCCGACGACGTCGACCTGCCTTCCCTCCCGCATCATGCGTCCCATCCAACCAGAACGACCCGATAACGAGACGGGCAGGTCCGCACCGGCGAGTCGTGCTCGCGCCGGACGAGGGTCAGAGCCTGCGGACGAACACGTGCGCCGCAGCGGCGCGGTCGATCTCGGCGGTCTCCCCGCCGCTGCCGACCAGCACGCCCTCGGCCCCGGCCGCCACGGTGACCACCTTGTCGGGCAGCGCGCCGACCCGGCGCAGCGCGGTCATCAGCGCCTCGTCGAGCTGGAGCGGCTCGCTGATCCGGCGGACCATCACCCGCACCTCGGCCCCGGGCCGGACGACGTCGGCGAGCGGCTCGACGCCGTCGCGGAACTCCTCGCGCTGGGTGTCCTCGCCGAGCTCCTCGAGGCCGGGGATCGGGTTGCCGTAGGGCGACTCGGTGGGGTGGTCGAGCAGCTCGATCAGGCGCCGCTCCACGGTCTCCGACATCACGTGCTCCCAGCGGCACGCCTCGGCGTGCACGAGCTCCCAGTCCAGACCGATCACGTCGGTGAGCAGCCGCTCGGCGAGCCGGTGCTTGCGCATGACTCGGGTGGCGATCCGGTGCCCCTCGTCGGTGAGCTGGAGGTGCCGGTCGCCCTCGACGGTGAGCAACCCGTCGCGCTCCATCCGGGCCACGGTCTGGCTGACCGTCGGGCCGCTCTGGTGGAGCCGCTCGGCGATCCGCGCGCGCAGGGGCACGATGCCCTCCTCCTGCAGCTCGAAGATCGTGCGGAGGTACATCTCGGTGGTGTCGATCAGGTCGCTCACCCGCATATTGTGGCCCATCCATGAACGCACCTCCTGCTCCCGCCGTGATGTGGTTCCGGCGCGACCTCCGTCTGGCCGACAACCCGGCCCTGCTCGCGGCCTGCGACGCGGCCCTCGAGGTGCTGCTGCTCTTCGTCGTCGACCCGCGCCTGTGGGGCCCCGCCGGCCCGGCCCGCCGGGCGTACCTGGCGCGGTCCCTGGTGGCGCTCGACGAGTGCACCGGCGGGCGGCTCGTCGTACGCCACGGCGACCCGGCGGTCGAGGTGCCGCGCGTCGCGGCGGAGGTCGGGGCCGCGAGCGTGCACGTCGCCGCGGACTTCGGTCCCTACGGCCGGCAGCGCGACGAGGCGGTCGGTGCCGCGCTCGCCGCGACCGGCGTCGAGCTGCGGGCGACCGGGTCGCCGTACGCCGTGGCACCGGGCCGGGTGCGCAACGGCAGCGGCGCCGGTTACCAGGTCTTCACGCCGTTCGCGAAGGCGTGGGCCGAGCACGGGTGGCGGGCCCCGGCCGAGCCGCCGGCCGGGGACCAGCCCTGGGTCGCCGCATCCTCCCACGGCATCCCCGAAGCGCCTGCGCCGGACGGGATGACCCTGCCGCCGGCCGGCGAGACAGCCGCACTCCGGCGGTGGCGCGCGTTCCTCGACGACGTCGAGGCGTACGACGAGGACCGTGACCGTCCCGACCTCGACGGCACGTCGCGGATGTCGGTGCACCTGAAGTGGGGCGAGGTCCATCCACGCACCCTGCTCGCCGACCTCGCCGCCCGCCCGGGCCCCGGCGCCACGGCGTACCGCAACGAGCTGGCCTGGCGCGAGTTCTACGCAGACGTCCTGCACCACCGCCCCGACAGCGCCCGCGACTACCTTCGCCCGCAGCTCAAGGCGATGGAGTACGACGAGCCCGCCGACGACTTCGCCGCCTGGCAGGAGGGACGCACCGGCTACCCGGTCGTGGACGCCGGGATGCGCCAGCTCCGCGCAACCGGGTGGATGCACAACCGGGTGCGGATGATCGTGGCCAGCTTCCTGGTCAAGGACCTGCACCTGGAGTGGCAGCACGGCGCCCGGCACTTCATGCACCTGCTGGTCGACGCCGACCTCGCCTCGAACCAGCACGGATGGCAGTGGGTCGCCGGCAGCGGCACCGACGCGGCGCCGTACTTCCGGGTCTTCAACCCGACCACGCAGGGCCGGCGGCTCGACCCGCGCGGCGACTACGTCCGCCGGTGGGTCCCCGAGCTCGCCGACGTCGAGACGGCGTACATTCATGAGCCGTGGAAGCGGCCCGGTGGCCCACCCGACGGGTACCCGCCGCCGCTCGTCTACCACGCCGAGGAGCGCCGGGAGGCGCTCGCCCGACTGGAGCGGATGAAGAGCTGATGCACGATGCCCGCCACTGACAGCGCCCTGGAGATCCCGGCCCGGTTCTGCGGCCCGACGAGCTCGGGCAACGGCGGCTACACCGCCGGCCTGCTCGCCGAGCGCCTCGCGAGCCGCGCCGACGGCGACCCCGCGTGCACGGTGGTCGAGGTGACCCTGCGCAAGCCACCGCCGCTGGACACCGCGCTGACCGTCGCGCACCCGGACGCCGGAGCCGCCCGGCTGCTCGCCGGTGACGAGCTGGTGGCCGAGGCGCGGTGCACCGACGAGGAGCTCACCGCGGTGGAGCAGGTCTCCCCCGCCCAGGCCGTCGAGGCGTCGGCCGGCTATCCCGGCTTCCGCTCGCACCCGTTCCCGCGCTGCTTCGTGTGCGGGGTGGATCGGGAGGAGGGCGACGGCCTCCGGATCTTCCCCGGGCCGGTCGGCGACGGCCGGGTCGCCGCGACGTGGACCCCGCACGCCGGCCTCGCGGTCGCCTCGGACCTGCTCGACGTCGGCGTCCAGCGGGTCGGCCTCGCCACCGCGTGGGCGGCGCTGGACTGCGTGGGCGGCTGGGCGACCGACCTCGAGGGCCGCCCGATGGTGCTGGGCCGGATCGCAGCGCACGTCGACGCGCTGCCCGTCGTCGGCGAGCCGCACGTCGTGGTCGGCGCCGAGCTGTCGTCCTCGGGGCGCAAGACGTTCACGGCCTCGACCATGTACGACTCCGACGGGCGGATCGTCGCCCGGGCCCGGCACGTGTGGATCGAGATCGACCCGGCCGCCTTCGGCTGACCCGTCACGGCGGGCCGACCGCCGTACCCCCCGGTTTGACAGAACCCGCTTGCTGCCCTGGGATTGGAACGTGCAAATCCGATCCGAGACGCCCGCGACCAGCCCCTGGTGGAAGCACTCCGTGTGCTACCAGATCTACATCCGCAGCTTCGCCGACTCCGACGGCGACGGCATCGGGGACATGACCGGGATCGAGCAGCGGCTGCCCTACCTGGCCGGGCTGGGCGTCGACTCGGTGTGGATCACGCCGTTCTACACGTCCCCGCAGAACGACCACGGCTACGACGTCGCCGACTACCGCGACGTCGACCGGCTGTTCGGCTCGCTCGACGACTTCGACTCGATGCTGGCCCGCGCCCACGAGCTCGGTCTGCGGGTGATCGTCGACCTGGTGCCCAACCACACCTCGATCGAGCACGAGTGGTTCCAGCAGGCGCTGCGTGCCGCTCCGGGCAGCCCCGAGCGCGACCTCTACGTCTTCCGCGACGGCAAGGGCGCCGACGGCGCGGAGCCGCCCAACAACTGGAAGTCGGTCTTCGGCGGACCGGCCTGGACCCGGGTCGCCGACGGGCAGTGGTACCTCCACATGTTCGACGTCACCCAGCCCGACCTGAACTGGTGGAACCCGGCGGTCGGCGCGGAGTTCGAGTCGATCCTGCGGTTCTGGCTCGACCGCGGCGTCGACGGCTTCCGGATCGACGTGGCGCACGGCCTCTACACACCGGAGGAGATGGCCGACCTCCAGCCCGGCGAGACGTTCCCGATGTGGGACCAGCCGCAGGTGCACGACGTCTACCGGCGGTGGCGGCAGATCCTCGACGAGTACGACGGCGACCGGATGGCCGTGGCCGAGGCGTGGACCGACACCCCCGAGTCGATGGCCCGCTACATCCGGCCCGACGAGCTGCAGCAGGCGTTCAACTTCCACTGGCTGCAGGCGCCGTGGTCGGCGAAGGCGTTCCGCGGGGTGGTCGAGGAGAGCCTGCACGCCGTGGGCCTCGCCGGCGCCGCGGCCACCTGGGTGCTGTCCAACCACGACGTGGTGCGGCACGTGACGAGGTACGGCGGCGGGGCCGAGGGACTCGCCCGCGCCAAGGCTGCGCTGCTGACGATGCTCGCGCTACCCGGCGGCGCCTACATCTACCAGGGCGAGGAGCTCGGCCTGGAGGAGGTCGAGGTCGCCCCCGAGGACCGGGAGGACCCCACCTGGCTGCGCGGCGGCGGCGTCGGCCGCGACGGCTGCCGGGTGCCCATCCCGTGGTCCGGCGACGAGCCGCCGTTCGGGTTCGGACCCGGCGAGGGCCAGCCGTGGCTGCCGCAGCCGGCGTCGTGGGCAGCGGTGACGGCCGCCGCACAGGAGGGCGACCCGGACTCGACGCTGAGCTTCTACAAGCTGGCCCTGCGCACCCGGCGCGAGGTCACCGACGACCTGCCCGACGAGGTGACGCTGCTCGACAGCGCCCCGGACACGCTGGCGTTCGTCCGCGGCGGCGGGCTGGTCTGTGCGCTCAACTGCGGCACCGAGGCCGCCCCGGTCCCGGTCGAGGCCGGCGAGCTGGTGCTCTCCAGCGCGCCGCTGGTCGACGGGCAGCTCCCGCCCGACGCCGCCGCCTGGTTCCGCCCCGCCTGACCGGACGTCAGGGCTGGGACGGCTCGTTCGCGGTGAGCGCGGCGTTGTAGCGCGCCAGCGCGTCGGCCAGGGCCCCGAGGTCGGCGGCGGTCCAGTCGCTGAGCTGGCCGGCGATCTCCTCGCGCCGCGCGGCGCGGGCCGCCGCAACCCGGGCCCGGCCCTCGCCGGTGGCGACGATGGTCTGCGCCCGCCGGTCCTCGGGGTCGCAGGCCCGGCTCACCAGACCGAGCTCCTGCAGGTGGACGACGTGCCGGCTCACCGAACCCTTGTCGACACCGAAGTGGTCGACCACGTCCGCGGCGCGCACCCCGTCGTGGTCGACGACGAACATCAGCACCGGGAAGGCGGCCGGCAGCAGGTCGGGGTGGACCGCTGCGGCGTTGCGCACCGTACGGCGGCGCACCCGGTGGATCAGCGACCCGAGCTCGCGCTCGATGCGCAGCAGCGACTCGGACCTGGCGGCCTCCGGCGAGGGGGTCATGGCAGCCAGCGTCTCAGGCCGGCTCGGCGAGGACGCCGGCAGGCTGCCGGGTCTCACGACGCTGCTCCAGCTCGTCGGCCCGCTCGATCGTCGTACGCAGCGGGGCCTCGGGGATCAGGATCACCGCGACCAGGGCGAGCAGCGCGAACGGAACGGCCAGCCAGAAGATGTGTCCCGTAGCGTCGGCGTACGCGGTCTCGAACACCTGCCGGACCGGTCCCTCGAGGGTCGTCATGTCGGGCACGGCGGCCGCGCTGTCGCCACCGCCGGCGACCGGCACGCCGAGCCGGCCCATCCCCCGGGTCACCCCGGCCACCACCTGGTGGCTGAGGGCTGCACCGAGCGCGGAGACGCCGATCGAGCCGCCCATGGTCCGGAAGAACGCCGCCAGCGAGCTGGCCGCGCCCATGTCGGCCTGCGCGGCGTTGTTCTGGACGACGAGGACCAGGTTCTGGTTCACCGCACCCATGCCGATGCCGAGCACCGCCATGAACGCCCCGACCTCGACCAGGCTGATCGCGTCGTCGATGAGGCCGAGCAGCCCGAGGCCGGCGAGCAGCAGCACGGCCCCGCCGACGATGTAGCGCTTCCAGACTCCGGTGCGGGCGATCAGCCGGCCGCTGACGATGCTGGAGACCAGGGTGCCGCCGACCATGCAGAGCGTCATCAGACCGGCGGCCGTCGGCGACATCCCGCGGGCGATCTGGAAGTACTGGGTCAGGAACACCGTCGAGCCGAACATCGACACCCCGACCATCACCGAGGCGAACACCGCGAGGCTGGTCGTGCGATCGCGGAACAGCCGCAGCGGGATGATCGGGTCGGCGACCTTGGTCTCGGCGTAGACGAAGGCGACCAGGAGCGCGACGCCGGCCGAGACCAGGACGGTGGTCTCCACCGAGGCCCAGGCGAAGCTCGTGCCCGCCAGCGACACCCAGATCAGCAGCACCGAGACGCCTGCCGAGATCAGCAGCGCACCGAGGAAGTCGATGGAGACCGCGCGCCGCTGGCTGGGGAGGTGCAGGGTCTTCTGGAGCACCGCGAAGGCCACTGCCGCGAACGGGACACCGACGAAGAAGGTCCACCGCCAGCCGAGCCAAGGCGTGTCGACGATGAGGCCACCGATCAGCGGTCCGCTGACCGTGGCCACGGCGAAGACCGCGCCGAGGTAGCCGAAGTAGCGGCCCCGCTCCCGCGGGGTGACGATCGTCGCGATCACCACCTGGACCAGCGCGGTCAGGCCACCCATGCCGATCCCCTGCACCGCACGGGCGCCGATCAGCACCTCCATGCTCGGCGTCAGCCCGGCGACCACCGATCCCGCGAGGTAGACCAGCAGCGCGGTCTGCACGAGCAGCTTCTTGCTGTAGAGGTCGGCGAGCTTGCCCCACAGCGGCGTGGTCGCGGTCATCGTCAGCAGGGTCGCCACCACCACCCAGGTGTAGCCGGAACCGGTGCCGCCCAGGTCGGCCACGATCCGCGGCAGCGCGGTGGCGACCACGGTCGAGGAGAGCATCGCCACGAAGAGCGCGAGGAGCAGGCCGGAGAGCGCCTTGAGGACGTCGCGGTGGGTCATCGGTGTCGTGGCTGCGCTCGCGGTGGAGACGGGTGGTGTCAAGAGCTCTGGTCCTCGGGGGTTCGTGAAGTCGGTCGGGCGGCGTGAAGGGCGGCCCGCGATGGTTGCCGGCGGCAACTATAGCTGAACTAGTTGTCGCCTGCAACCAAGTCCCCTGCGGCGCGGATAACCGCTTGTGGCCACCCGGGACGCGACGTACTTTTGACGCACACGAGAAGGGAGGTGGTCCAGAAGTGAATTCTTTACGGACTCGTGAGGTGGCTGCTCGCTAGCAGCGCACCGGCCAGCACGACTGTGCTTCCCGACGACGGTGAGCAGCTGGCAATACCAAGCAGTCACCCGACCCGCAGGTGCTCCGGGACGTCCGCCCGGAGAGCGACCTCATCCCTGAGGAGCCGCAACCGCCTGCGGGTCGTCTGCTGTCCGGGCGGCTACGGCGCCAGGCGCTCGATCGCCCACGTGTCGTCCCCGGTACGGCGGTAGCGCAGCCGGTCGTGCATCCGGCCGAGCCGGCCCTGCCAGAACTCCACGCTCTGCGGTGCGACGCAGTAGCCGCCCCAGTGCTCCGGGCGCGGCACGTCGTCCTCGCCGAACCGGGTGAGCTGCTCGTCGTACCCCCGGTCCAGGGTGAGCCGGTCGGGGACCACCAGCGACTGCGGCGAGGCCCAGGCACCCACCTGCGAGGCGCGCGGGCGGGTGGCGAAGTAGGCGTCGTTCTCGGCATCGCTCAGCCGCGACACGGTGCCCTCGACGCGCACCTGCCGCTCGAGCTGGTGCCAGGGGAAGAGCGCCGCCGCTCGAGGGTTCGCGGCGAGCTCCCGCCCCTTGCGCGAGGCGTAGTTGGTGAAGAACACGAAGCCCCGCTCGTCGAGCCCCTTGAGCAGCACGATCCGCGAGCTCGGCGTACCGTCCGCGTCCACGGTCGAGAGCACAAAGGCGTTCGGCTCGAACAGCCCGGCACGCAGCGCGTCCTGCATCCAACGGCGGAACATCGCCACCGGATCCGGCTCGAGGTCGGCCTCGTCGAGGCCGCCGCCGGCGTACTCGCGGCGCAGGTCACTGAGCTCTCGGGAGTCCACGAGGCGAATCTAGTGCCCCGCACAGAGCGCCCGAAGTGACGCGCCCGGACCCGGAGGTGCAGAATGCGTCGCTGAGCCACCTGCAGACAAAGGAGTCACCATGAGCGAGGTTCAGCACGGCCTTGAGGGCGTCGTCGCGTTCGAGACCGAGATCGCCGAGCCCGACAAGGAAGGCTCCGCGCTGCGCTACCGCGGCGTCGACATCGAGGACATTGTCGGCCGGGTGCCGTTCGAGAAGGTCTGGGGCCTGCTGATCGACGGCAGGTACGAGCCCGGCCTGCCGCCCGCCGAGCCGTACAACATCCCGATCCACACCGGCGACATCCGCGTCGACGTCCAGGCCGCCGTCGCGATGCTGGCGCCCGCGTTCGGGATGCGCCAGACCTACGACATCAGCGACGAGCAGGCCCGCGAGGACCTCAGCCGCGTCGCGGTGATGGTGCTGTCGTACGCCGCCCAGGCGGCGCGCGGGCTCGACAAGCCGGTCGTCTCGCAGCGCGAGGTCGACAAGGGCGAGACCCTCGCGGAGAAGTTCATGATCCGCTGGAAGGGCGAGGCCGACCCCAAGCACGTCAAGGCGATCGACGCCTACTGGAGCTCCGCCGCCGAGCACGGCATGAACGCCTCCACCTTCACCGCGCGGGTGATTACCTCCACCGGCGCCGACGTGGCCGCGGCGTTCTCCGGAGCGATCGGCGCGATGAGCGGCCCCCTGCACGGTGGCGCGCCCTCCCGCGTGCTCGGCATGATCCGCGACGTCGAGGAGCGCGGCGACGCCCGCGCCTACGTCAAGGAGCTGCTCGACAACGGCGAGCGGCTGATGGGCTTCGGCCACCGAGTCTACCGCGCCGAGGACCCCCGCGCCCGGGTGCTGCGCCGCACCGCGCAGGAGCTCGCCGCTCCCCGCTACGAGGTGGCCGAGGCGCTGGAGAAGGCCGCGCTCGCCGAGCTGCGCGAGCGCCGGCCGGACCGCGTGCTCGAGACCAACGTGGAGTTCTGGGCCGCGATCGTCCTGGACTTCGCCGAGGTGCCGAGCAACATGTTCACCTCGATGTTCACCTGCGCCCGCACCGGTGGCTGGTCGGCGCACATCCTCGAGCAGAAGCGCACCGGCCGGCTGATCCGGCCGTCGGCCAAGTACGTCGGCCCCGGCCCACGCAAGGCCGAGGAGGTCGAGGGCTGGAACCCGGCCTGGTCGTGACCGTACGCGACCCGCGGGCCTCGGCTACATCCGGTGCGCCATCGGCAGCGCGAAGAACACGGCGTTGACGGCGGCGAACAGCAACACCGTGCCTACCATCGGCGCGGCGACGGCTCGGGCACGCGGCCCGTCACCGTGCCGCGCGAGCGAGATCCTGCGAGCGGTGTAGACCGAGAGGCCCGCGCCGAGCGCGAGCAAGGCGTACTGCAGGACCTGGATCGTGCCCGTCCCGACGATCGCCGCCGACCCCTGGGCCGAGCCGCCGAAGATGCCCCCGACGGTGTAGAGGACCGACTTGCCCTCGGCGAGCAGGTGGAACAGGTTGTGCGCGAGGTGGGCGGCCACGTCGAGCGGGATGAGCGCGTAGCCGAACCGGGCGAAGTTCTGCTTCACGCTCTCCCGGCTGGCCGGGGCGGCGATACGGGCCGCAGCCCAGAGCACCCCGACCGGCAGGGCCACGGCCACCGCGAACGCGAAGGTGAAGATCACCGGGTAGCTGGTGACCCCCGTGCGTGCGGCGATCCAGTCCAGCAAGTCCTGCCAGACGCCGAGCATGGTGACGTTCTGGATCAAGACGATGCCCATGATCGCCATCGCCAGGAACGACTCCTCGATCCTGGCCCGGCCGATCAGCCACAGCTCCTTGGCGGGCGGACGGACCGTGATCGCGATGGCGTCGTGCGGGCAGGACTTCACGCAGCTGGCGCACAGGTTGCAGTTCGCCATGCTGTCCATGGTCCGCGGGAAGGTGAACAGCGGGCACGGCGCCGTGGTCGCGGTGCCGTTGTAGCACGCGGCTCGCGAGGTGCAGGTCGCGCAGATCTCGGGGTCCGTGCGCAGCTGCACCATGCCGGCCCGGGCGTAGTTGCCGGAGAGACCACCGAGGAAGCAGAGGTAGCGGCAGAACGTCCGTCGCTGGAAGAAGGCGCCGCTGACGACGACGGCGGTGGTGAGGAGCAGCAGCAGCACCCCCGACCCCCACGGCGAGCCGACGATGCCCCACACGTGGTCGGCCCAGGTGATCGCGATGAACGAGGCGTCGATCACCCAGATGCCGTACACCTTGAGGAACCTCGGCACCGGCCGGTGGAGGCCGACGACACGCTGCACGAGGTCGCTCAGCGTCGCGAACGGGCAGACGGCACACCAGAACCGCCCGACGAGCAGGAACGTGATGGGGACGACCGGCCACCAGAGCACCCACATCAGCGCCGTGCCGGCGTTGTCGTGCGCCGTGGCCGGACCGGTGAGGAGCTCGTAGGCGACGAGGCCGAACACGGCGGCCACCGGGATCTGGAAGACCGCCGGGTACCAGCGGCTGCGGACCACCGAGGACACGAACCGGTTGTCGAGCAGGCTGCGATCGCCCACCTGCTCCCGGACCCGGGCCGGGGCGCTCACCGCCGGCTCCGACGGCCGCGGCGGGGTGTACGCCGGCCCAGCACGGCGGCGGCGACCAGCACCGCAGCGTTCACCGCCCCGAATCCGCTGAGCACCAACGAGCGCGTCGCGGGCTCCACGTGGGCAGGGGCTGGGCCGTGGTCGCCGTGCCCCGCCTCCTCAGCCGGCGCACCGCCCGGCCCGGCGCCGTGCGTGCCCTCGTCGTGCGCATCCCCGTCGTCTGCGCCCTCGTGCGCTCCGCCGTCGTGTGCGCCCTCGTCGTGCGCGTCCGAGGGGCTCGGCGGGGACGGATCCACGTGCTCGTGCTCGGCGCGCTCACCGTGGTCGGCTTGCTCACCGTGTCCTGGGCGCGCGGCGTGCTCCTGGAGCGGAGGCTCGGGGACGGCGGCGACCGCCGGGGTGCTCACGCCGACGACTGCGAGGACCGCGGTCACCGCGGCCCCGGCGACGGTTGCCGGTCTCGACATTGGGTTCCTCCCCCGTTGCGGACGCCGATGTCTCATCGTCCGCGCGGGAGCCGGCGGCCCGGATCGTCTGGAGGGCCCGGAATGCCGGGCCGATGGTCCTGTTTCGAGACCACCGGTCCGACGGCTGCTAGAGCACGCGCCGCCGGGAGATCTCGCGGCGCTCGCTCTCGCCGAAGGCGCTGCGAAGCTCGCGGTCCCAGGCGACCACCTGGATCCGACGGTGCACGAGAAGGGCCGTGAGCGCGACGAGCGCGGCCACGCCGAGGAGAAGCAGTTCCATGTCCGGGACCTCTACGTCGTGATGCCGGGCGGACTTCGGGGAGCCCGGCGTTCCCCCCACCCCTCGACGGTACGTCGATCCCGCGCCCGTTATGGACCCGAACGCCCCGATGTGACCCGTCTCTCCCACCCCGGCCCGGCCCGAGCGGGCCATGCCGGGTGGCCGTTCGGCCCCGGCCTCCGCCTGACCGCGGGTCAGAGGAGCTTGCCGTAGTACCTCGACTTCGGCGAGTCCTTGTAGTGCCCGAACCCCTCGACGGGGCTGTAGCCCGAGGACAGGTACAGCGCGATCGCCTCGGGCTGCTCGATGCCGGTCTCGAGCACCATGACGGCCGCGCCGGCGTCGCGTGCGGCGCCCTCCAGGTGGTCGAGCACCAGCCGGGCCAGTCCCCGGCGACGTGCCCGCGGAGCGACGTACATCCGCTTGATCTCGGTGACCGGCACCCGGTCGAAGGCGGACACGTCGGACCGGAACCGCCAGCCGCCCATCGCCACCGGCTCGTCGGACAGGTAGCCGACGAAGAACGCACCGGCCGGGGCGTCGAACATGGCCGGGTCCAGCGGGGTCTCGTCCGGTCCGCCGTAGCGCATGACGTACTCCGCCTGCACCTGGTCGACCAGGGCGACGGCGTCGGGGTGGGTGAACCTGACCGGACGCAGCTCCACCGGCGGTCAGGCCCCCATCGACGCGCCGCAGCTGTCGCAGAAGCGCGCATCGGCGTCGTTCTGCGTGCCGCAGCTTCGGCAGTACGGACCGGCGCCAGAGGCCTCTGACCGCATGCCGAGGTCGCGCGAGACGCTCTGGATCGCCGGGGAGTACTCCCCGGCCATGTACTTCGCGTGCGCTCCCGCGAACCCGAGGTTGAGCAGGAAGCCGCCGGCGAGGAAGAACGGGAGCGCGACGAAGAACATCCACATCTTGGTGGGCCCCTCGTCGACGCCCTCGTCCATCCCGCCGATGTCGAAGGGTGCCCCCGAGCTCGTCTCGGCCGCCGTCTCCGAGCCGAAGGTGAAGAAGTCGTAGAAGGAGATCGCGATCAGGGTGATCGCGATACCCATGGACACGATCCCGAGCACCCGGAACAGGGTGCGGTGCCGCGCCCGGGCCGAGGCAGGGCCGTCCTGCCCAGGAGGCGGTGTGTGGTTGCTCATGGCGTTCCCCCGTTTCGTGGATGGTGCCTGCGAGGTGACACAATAGGGCCACCGAGACGCCGCACCACGCGCGCGCTCCACTGACAACGAGGTCAGGTCACACTCCACTCGACGATACGAGGTTTCTCCGTGACCGACGCGATCACCATCCCCGACTCGCTCAAGCCCGCCGACGGCCGCTTCGGCGCCGGCCCGTCCAAGGTCCGCACCGAGGCCGTCGAGGCGCTCGCCGCGACCGGCACCTCCCTGATCGGCACCTCGCACCGCCAGGCCCCGGTGAAGAACCTGGTCGGTCGCGTGCGCGAGGGCGTCCGGGACCTGTTCAGCCTCCCGGAGGGCTACGAGGTCGTCCTCGGCAACGGCGGTGCCACCGCGTTCTGGGACATCGCCACCTTCGGCCTGATCCGCGAGAAGAGCCAGCACCTCTCCTTCGGCGAGTTCTCCTCGAAGTTCGCGAAGGCCGCCAAGGCCGCTCCGTTCCTCGCCGACCCGACGGTGATCGAGTCGGCCACCGGCAGCCGCCCCGAGCCCAAGGCCGAGGCCGGCGTGGACGCCTACGCCTGGGCGCACAACGAGACCTCGACCGCCGTGATGGCCCCCGTCAAGCGCGTCGAGGGCGCCGACGAGGGCGCGCTGGTGCTGGTCGACGCCACCTCGGGGGCCGGCGGCCTGCCGGTCGACATCGAGCAGGTCGACGCCTACTACTTCGCGCCCCAGAAGTGCTTCGCCTCCGACGGCGGCCTCTGGATCGCGGTGATGTCACCGGCCGCACTCGACCGGGCCGCCGAGATCGCCGCGACCGACCGCTGGGTCCCGGCGTTCTTCGACCTGCCGACCGCGATCGACAACTCGCTGAAGAACCAGACCTACAACACCCCGGCGATCGCGACGCTGTTCCTGATGGCCGAGCAGCTCGACTGGTTCAACAGCCAGGGCGGCCTGGACTTCGCGGTCGGGCGTACGACGGACAGCTCGAACCGGCTCTACGGCTGGGCCGAGCGTACGTCGTACACCACGCCGTACGTCGAGAACCCCGAGCACCGCTCGCTGGTGATCGGCACCGTCGACTTCGACGAGGCGATCGACGCCGCAGCGGTCGCCAAGACCCTGCGGACCAACGGGATCGTCGACGTCGAGCCCTACCGCAAGCTCGGCCGCAACCAGCTGCGGATCGCGATGTACCCCGCGATCGACCCGGCCGACGTCGAGGCGCTCACCGCCTGCGTCGACTACGTCGTCGAGAAGCTCTGACCAGGAGCGCGACCAGGCCGGTGCCGACGACCGCGGCGAGCACGTAGCCGCGCGGTCGGCCCGGGCCCGGCCGGTCCGGCTCGTCGGCCCCGTCCCCGTCCGCAGACCCTGCGGCCTCGGGGGCGGGGTCGTCCTCTGCCACGGTGTCGTCCGGCTCGGCAGCAGGCGGCGACATCGCCGCGGCCACCTGGTCGGGCAGCTCCATCGCGAGGATCTCCGAGGGCACCTCCTCCGAGCTCAAATACAGCCGGCCGTCCGCACCCACCGCGATCCCCTCCCCCTGGTCCTGCAGGGGGAGCTCGAACGCCTCGCCCACGGGTCGGAAGGCGGGGTAGGTGTAGACCGCTGCCGTGCCGTAGGTGCGGAGCACGACGTGCCGGCCGTCCGGGAAGAATGCGCCGTCGGTGATGAAACCCGGCACCGCGGCCACCCGCTCCAGCCGGTGCATCCCGCCGTCACGGAGCCTTCGCGGGGCACGGAAGACCACGCCGCCGATCAGCGGGCGCTTGGTGACCACGAGGACCCGCTCGGTGCGCGGATGGACGAGCAGCGCCTCTGCGTCGTGCGGTCCGTCGGGGTAGCTCAGGTCGTAGTGCCTGGCGTCACGGGCACCGCCCGAGGGCGGCCGCACGAACCGGTGTACGCGGATCGAGCCACGCACCCGCTGGTTGTCCCCGATGTCGCCGACCCACAGCGCGTCGCGCCGTCCCGCGGCGACCGCCTCGACGTCGAAGGGGTCCTCGTCGTCGTAGGTCGAGACGTCGGTGACCGCGCCGGTCGCCCGGTCCAGGGCGTAGACATGGGGCCCGTCGCCGGAGTCGTTGACGGTGAACAGCAGGTCCCCGCGGACCACCAGGCCCGACGACTCCTCGACGGCCTCGTCGGTCAGCGTGGTGACCACCTCGGCCTGCACGGCAGGGTTGCCGTCCGGCTCGAAGCGGGCCAGCGAGGCCGTCCCGCCGATCGAGGCGATCGCGAGCAGGCCGACGACGCCGACAGCGGCGTACCTAATGAGCCGGCTCACTGGTCCGTGCCCCCAGCTGCTCCCCGAGCAGCTCGGCCAGGCGCGGGTGGACGTTCCAGGTCCGGACCAGCTCGGCGTACTCCTCCCGCGCGGCCGGTCCGGGCGCCGCTCCGGTGCGAACCGCCCGCAGCAGCGTGTTGCGCGGCGTGTGCTGGCTCTCCACGAACTCGATCACGTCCACGCGGTAGCCGAGCAACCGCAGGATCCCCGCCCTCAGCGCGTCGGTGAGCGTGTCGGCGAACCGCTCCCGGAGGATCCCGTGGCGGGTGAACAGCGAGTACGGCGCCGGGGTCGGCACCCTGCGCAGCTGCGCGGCGATGTCGTGGTGGCAGCACGGGGCGGCCAGCACGAGCGAGGCCTCCCAGAGCACCGCACGGGCCAGCGCATCGTCGGTGGCGGTGTCGCAGGCGTGCAGCGCGAGTACGACGTCGGGCCGCTCGTCGAGCGCCACGGACCCGATGTCGCCCTGCACGAAGGTCATCGTGTCCGCGATGCCGAGGCCCTCGGCCAGCTCGGTGCTGTGCCGGTAGGACTGCTCCTTCACGTCCACCCCGACCATCCGCACGGGCAGGCCCCGCACCCGGGTGAGGTAGCTGTGCGCCGCAAACGTCAGGTAGGCGTTGCCACAGCCGAGGTCCGCGACCACCAGCGGCTCCTCGGCCGTGGGCGTGCGCAGCCGGCCGGAGGACATCGCCTCGTCGAGGGCTGGGCCGAGGGTGCGCAGGAACTCCTCAACCTGGCGGTACTTCGCCTGCCGGCTGGGCTTCACCCGGCCCTTCCCGTCGGAGATCCCCACCGCGACCAGCGCCGGGTCGTCCTCGGGCAGCAGCCGCGGCTTGGCCCGGTCGTGCGAGCGCTGCGGCTCGGCCGGCTCGCCGTCCTCGCTCGCGACCTTGCGGGGGCTCGTGTGCACCATCGCCGCGAGCTTCTTGGTGACCCGGACCTGGTGGGTCTCGGTGACGGTGTCCACGTGCCAGTTCCCGAACGGCTCGTCGAGCAGGTCGTCGAGGGCGTTCTTCGCGTCGTCGCCCACGGCGTGGTTCGACGTGTGCGCCTGGGTGTCGTCGTAGGCGGTGACCTGGAGGTGCCTGCCGGCCTTGAGATCGACGTACCTCATCTCGACGCGGCGCCAACACGGCGTCTGGCCCTTCTGGCGACCGGAGGCCACCGCGCGCACGAGCGTCCGGTCGTCGAGGATCAGCGAACGCATCCGGGCGAGGACCCGCAGCAGGGGCTCGGCCATCTCAGCCCCGCACCAGGGCCGCGACCACCACGAGGAGAATCAGCGCCACCAGGGCACCGGGGATCACCATGCGGCGGTAGCGGGGGTTCATGGGGCCCGAGTTTATCGACCGCTGCGCGCGCGCAGCCGCGGAAGCCGGTAGTCGTTGATCTCCGGGTCGAGCAGGCCCTGGCTGCGGCTGAACACCGCGACCGCGAACAGCGTGCCGAGCACGGTGACCGCGCCGCCGCCGATCAGGGTCCACCTGGCCCCGAACACCTCGCCCACCCAGCCGACGATCGGCGAGCCGAGCGGGGTGCCGCCCATGAAGATCATCATGTAGAGCGCCATCACCCGGCCGCGCAGCTCCGGGGTCACGGTCATCTGGATCGTGGTGTTCGCGGCGGTGATCATGGTCAGCGCGGTGATCCCGATGACCGGGGTCCACAGCGCGAACGTGAGGTAGGACGGCATCAGGCCGGAGATCACCTCGGCGATGCCGAACGCCAGGGCGGACAGGATCACCAGGCGGTGGCGCACCACACCGCGCCGAGCGGCCAGGAGCGCCCCCGTCAGCGAGCCCACCGCCATCGTGGTGCCGAGGATGCCGTACTCCGACGCCCCCTTGCCGTAGACCTCGGTGGCCATCAGCGCGGAGGTCATCTGGAAGTTCAGGCCGAAGGTGCCGGCGAAGAACACGATCGCGAGGATCATCATGATGTCCGGGCGGCTGCGGATGTAGCGCATGCCGTCGCGGATCATCCCCTTCTCACGTCCCTGGAGCTCAGGCGTGTCGAGGTCCTCGACCCGCATCCGCTGCAGGGCTACCACCACGGCGCCGTACGACAGCGCGTTGATCGCGATCACCCACCCGGTCGCCTCGGCGCCGCCGCCGAGCCAGGCGATCATGAAGCCGGCCAGCGCCGGCCCGATGATCCGGGCGAAGTTGAACGAGGCGGAGTTCAGACCGACCGCGTTGGTCAGGTCCTCCTTGCTGACCATCTCGCTGACGAACGACTGGCGGGCCGGGGCGTCGAACGCGGTGCCGATGCCGAACAGGAACGCCAACAGGTAGACGTGCCAGGTCTGGACGACGCCGGTGACCGCGAGGACTCCGAGCAGCAGCGCGGGCGCGGCCATCATCGCCTGCGTGACCTGGAGCAGGCGACGCTTGGGGAACCGGTCGGCGACCAGACCGGCGTACGGCGAGAGCAGCAGGATCGGCAGGAACTGCAGACCCGTGGTGATGCCGAGCGCCGTGCCTGAGTTGTTGGTCAGCTGGAGGACGAGCCAGTCCTGAGCCACCCGCTGCATCCAGGTGCCGACGTTCGACACCACACCACCGGCCGCGTAGAGCCGGTAGTTGGGGTTCGACAACGCGCGGAAGGTGGGGCTCAAGAATGCGCCAGCCTTTCGAGGATCGGGGCTGCCTTGCGCAGCACGGAACGTTCTTCGGGGGTGAGCTCGCGCAGCCGCTGGTTGAGCCACGCGTCACGGCGACGGCGGTCGGCGTCGAGGGTGGCTCGTCCCTTGTCGGCCAGCTCGATGACCACCTGGCGGCCGTCGGTCTCGTGCGGCCGCCGCAGGACGTAACCGGCGTCCTCCAGGCAGTTCACGGTGCGCGTCATCGACGGCGGCTGCACCCGCTCCTGGGCGGCCAGCTCGCCGATCGAGCAGGCCCCACCCCGGAACAGCGCGCCGAGCACCGAGAGCTGGCCGATGCTCAGCTCGTTCTCCGGGTCGCGCTCGCTGCGCAGCCGTCGGGTGAGCCGCGCCACGGAGACCCGCAGCGCTGCGGCGAGCCCTGCGTCGGTGCGGGCAAGCTGTTCGATCGTCGGCGACATGATGCTTAGCCTAACTCATTAGCCTTGCTAAGTATTCCGATTTCCTGGAACGCGCCGGAGCCGAGGCCGCGCACGTCGCACGGTCTCGGCCCCGGGCCGGGATGGCTCAGATCACCTCTTCAGGCAGCCCCCGAGAGCAGTCGCGACCTGCTCGTGGATCGCCTTCGGCCCGCCGTACACGTCCACCGCCGCGACCGACCTGGTCTCGGTCACGTACTTCGCGGTTGCCGCGTGCAGCCGGTCCGGCATGGTGAGCAGCAACGGCCAGCCCTGCGCCGCGGCATCCGCGCCACCGCTCAGCGCGTCCTCGAACCGGGTCCCCGCCGCCACCGACGCACCCGCCGGGTTCTTGAGGAAGCGCTTCGCGACCCGAACGGCCGTGTCGTAACGGTCGGTGCCGACGACCCTCGTCGCCTTCGGAGCCGCGGCCGCGGCAGGCCCACCCAGGGCGTAGGCGGCCTTGGTCCTGTGCTGAGCCAGGTACCCCGCTGTGGCCTTCGGCATCACCTTGCCGTCGGTGAGCAGCAGCACACCGTCGAGGTGCGCCGCCGCCGTGCCGCCTGCCAGCGCGTCCGCGAAGTCGCGGCCGGTGGCCAGCAGGATCGCCTTCGGCGTGCCCAGGGCGCCGGCGACCTTCACCGCGGTGGCGTACCGGGTCGTGCCTGCGAGCCGGACCACCTTGCGGCCGGTCGCCTTCAAGGCGGCTTCGACCTTGGGCGAGACCGCCTTGTCACCGCCGACGATGTAGACGGTGCCGTTCGCCGCGACCGCCCGCTTCACCTCGTCGAGCACTCGCTTGTCGAGCGAGCTTCCGGCCAGCAGGAGCGTGGCGTTCTCCGCATCGACCAGCGGGATGGCTGCGAGCGCGTCGGCGTAGTCGTCCGAGCGGGCGATGACCGCCGCGTCCGCCTCGCCGTCGTCGAACCGCTCCTGCGAGAGCAGCACGCCGGTCGCGATCTTGTCGGTGCCGCCGGCGCGGTGGACACCCTTGTCGGGGCCGTCCGAGCCACCCGGAGGAGGCGTCACGGGCCCGCCGCCACCATCGCCGTCGCCATCGCCGTCGTCGCCGTCGTCACCTTCGCCGCCGCCACCGGAGCCGGTGCCGGGAGGCGTGACGGGTCCGCCGCCGTCGCCGCCGTCGTCCTCACCGGTGCCGGGAGGCTTCTGGCCGTGCTCGGCAGGAGCCAGCACGGTGGTGACCTGGGTCGCGGGCTTGACGCTCTGGACGCCGAGCAGCTCGAGGTCGAACTGGTAGGTCCCCACCGGTGCGCCGTCGATCACCGAGACGTACCAGAGGATGTCGCTGTACCCCACCTTCCACGGCACGGTCCAGGTCCCGACCAGCTTGTTGTCGGTCGTGTCCGACGTGGGTGCCAGGGTCATCCGCGCCATGTCGGTGACGGGTTGTGCCTCCGCGGCAGCGGCCACGTCGGCCTCGGCAGCGGAGTCGGTGGTCTGGGTGACCTTGACCTGCTCGCCGTAGATGCGCACGTCGGTGGCCTTCAGCTGCTCGGGGGTCGTGGCAACTCCGTCGTCGTCAGGCCCGGTGATCGTCAGCTGGAGCACGCGGTCCTCCGTCGTGGTTGCCTCGGGCTCCGGAGCAGGCGCCGGAGTGGGCTCGTAGACGCGTACCGGAAGCTGCAGCTGAGCAGCCTGGGTCAGCAGCTTCGGGATCGTCGCGCCCCAGAGCACCGTCGGCGCGTTCGCCATGACGTTGAGCGTGTCGGTGTCGGCCGCCAGCGTCTTGATGCCCGCCTCGGGAGTCGCCTCGGTGGGGTCGCCCACCAGCTCCAGCGTCACGCTGTAGTCACCGACGGGAGCGTCGGCGGCGAGCTTGGCGTCGAACGTGGTGACGTACTTGTCGCCGGGCTTGACCTGGAAGCCACCCGCCGGTCCCCAGTACCCGACCAGGTCTCCACTGACCGCCTCGAACGGCAGGTCCCAGCTGTTCGGGTCCGCGTCCGTGGGGCGAGAGACGGCTGTCACGTCGCCGACGTCGAGCACTGCCTCGCCTGCATCCACCGTGACCTTGAGGTTCGTCTGCTCGATGACGCTGCCACCCCACGGGTTGAACAGCGACGCCGTCACCTGGAACGGCTCGGTCGGGAAGACCGCGCTCGGCAGCGTGCCGAGGTCAACGGCCGGATCGGTGATCCGCTTCAGCTGGGCGGCGGTCGTGTCGATGCCCACCGGGTCCATGTAGATCCCGGGGATGCCCTCGATCACGTGGTAGTAGTTGATCAGCGAGCGCACGTCGTCGGCGAGCTGGGCGAACGCCACCACGCCGGTCAGCGTCTCGGTGTCCGGGTTCTTGTCACCGGAGAGGTCCAGGAACGGAACCGTGCCGATGTAGGGCTTGACCTCCCACCTCATCTTGTCGACGTTGAGGATCGTCATGCTGCCGGGGAACGTGTCGGCGCGGTTGTAGCTGAAACCGGTGTAGTCGACGTACCGCTTGCCCGTGGTGTCCTCGACGAACTTGATCATGGGGAGCCAGTCCTCGTCTATCTGCCTCGGCTCCTCGGTGCTCGGGCTGCCACCCGTCCCACCGGTGCCCTCCGCCGCCGCTGCGGTGGTCTCCTCGGGCGGGAAACCGATCACCTGGTTGTAGTAGATGACCGCGTCCAGCGAGATCGGCATGGTCTTGCTGGCCGCGACGCCGATCGCCGTTGCGGCGAGCTCCCACGCGTCGAAGCGGCTGTTGCGGAAGCCGTGCGTGGTGGCGTCCGGTCCGATCTCGGCCGGTGGAGCCGCCTTGGGTGCGTCCGGGTTGGCAGTGTCCACGTGGAACTGCAGGCCCGGGATCGTGCCGGAGTACATCAGGGACTGGTAGATCCCGGCGTACTCGGGCGAGGCGTCGAGCATCTCGCCGTCGATGGCGATCCGGCCGGCCGCCTCGAGCGCCACGTCAGAACCCAGCCGCAGCTTCTCCTCGACATCGGCCTGCTTGCGCGCGATCACGTCGTCGGCGGTCCGCGCCATGTTCAGCCGCTCGAGCTCGGCCTCGTGCACGAACATCGCGTACTGCGGCTGCGGGTCGCACGTCTCGATCTCCTCGACGGGCAGCCCACCGGCCGGCGGAGCCGTCCACCACTCCCCCTGCAGCGGGATCACGTAGACGTCCCGCTGGTCGACCGGGTTCTTCTCGGCCGTGAGACCGGGCACCGGCTCATAGGAGACCGGCTGCACGCAGTACTCCGTGGTGGCCTCTTCCTCCTCGGTCGCCGGTACGTCGTACTCCTTCAGGACCGGCACGCCCTTGGCGTCGCGCAGGGCGATCACGAGGTCGGAGTAGATCGACCCGGTCGAGCCGTCCTTGCCCCCGTCCTCGCCGGCGCCACCGCCGCCCTGGCCACCGCCGCCCTGGCCACTGCCGTTACCGCCGCCGTAGTGACCTTCGCCGTCCTCGGCAGCCAGTGCCGCCTGCGGCACCAGCAGCGCCACTGCCAGGGCGGCTGCGAGCGCCCCACCGCCGCGCGATCTGAGGTTCATGACTTCTCCATCCCGCCCCGACCTGCCCCCCTCGGCCGGTCGACACTGTTCGATGGCGAATGCCGGAGATAGTCGTGATCGCCGCCAGCCCCCGCTGCCGCCGATGCGGTGTCCCCCCAGAGCCCGATCCGTGCGCCGTTGTCGCGACTTGAGCCCATCCAAGGCCCCCCGGATGTCCACTCGTCGCTACGAGTCTCGTCCCGCCGCATATGTCCGGACAGTGCCTGACGACCTCGGATGCCTCGTCACTTGTGACTAAGAGGGGTGCCTTACCAGATCATCGGTCGAACAGTCAGCCGATGTCCCGACGGCGGAACCCGACACCGCCCAGCAGCACCGTGCCGAGCACCAGCGCCGACAGCACCGCGGCCGGCAGCAGCTGCAGCTCCTCGGCCGGCGCGGCGGGCAGGTGGCTGAACGGCGAGATGTCGTCGACCCATGTCGGCAGCTCGAGCAGGTCCCCGAGCCAGCCGATCACGAACACCAGGGCGAGCGCAGCCCACGCCGCGCCAGAGGCCCTGGGCAGCCAGCCGACCAGCAGCACCGCAAGGGCCGCGAGGAGGAGTGGGGCGGGGAGGTAGGCCAGCGCGTACCCGGTCATCCGGAGGACGTCGGCGCTCTCACCGGCCGTCGCCGCGTAGGAGATGCCGATTCCCAGCCCGCTGACGCCGACCACGACCGCGGTGCCGAGCAGCGTCACCAGCAGGCTGCCGAGGAGCCAGCGCGGGCGCGACACCGCCGTGGCGAGCACCGACTCGAGCCGGTCGGCGGACTCCTCGGCGCGCGTGCGCAGGGCCGAGGACACCGCGAACCCGGAGGCCGCGATCGCCATCAGCAGCATCGCCGTGGCGAAGAATGCCTCGACGATGCTGGAGGCGCCCGTCTGGGCGAAGTACTGCTCCAGCTCGGGGTTGTCCTCGATCATGTTCTCGATCGACCGGCTGAAGGACCCGTAGAGCAGCCCGATCGCGAACAGGCCTACCGACCAGCCGAGGATCGAGCCCCGCTGCAGCCGCCAGGAGAGTCCCACCACGGTGCCCAGCCTCGGCCTTGCCTCGGCCGGCCCGGGTCGGGCAGGGAAGACACCGGACCCGAGGTCGCGACGGCTCTCGAGCGCCACCGCGGCCCCCATGAGTACGACGCTCAGCAGCACCGACAGGGCCAACGGCCACCACCGGTTGTCGTCGTACACCCGGACCTGCTGCGACCAGCCCATCGGCGAGAGCCAGCTGAGGAAGTTCTCCTGGATGTCGCCGACGGCGCGCAGGCCGTAGGCGAGGGCCAGCACGGCCAGCGACAACCCGACCGCTCCACGACCGTGGCTCATCAGCTGCGCAGCCACAGCCGCGACGGCCGTGAACACCACGCCCATCGCGGCGATCGAGGCGCCGTAGAGCACCGACTCGCGCAGCGGCTGCTGCTCGGCGACGAAGGACGCCGCGACGCCGGCGCCGACGAGCACCGAGGCGAGGCCGGAGACGATGGCGGCGGCGGTCACGACGGCGTGCCGGGAGACGACCGTGGAGCCGAGCAGCTCGACCCGTCCGGCGTCCTCCTCGCGGCGGGTGTGCCGCATCACCGTGAACACCGCCATCAGCGCCACCCCGATCAGGGCGGTGAGGCTGGTCTCGTAGATCAGGATCCCGCCGACCTGCTCCAGCGCCACCGGGGGGCCCGCCATGGCGACCGACGCGGGCGAGCCGCCGACGTTCTTCGCGTAGGACAGGATCTCGGCGGGGGTGTCGTAGGTGCGGCGTACCGCAGCGATCGAGGCGTACACGGTCGCGGTCAGCGCCAGGATCCACACGGGCAGGTAGATCCGGTCGCGCCGGAGCACGAACCGCAGCAACGGGCCGACGCCGGTCAGCGCCTTCACCGCTCGGCCTCCTCCGCGGGGACCTGCTCGCCGAACTCGCGCAGGAACAGCTCCTCCAGCGTCGGCGGGTGGCTGACCAGGGAGGTGATCTTCAGCGGGGCCAGGTAGTCCATCGCGTCGTCGAGGTGGTCGGTGTCGACGTCGAAGGAGACGTGCCCGTCCTCGTGCATCACGTGCGCGACGCCGGGCACCTCCTGGATGCGGTCCGGGGATCGTTCGGTGGAGACCGTCACCGAGGTGCGGGTCAGGTGGCGCAGCTCCTTGAGCGTGCCGCTCTGGACGACCCGGCCGGCGCGGATGATGCTGACCCGGTCCGACAGCGCCTCGGCCTCGGCGAGGATGTGGCTCGACAGCAGCACGGTGCGCCCTTGGGCGCGCAGCTCACCGACCGAGGCCTGGAAGGCGGCCTCCATGATCGGGTCGAGGCCGGAGGTCGGCTCGTCGAGCAGGAACAGCTCGACGTCGGAGGCGAGCGCGGCCACCAGCGCGACCTTCTGCCGGTTGCCCTTGGAGTAGCTGCGGGTCTTCTTCGTCGGGTCGAGGTCGAACCGCTCGAGCAGCTCGGCTCGCCGCTTCTTGTCCAGGCCGCCGCGGAGCCGGGCGAGCAGGTCGATCACCTCGCCGCCGGTGAGGTTCGGCCACAGGGCCACCTCGCCGGGCACGTAGGCCAGCCGCTTGTGCAGCTCCGCCGCGTCACGCCAGGGGTCGGCGCCGAGCACCGTCGCCGAGCCGCTGTCGGCGCGGAGCAGCCCCAGCAGGATCCGGATCGTGGTGGACTTGCCCGACCCGTTCGGGCCGAGGAAGCCGTGCACCTCCCCGGTGCGCACCTCCAGGTCGAGACCGTCGAGGGCGACGGTCCTGCCGAACGTCTTGACCAGCCCCGAGGCCGAGATCGCAGTGCTCATGTCCCCCACTCTGGCACCGGAGCGAGGGACCCGTCACGGGACTTACGCCCCCAGCAGGTTGCGGATCGGCTCGATCGCGAAGTACACGACGAACAGGGCCGAGACCACCCACATCAGCGGGTGCACCTGGCCGACCTTGCCGCGGACGACCTTGACCAGGACGTAGGAGAGGAAGCCCGCACCGATCCCGACCGAGATCGAGTAGGTGAACGGCATCAACACGATCGTGAGGAACGCCGGGATCGCGATCTCGACGTCGTCCCAGTCGATGTTCTTCACCTGCTGCATCATCAGGAAGCCGACCAGCACGAGCGCCGGGACCGCCGCCTCGTTGGGGACGATCTGCACCAGGGGAGCGAGCACGGTGGCGAGCAGGAACAGCACCCCGGTGACCACGCTCGCGAGGCCGGTGCGCGCGCCCTCGCCGACACCGGATGCGGACTCGATGTAGGAGGTGTTGCTGGAGACGCCCGCGGCGCCACCGGCCGCGGCGGCGAGGGAGTCGACGACCAGGATCTTCTTGGCGTTCGGCGGCGCGCCCTCCTCGTCGTTGAGGCCGGCCTCCGCGCCGATCGCGGTCATCGTGCCCATCGTGTCGAAGAAGTCGGCGAGCAGCAGGGTGAAGATGAACAGTACGGCGGTCACGAACCCGACCCGCTCGAAGGAGCCGAACAGCGACACCTGGCCCAGCAGCGAGAAGTCCGGGGTGGCCACCACGTCGCTGGGGATCGCCGGGACGTTGAGGTTCCAGCCCTTCGGGTTCACGCCGTCGTCGGTCACCGTGGGGCCGACCTCGACCACGGTCTCCACGATCACCGCGAGCACCGTGGTGACCAGGATCGAGATCAGGATCGCGCCCTTGACCTGCCGCACGTACAGCCCGATCACCAGCACCAGGCCGACGGCGAAGACCAGCACCGGCCAGCCCTGCAGCGAGCCGTTGATGCCGAAGCCGACCGGCACGGTGGTGTTCGCGGCGTCCGGCAGGCGCCGCACCCACCCGGCGTCGACCAGGCCGATCAGCGCGATGAACAGGCCGATGCCCACGCTGATCGCGACCTTGAGCTGCGCGGGCACGGCGTGGAAGACGGCGGTGCGGAAGTTGGTCAGCACCAGCACCAGGATGATCAGGCCCTCGAGGACCACCAGCCCCATCGCGTCCGCCCACGACATGCCGGACGCCACTGTGAACGCGACGAAGGCGTTGAGCCCCAGCCCGGTCGCCAGCGCCAGCGGGAAGTTCGCGACCACACCCATCAGGATGGTCAGCACCCCCGCCACCAGGGCGGTCGCCGCAGCGATGGCGGCGAGGTTGGGCTCCGCACCGCCGGCGAGGTAGTTGCCGTCACCGTCCTGGGCGAAGCCGAGGATGAGCGGGTTCAGCACGATGATGTAGGCCATCGTGAAGAAGGTGACCAGCCCACCTCGCACTTCGCGACCGAGCGTCGAGCCGCGCTCACTGATCTTGAAGTAGCGGTCCACGGGCGATGCTGGGGTCGAGCCACGCTCGGTGGTCTGGGGCTTGTCCACGTCTGTCCCTCGTCGAAGTCCGGTCGCCGGTCGGCACAGGGAGTCCCCGTACGGGGCTCACCCGCCGGCAAATCTTGCCAGAGCCGCAGCGCTGCGTGATCACCGCGCCCGGGCGTGGACTAGGTTGGAACGCGTGGAGGAGGAGCCGAGAGGGCAGGACACCGGGGGCGAGGCGGTCGAGAACGTCCAGGTGCACGAGATCGGTCGGCGCACCTTCATCATCGCCGACGTGGAGCCGCTCGACGTCGACGGCGTGCGCACGGTCGCGGTCGGCACCGCGCTGTGGGCGCTGGCGTTCGTGCTGCTGCTGCCGTTCTACGGACGCTTGGAGGAGAGCGGCCGGGGCTGGTGGCTGTGGACCTGTGTGGCCGGGTTCGGCCTCGGCATCATCGGCTGGGACTACTGCCGGCGTCGCCGGCGCCGCACGCTCGAGGCCCGCGGCGCGACGGCATAGCCGCGGCCGCAACCGCGACGTCTAGAACTGCTCGAGGTCGTCCCAGGTGAGGGTGTCGAGCACCGGTTCCGGCAGCGGGGCGGGCAGGTTCCGCTTGTGCAGCCGCGCCTCGCTGTGCGCGCCGCAGCCGTGGTCGAAGGAAACCACGCGTCCGTCGTCGTTGGCGTAGGCGTTGGCGCACACACCGAACACCTGGGACAGCGGACCGGCGAGCCGCACGAGGAAACCACAGCTGCTGCACTTGGCCGGGGCCGACTGCGCGATCGGTGCCTCGGGTCCGTGGCTGCCGTCGTACCACCGCTGAGCCGCGAGGTCACGGCCCTCGAGGGAGAGCACACGGGGCCGGCCCAGGCCGACCTCGTCGCTGACCTCACGGACGGTGTCGGCGTCGATCACCTCGTCGTCGGCGAGGTAGCCCGGCACCAGCCGCGGGTCGTCCTCCTCCGTCGGGAGCAGGTCGCCGGGGCCGAGGTCGCCGGGCTGGATCCGCTCGCGCCACGGCACCCACGGGGGTGCAACCAGCGCGTCGTCGCCGGGCAACAGCACGATCTCGTCGACGGTGACGTGCTTCTGCCGGGCGGCGCGTGCGACCGTCACCGACCAGCGCCACCCGCGGTAGCCCGTGCGGACGCAGTCGAAGTAGTGGGTGGTGACCCGCTCGTCCTCGCTGGCGTAGCCGAGGTGCTCCCCGACGTCCGTGGGGTCGACGAGCTGCAGCAACGCCTCCCTGGCGACGTCGACCGCCTGCACGCCGACGGTGTCGGGCTTGAAGGTCCGAGCGGCTGTCATCACCGGGAGATTGTCTCCCATCATCGGAGTCCGTGTCTCCCCGGGTGCCACATTCGGGAGTGGTTGCGGGCAGGATGGGCCCCATGGCGGAGGAGGATGCGAGCCGGCCCCACCGGCGTACCCACGCCGTCACCACGGCCGCCCGCCGCGCCGGCAGCGCCACCGCCCGGGCTGCCGGCTACACCTACCGGCAGGCGCGCCGGGCCACCCGCGCCGAGGGTGCCGGCGATACCGGTCTCTACCGGCTGATCGAGCTGCATGCGTTCAACGCCGCCGGCGACGCGGCGGTCGCGATCTCGCTGGCGGGCACGCTGTTCTTCCAGGTGCCCACCGGCGAGGCGCGGCTGCAGGTGGCGCAGTTCCTGGCGATGACGATGCTGCCGTTCGCGATCGTGGCTCCGCTGGTCGGCCCGTTCCTCGACCGGTTCCGCCAGGGCAGACGCTGGGCGATCGGCGGGACGATGGCCCTGCGCGCGTTCCTCAGCTGGGTGCTGGCCGACGCGGTGCTCACGGGCTCGGTCGCGCTGTTCCCGGCCGCGTTGGGCGTGCTGGTCGCGTCCAAGGCGTACGGCGTGACGCGTGCCTCCGCCGTACCCCGAATGCTGCCGGACCGGCTCACCCTGGTGAAGGCCAACTCACGGATCTCCCTGGCCGGCGTGGCCGGGGCCGCGGTCTCCGCACCGATCGCGGTGCTTGCCTCCACGTTCGGCGCGCAGTGGTCGTTGCGCTACGCGTTCCTGGTCTTCGTGGGCGCCACCATCCTCGCCATCCTGCTCCCGTCGCGGGTCGACTCCTCCGTCGGCGAGGAGCAGGTCGGCCTCGCGACGGTCGCGGGCCGCTCCGAGGGCGGGCCGAGGGTCCGCCCTCGCATCCCGCACCAGGTCGTGGTGGGTCTGCGCAGCAACGCCGGGCTGCGCCTGCTCTCGGGGTTCTTGACCATGTACATGGCCTTCCTGCTCCGGGACCGGCCGTTCCCGGGCTGGGAGGACCGCCCCGAGCTGCTGCTCGGCCTGGTGGTCGGCGCGGCCGGGGCCGGCAGCACGATCGGGGTGGCGCTCGGGTCGCTGCTGCGCTCGGTGAAGCCGGAGATCACCGTGATCGCCACGCTGCTGGCCGACACCGCGATGGCGGTGGTGGTGGCGTTCTTCTACGGGTTGCCCACGGCGGTGCTGCTGGGACTCACCGCGGGCATGGCCCAGTCCCTGGGCAAGCTCTCGCTCGACGCCCTGATCCAGCGCGGGGTCGCCGAGCGCAGCCGGACCAGCGCCTTCGCGCGGGCGGAGACCCTGCTGCAGCTGGCCTGGGTGGTCGGCGGGTTCATCGGCATCGCGCTGCCGCTGAACCCCCAGCTCGGCCTCGGCGTCGCCGCCGGGATCCTCGTCGCGTGGAGCGGGCTGGTGCTCCACACGCTACGTCGGGGCTGAGTCAGAGCTCCAGCTCGTCGGCGAGCGCGCGCAGCAGCATCGCGGTCGGCTTGACGGTCTTCGGGTCGGGGTGGCGCCCCGCGCGGTACCCCTTCTCGACGTTCTCCAGCAGCCGGTAGAGGTCCTCGATGATGTTGACCATCTCGGCCGGCTTCTTGCGCATCGCCTTGGCCACCGACTGCGCCGGCTCGAGCAACCGGACCTGCAGGGCCTGGTCGCCCTTGCGGCCCTGCACGATCCCGAACTCCACCCGCTGCCCCGCCTTGAGCGTGGCCACGCCGGCGGGCAGGGCGCCGGCCCGGACGTAGACGTCCCCGCCCTCGTCCTTGGACAGGAAGCCGAAGCCCTTCTCGGCGTCGTACCACTTGACCTTGCCCGTTGGCACCGGTTGACCTCTTATCTGCTCGAGTGCGCGTGGACGCACGTTGACCGGACCCAGGATATGGCGGCGGCCGTCCCCACCACGACTGGGTTCTGCCGATGTGGCCGAACCGATTGAATCCGTCAGGTGACCCTGGAAGCATGGGGGGTTCCGACCGTCCCGACACGGTCTCGCATCGTTGTGTCGAAAGGTGTCCCGTTGAGCACGTTGTCGCGCGTCCGGCGGGGGTTGGCGATCTCGGTCGCGACCGCCCTCGGGATGCTGGCACCGGTCGGGCTCGCCGACGCGGCGCCACCGAGCCCCGGCAGCGCGACACCGGCCGTCTACGTCGTCGCACTCGAGGACCTGCCCCGCCCCGGCACCGCGGCGCGCATGCGCACCGCCCAGGACGACCTGCTCCGCGAGCTGGGTGAGCCACGGCTGCTCTACCGGTTCGGCGCGGCGCTCAACGGGTTCGCCGCGGAGCTGACCCGCGAGCAGGCCAAGCAGCTGCGCTCCACACCCGGCGTCGCGTTCGTGGAGCGCAGCACCAAGCAGCGTCTGGACTCGGTCGACTCACCGGAGTTCCTGCACGCCGACCAGGCCTGGGCCGCTACCGGCGGTCCCGAGCAGGCCGGCCGCGGCACCGTGGTCGGCGTCATCGACAGCGGCATCTGGCCGGAGAACCCCAGCTTCGCGGCGCTTCCCGGCGCGGCCCGCGGCGGGCCGGCCGGGTTCGCCGGCGGCTGCGAGACCGGCGAGAGCTGGGACCCGGCCGACTGCAACAGCAAGCTGGTCGGGGCTCGCTACTTCGTGAAGGGGTTCGGTGAGCAGAACCTCGCCGCCTCCGAGTACCTCTCTCCACGCGACGGCACCGGACACGGGTCCCACGTCGCCGCGATCGCCGCCGGCAACCACGGCGTCGCCGTCCAGGTCGACGGCCAGGACTTCGGCGACGCCTCGGGCATGGCGCCCGCGGCACGGATCGCCGCCTACAAGGTGTGCTGGACCGCGCCCGACCCGGCCGACGACGGCTGCTCCACCGCCGACGCCGTGGCGGCCATCGACCGCGCCGTCGCGGACGGGGTCGACGTGATCAGCTATGCCATCTCCTCCGCCGGTGGCGACTCCCGGGCCATCGAGGAGGCGTTCCTGAACGCCACCGCCCGCGGCGTCTTCGTCGCCGCCTCGGCCGGCAACCGGGGGCCCGGCGAGGGCACCGTCCGGCACACCAGCCCGTGGGTGACCACGGTGGGCGCCAGCACGCACCGCCTGTTCCAGGGCGCGGTGGCGCTCGAGGGCGACGAGACGTACGTCGGGGCGATGGTCTCCGACCGGGTCCTGCCGCCCACCGGCATCGTCGTGTCCACCAGCGCCGTCGCCGAGACCAGCACCACCGAGGACGCCCGGCTCTGCCTGCCCGGCTCGCTCGACGCCGACGTGGTGCAGGGCAAGATCGTGGTCTGCGACCGGGGCACGATCGCGCGCGTCGAGAAGTCCACCGCGGTCCAGCGCGCCGGTGGGGTCGGCATGGTCCTCGCCAACGTGCGCCCGGACAGCGTGGACTCCGACTTCCATGCCGTCCCCACCGTGCACGTCGACGTCGCCGCCGGCCAGGCGATCAAGGACTTCGTCGCCGAGACCGCCGACCCGCGCGCCTCCTTCGACCCCCGAGCCACCGGCGACACCGCGGTGCGGCAGCTCGCGTCGTTCTCGTCCCGTGGACCCGCCCCGGTCGACGGTGGCAGCCTGCTCAAGCCGGACCTGACCGCACCGGGTGTGGCCGTGCTCTCCGCCGGCGCCGCGGGCATCGCGGGCGGCCGCGCCTTCGAGCAGCGCTCCGGCACCTCGATGAGCGCCGGGCACGTCGCGGGCCTGGCTGCCTTCGTGCGCGGCGAGCGGCCGGCCTGGACCCCGGCGATGGTGAAGTCGGCGATGTCGACCACTGCGGTGGAGCTGGCCGGGGTCTCCGGGCCGCTCTCCGCAGGCGCCGGGCAGGTCGACGCCGCGAACCTGCTCGACCCCGGCCTGGTCCTCGACGCGCCGCCGCGGCAGTACCGTGCCTGGCTCGAGGGAACCGTGCCGACCCGCAACCTGAACCTGCCCTCGATCGCGGTCGGGGACCTCGTCGGCCGCAGCCAGCTGGTGCGCCGGGTCACCAACGTCTCCGGCAGCACCGAGACCTACGACGCGCGGGTGCTCGGCCTCCCCGGCCTCGACGTGCGGGTCCGTCCCAGGACGCTCCAGCTCGCCCCCGGCGAGACCGGCCGGTTCGTCGTGGTGATCGACCGTGGCACCGCCCAGCTCGAGGCCCCGGCACGAGGCGCGCTGGTGTGGACCGGGCTGAGCCACCAGGCCCGGATGCCGATGGTGGTCACCCCCCGGACCCTCTCCACCGCCGGTGAGGTGACCGGCACGAACGACGCCGGATCGGTGAGGATCGAGGGAGTCGCCGGCGTCGACGGCGAGCTCGAGGTGGCGGTCACCGGCCTCGCCGCGGCCCAGCCGGTCGGGCTCACCCTGGAGCCCGGCGACTTCCGGCCGGACGCACCGCAGCTCGACGCCGACACGGCGCAGTTCCCGGTGGAGGTCCCGACCGGCACCGCGCTGCTGCGCTTCGAGCTGGAGGGCCGCGACAGCGACGACCTCGACCTGTACCTGTCCCGCGACGGGGAGATCGTCGCCTCGGCGACCGGCCTGGGCGCCGACGAGCAGCTGACCGTGGAGAACCCCGAGCCCGGGGAGTACGCCCTCTACGTCGCTTCCGGGGAGGCCGCGAACGGGTCCACCACCACCGCACAGCTCTACAGCTGGGTGGTCCGCGACGGCGACGCCGGCAACGTACGGGTCCCCGCGAGCGTCCCGGTGCTCTCCGGCGAGCCGTTCTCGGTCGAGCTGAGCTGGGACGACCTGGACCCGACGAGTCGCTGGTTCGGAGCCGTGCGCTACCCCGGCTCGGCGGAGCAGACCTTCGTCACGGTCAACTGACCGGGGTCACGCGAGGCCTAGCCGGCGGGCGGCCTCCTCGCGCATCTCGACCTTGCGGATCTTGCCGGTGACGGTCATCGGGAACTCGTCGACGACCATGACGTAGCGCGGGATCTTGTAGTGGGCGAGCTTGCCGGTGGCGAACTCGCGCACCTTCTCGGCGTCCAGCGGCTCGGCGCCGTCGCGCATCCGGACCCAGGCGCACAGCTCCTCGCCGTACTTCTCGTCGGGGACCCCGATCACCTGGACGTCCTCGACATCGGGGTGGGTGTAGAGGAACTCCTCGATCTCGCGCGGGTAGATGTTCTCCCCGCCCCGGATCACCATGTCCTTGATCCGGCCGACGATTTGTGCGTAGCCGTCCTCGCGCATCACCGCGAGGTCGCCGGTGTGCATCCAGCCGTCGGCGTCGATCGCCTCCGCGGTCTTCTCCGGATCATTCCAGTAGCCGAGCATCACCGAGTAGCCGCGCGTGCAGAACTCCCCGGGCTCGCCGCGCTCGACGGTCTCCCCGGTGACGGGATCGACGATCTTGATCTCCACGTGCGGGTGGACCCGGCCGATCGTGGCGGTACGCCGCTCCAGGTCGTCGTCGCTGCGGGTCTGGCACGACACCGGCGAGGTCTCGGTCATCCCGTAGGCGATCGAGACCCCCTCCATGTGCATGTCGTCGATGCAGCGCCGCATCACCTCCACCGGGCAGATCGAGCCGGCCATCACCCCGGTGCGCAGCGAGGACAGGTCGTAGGAGGCGAAGTCCGGGTGGTTCTGCATCGCGATGAACATCGTCGGCACGCCGTAGAGACCGGTGCAGCGCTCGTCCTGCACCGCCTGCAGGGTGACGGCCGGGTCGAAACCGGGGGCCGGGATCACCATCGTCGCGCCGTGCGTGGTGCAGCCGAGGTTGCCCATCACCATCCCGAAGCAGTGGTAGAACGGCACCGGGATGCACAGCCGGTCCTCGGCGGTGAACTCCAGCAGCTCGGTGGTGAAAAACCCGTTGTTGAGGATGTTGCGGTGCGAGAGCGTCGCGCCCTTGGGGAAGCCGGTGGTCCCCGAGGTGTACTGGATGTTGATCGGGTCGGTGTTGGTCAGCGTGGACATGCGCTCCGCCACGGCGCCGGCCGGCAGCGCCTCCCCTTCCGCGAGCAGGCCGGCCCAGTCCGTCGTACCGATGAAGACCACGCGCTCCAGCGCCCGGCAGTCGTGGCGCACCTCCTCGACCATCGCGCGGTAGTCGCTGGACTTGAACTCCACAGCCGAGATCAGCAGCCGCAGCCCCGACTGGTTCAGCGCGTAGGCCAGCTCGTGCGTCCGGTAGGACGGGTTGATGTTGACCAGGATCGCGCCCACCTTCGCCGTCGCCAGCTGCACCAGCGTCCACTCCGCGCAGTTCGGCGCCCAGATGCCGACCCGGTCCCCCTTGGCGATCCCGGCCCCGAGCAGCCCACGCGCGAGCACGTCGACGTCCCGGTCCAGCTCGGCGTAGGTCCACCGCCGACCGGTCGCAACCTCCACCAGCGCCTCCCGGTCGGCGTGCTCGCGGGCGATCCGCTCGAAGTTCGCGCCGATCGTCTCCTCGATCAGCGGCGGGGTGGTCTCTCCGGCTGCGTAGGACTCCATGACAGCAGGTTAGTGACCTGTAACACAGTGCGCGACCCGGCCGGGCGGATCCTGCGCCGAGCGGTCAGCCCGGCGGCCTCAGCCGCTCGAAGTAGCCCTCGATCCGCTCATCGTCCCATCCGTGCGCCTCGCGCAGGCCGGCGGCGAGGGTCGCGAGGTACGACGGGCTCGGCTCGTTGTGCTCGACATGGTCGATGCCGTGCGGCGCGGTGAAGGTCAGCATCGGCGCCCCGGCCACCCGGCCCACCTCGACCAGCGTCTCGTAGTGGCCCGGGCCGACGTGGTGGCGGCCCGCGAGGTGAGGATCGAGGCCACCGAGCACGATCGCCTCGATCGGGTCGTCGGGGTCGGGCACCCGGAACATCTCTTGCGCGGCGATGTCGGCGAACTGCTGCGCGGTGACCAGGTAGGCCCGGCCCGCGGCGGGGCCCGGGGTCTGGTGGTCGTAGAACGCCACGCCGCCGCCCCACTGGGACGACTCGCCGGCGAAGTAGACCGAGCCCGGCAGCTCCACCCCGATGCTGTGCCGCGGCAGCCGGGGGTCGCGCGCGCCCGGATTGACCCTGCTGCCTCCGGGCGGACAGCCGCCCTCGATGTAGCAGGCCAGTCGCGCGGCCGACATGTTCGAGCCGTAGCTGACGTACCAGACCTCTCCCTCGTGGGGCACGGGGGCTGGTTGCACCTCTGTCGCAGTCATGGCTGCCGTGCACCGTACCCGCCTCGGCAGCGCCCGAACGTGACGAGGGCCCCACCGGTGGTGGGGCCCTCGTCGTGGATCCGGCGGGTCAGGCGTGCGCCTCCCGGACGACGCGGTCGTGCCGCAGTGACGAGGCCCGCGTCTCCTTTGCGGCCAGCACCGCCACCACGGTGAGCACGGACGCCGCACACACGTAGACGGCCACCGCTGTCGTGTTGCTCTCCTCGACGGTCCCCAGCAGCTTGAGCGCGATGATCGGCGCGAGCGCGCCGGCGAAGATCGAGGCCAGCTGATAGCCGACCGAGGCCCCTGTGTAGCGCACCGAGGTGCCGAACAGCTCGGAGAAGAACGCGGCCTGCGGGGAGTACATCAGCGCGTGCAGCATGAGCCCGACCACGACCGCGAGGGTCAGGTTGCCGGCGCCGCCCTTGTCGACCAGGTCGAAGAAGGAGAACGACCAGAGGGCGACCCCGACCGCACCGAGCAGGTACAGCGGGCGACGGCCCACGCGGTCGGAGAGTGCGCCCACGATCGGGATCCACACGAAGTGCACCGCCGAGCCGATGAGCAGTGCCTGGAGGATCGGCCCCTTGTCCTGGCCGGCGTACTCGGTGATGTAGGTGATCACCACGATGGTGAAGATGTAGTAGGAGATGTTCTCCGCCATCCGCATCCCCATCGCGATGAACACCTCGCGTGGGTAGTTGCGGATCACCTCGAGCAGCGGCATGTGCGAGGCCGTGGCCTGCTTCTGCGCGATCTCCGCCTTGGCCTCGGCGAAGACAGGGGACTCCTCGACCGAGAGCCGGACCCACAGCCCGACCAGGACCAGCACGGCGCTCAGGACGAACGGCACACGCCAGCCCCAGGCCAGGAAGGTCTCCTGGCTCTGCACGGCGGCCAGCACCCACAGCACGCCCGTGGCCAGCAGGTTGCCCATCGCGACACCCGCCTGTGGCCACGAGGACCAGAACCCACGGTGCTCGTCGCGACCGTGCTCTGCGGCCATCAGCACGGCGCCGCCCCACTCACCGCCGACCGCGAAGCCCTGGAGCAGGCGCATCACGAGCAGCAGGATCGGCGCGGCGATGCCGATCGTGGCGTACGTCGGCAGCAGGCCGATCGCGATCGTGGCGCCGCCCATCAGCATGAGGGAGGTGACCAGCATCTTCTTCCGACCCACCTTGTCACCGAAGTGGCCGAAGACGATCCCGCCGAGGGGCCGCGCAACGAAGCCGAGTGCGTAGGTGCCGAAGGCGAGCAGGGTGCCGGTGAGCGGGTCCGACGAGGGGAAGAAGAGCGCCCCGAACACCAGCGCGGCTGCAGAGCCGTAGAGGAAGAAGTCGTACCACTCGACGGCGGTCCCGATCAGGCTGGCGAAGACCACCTTCACGATGGGGGTGCGCGACTCTCCGCCTTCCGGTGCCGGTCCGCCCGAGGCGTGTGCCGCATGCGTCTGTGCTGTCATCGATCGTTTCCTTTCACGCGGCGGCCCAGCCGCCGTCCATCATGAACGAGCTTCCGGTGATCGACTCCGTCCCGGGACCGCAGAGGAACGCCACCATGTCGGCGACCTCCTCGGGCTCGACGAGTCGCTTGAGGGGGGTACGGGCGAGCAGGACGTCGCTGAGCACGTCGGTCTCGGCGATGTCGTGGGCACGGGCCTGGTCGGCGATCTGTCCCTCGACCAGCGGCGTGCGCACGTAGCCGGGACACACGGTGTTGCTGGTGACCCCCCGGCCCGCGGCCTCGAGCGCGACCACCTTGGACAGCCCCTCGAGGCCGTGCTTGGCGCTCACGTAGGCGGCCTTGAAGGGCGAGGCGCGGTGACCGTGCACCGACGAGATGTTGACGACCCTGCCCCAGCCCCGGTCGTACATCCCGGGCAGCAGAGTGCGCACCAGCCGGAACGGTGCCTCGAGCAGCACCCGCTGGATCAGCGCGAACTGGTCGGGGTCGAACTCCTCGACCGGCGCCACGTGCTGGAGGCCGGCGTTGTTGACGAGGATGTCGACGCCGAGGCCGGCCAGCCCGAGGGTGTCGACGACCCCGGGGTCGGACAGGTCGGCGACGAGATGGTCTCCGCCGACGTCGGCGGCCAGCTGCTTGGCTCCGGTCTCGTCGCGGTCGAGGACGATCAGGTGGGCACCGGCGTCGGCCAGCCGCTGTGCCACCGCACGGCCGATGCCGCTGGCACCTCCGGTCACGAGCGCGACGCGACCGGCGAGATCTGTGACCTGGGTCTCATGGACGTTGCTCATGCCCGGTGACGCTACGCGCGCCGGTGGGCGACAGGTATGTGCGCGACCCCCACACTCTCGCGCGAACTATGTGTCCCGGTTGGAACCGGATGCCCGGAGCCGATGGAGCCGAAGGGCCATCTGGAGGTCGAGCGCCCGGGACGGATCGCGCCAGCGGGGACCCAGGAGCTGCCCGATCCGCTCCAGGCGCTGGGCGACCGTGTTGGGGTGGATGGTCAGCGCTCGGGCGGTGTCGGAGGGCCGCGAGCCGGTGGCGAACCACTGCTCGAGCGTGGCCACGAGCTCGGTGCCCCGGCGTGCGTCGTAGGCGAGAACCGGCCCGATCGTGGCCCCCACGAACTCGTCGAGAGGCTCCCGACCACCTCCGCCGAGGACCAGTCGGGCCAGCCCGAGACCGGCGGGGTCGCTGACCTCCCCCCGCCTGCCCAGCGTCTCCAGCGTCCGCAGGCAGCCCTCCGCCTCCCGGTTCGCAGCCCGCAGCGCATCGAGCCCCGGCGCCGCGGCGGCCACACCCACGGTCGACGACCCGCCTGCCGCGGCCAGCCGCGCCTGAAGCTGCTCTCCCACCGTGAGCGGGTCGGCCGACGGAAGCACCACCACCACGTTGCCGTCGTGGGACCCGCCGAGGCCGCGGTGCTCGTCGGCGTGCCGGGAGGCTACCTGGGCGGCTCGCTGCCGGTCGAGGCCGTCCACGGCCGCGACGGCGATCACCATCGGCCGGCCCAGGTCCACCCGCTGGCGGCGCGCCCGCTCCGCCAGGCGTTCAGGGTCGACGCCGCGACCGGCGAGCAGGTCGGCGAGAAGCTCGCCGCGCACCCGGTCCTCGGCCTCGGCAAGGGAGCGTCCGAAGAGCAGCACCAGCGCGGTCACCAGCGCACCCCGCTCGAGGGTGCGCCGGTCGGCGAGCCCGAGCGGCTCCTGCTCGCGATGGAGAACGAGCGTGGCGAGCCGCTCGGTCCCGGCGAGCGCGGCAGCGACGTAGGTGTGGCCCTGCCCGCCGGGCACCTCGACGCTGTGGCCGGAGCCGGCCGACTCCTCGGCCGCCGCTTCGATCCCGATCAGCGGCGGCGCAGGCGACCCGACCGTCGCCAGCCGGTGCCCGTCCCGGTCGTCGATGCTCAGCGAGGCACCGAGGACGTCGGCGACGACCTCGGCCACCTCGGGCACCCGGCCGCCCCGGAGCAGCACCTCGGTGAGCCGGTCGTGCGCCCGCGCTGCGGTCTCGACCGCCTCGCTGTGCGAACGGATCTGCCGGTTCACCTCGTCCACCTTGGCGAGCGCGGCCTGTGTGCGCTCGAACAGGCGCGCGTTCTCCAGCGCCACCGCGGCGTGCGCCGCAAACGACGTCAGCAACGAGACCTCCGCCGGCGGGAACTGACGCACGCTCCGGTGCACCGCGAGGAGGGCGCCGATGACCTTGCCCTCCACCACGAGCGGGACTCCGAGGATCGCGCGGATCCTCTCGTCCTCGACGGCCGTGTCGATGTAGTCGCGGTGCACGAACCGCTCGTCGGCCTGGTAGTCGTCGGTGTAGTACGGCGCACCCGACTGTGCGACCAGACCCAGCAGGCCGGTGCCGAGCGGGAGCCGGAGCTTGGCGAACGCCGCCGTAAGTGCCCCGTCGGTCACCCGCATGTAGGAGGCGCCCTCCTCCTCGTCGTTGAGCGAGAGGTAGGTCATGTCGGCATGGAGCAGGGTGCGGGCGCGGCGCACGATCGCGGCGAGGATCTCGTCGACGTCGCGGATCGCGGTGAGGTCCTTGGCCGTCTCGTACAGCGCGGTCATCTCCGCCTCGCGCTGCCGCTGGAGGGCGAACTGCTCCCGCAAGGCCATGGCGACTCGGTGCTGCTCACGCACCGCCTCCAGCTCCGCGCCCCCCACCCCTCGGGCCTCGGCCTCGCCGACCACGGCATCGAAGGCCGCTCGGGAGGCGCCGCTGTAGAGCAGGTCGAGGAACGAAGCGGCCTGAGACATGCGGCGCACCCTAGTACCGTGGAGCGGATGGCCGGAAGCAGTGCACCGCGCACCCTGGCCGACCAGTTCCGCGGCTGGTCGGACGCCGATCTCGCGCGCCTGCTCGAGTCCCGTCCGGACCTCTCGGTGCCCGCGCCCCAGGACTCCACCCAGCTCGCGTCCCGGGCCAGCACCCGTGCCTCGGTGCTGCGCGCCGTCGACCAGCTCGATGTGCTCGGCCTCGCGACGCTGGACGCTGCCGTGGCGCTCGGCGGCCGCTGCTCCCTCGCCGACCTGAAGCAGCACCTGCACGCCGATCCCGCCACGGTCGAGGCGGCGGTCTCCGAGCTGCGGTCGCTCGCCCTGCTGTGGGGGACGACCGAGGAGCTGCGGGCGGTGAGCGTGGTCGCCGACATCGTCGGTACGTCGATCAGCGGGCTCGGCCCCTCGGCGGAGCAGCTGCTGTCGACGTACGGGCCCTCCCGGGTCGCCGCGCTCGCCCGGGACCTCGGGCTCGACGTCAGCGGCGACCGGCTCACCGACGTCGCCAGGATCAGCGACCGCCTCCGCGACCGCGAGGCCGTGGAGGAGCTGGTGGCCGAGCTCGACGAGCGCGCCCGGGCGATCCTCGACCACCTCGAACGCGACGCCGCGCCGGGCACCGTGGAGTCGACCGACCGGACGGTGAGCCGGGCGACGTCGGAGTCGCCGGTGGACCGGCTCCTGGCCCGCGGGCTGGTGATCGCGCGGGACCGCAAGCACGTGGTCGTCCCGCGCGAGGTGGCGATCTGCCTGCGCGACGGGCGTACGACCCGGCACCGGGTCGATCGGGCTCCGGACCTGGCCACCTCGGAGCGCGACCAGGCCCTGGTCGACCGAGCCGGGGCGGGCGCGGCGTTCGACCTGGTCCGCCACGTCGAGCTGCTGCTCGAGCACTGGGGCACCCATCCGCCGTCCGCGCTGCGCACCGGCGGGCTCGGGGTCCGTGACCTGAAGGCCGCCGCCGAGCTGCTGCACGTCGACGAGCGCACCGCCGCGCTGCACGTCGAGGTGGCCGCCGCAGCCGGTCTCGTCGCCGTCGGCGACACCGAGGAGCACGACGCCGCCTGGCTGCCCACCGACTCCTTCGACATCTGGAGCAGCGGGTCCGCGGGAGAGCGCTGGGCCTCGCTCGCCCACGCGTGGCTGACCAGCCCGCGGCTGATGGGCCTGGTCGGCAGCCGCGACGAGAACCGCAAGGCGGTCAACGCACTGGTCCCTGATCTCGAACGCGGCTGGCTGCCCGAGGTCCGCCAGGAGGCGTTCGCCGAGCTCGCCGAGCTGCCGCCGGGCACGGTGCTGGCCGCCTCGACCGGGATCCCCTCTCTCGTCGACCGGATGCGCTGGCTGCGCCCGCGCCGTCCCGCACAGCGCGCCGAGGCGGTGGCGTGGGCCGTCGACGAGTCCGCGGTGCTCGGGGTGAGCGCCCTGGGTGGGCTCTGCTCCCACGGCCGGGCGCTGCTGGGGGCCGACGAGCCGCGCAAGGAGGCCGCCCGGGTCCTGGAGCCGCTGCTGCCCGAGCCGGTCGACCACGTCCTGCTCCAGGCCGACCTCACCGCCGTCGCACCGGGTCCGCTCGAGCACGACCTTGCCCACAAGCTGGCGATGGTCGCCGACATCGAGTCCCGGGGCGGGGCCACGGTCTACCGGTTCACCGCCTCGTCGGTGCGGCGGGGCTTCGACTCCGGCTGGTCGGCCGCCGAGGTCCACGGCTTCCTCACCTCCTCGTCACGGACCCCCGTCCCGCAGCCGCTGGTGTACCTCGTCGACGATGTGGCCCGGCGGTTCGGGACGGTGCGGGTCGGGGCGGCCGGCTCGTTCCTGCGCAGCGACGACGAGGCGGCACTGGCCGAGCTGGTCCATCACCCCAAGGCATCCGGGCTGCGGCTGCGCCGGATCGCGCCGACCGTGGTCGTCAGCGACGTGCCGGTCGACGTACTCCTGCCGCGGCTGCGCGAGCTCGGCCTCGCCCCCGTGGTCGAGGCGCCGGACGGCACCGTGCGGCTCGCGCGGCGTGACACCCACCGGGCCCGACCGCCCCGGCAGCGGCCCCCGAGCCCGGACGTCGGGGCGGCTCGGCTCGCGGCGCGGGTGGCCGCGACGGTCGGCGCGATCCGCGCCGGTGACCGGGCCGCGGAGAGCCGGCCGCGCAGCAGCGCTCAGGCCGCCGTCGCCGGCGGCGGCCCGATGGCGACGATGGCCGCCCTGCGCGAGGCGGTGGAGAGCAGGAGCAGCGTGTGGATCTCCTACCTCGACAACCACGGCTCCACCGTCGAACGGGTGGTCGACCCGGTCAAGGTCGACGCCGGCTGGCTCACCGCCTTCGACCACCGCGCCGACGACGTCCGTGCCTTCGCGGTGCACCGGATCACCGCCGTCGCCCCCGCCGGCTGACTCCCCGGCGGACTGGACCGGTGCCCCTTACCGCCACAGGGGTTTGGCGCTCGCCGGTAACCTCCAGGCATGGACTTTGTTCGTTACGCCGAGCGCTCCGCGGACCTCGTGAACGCCGAGCTGGAGGACGCCGCCGCCCTGCGCCGGTTCCTCGCCGAGCGCGCCTGGCTGCAGGAGCAGGTCGTCGAGCGTGACGCCACCGCGCTGCGCCGGTTCCAGCGCGAGCTCCGGCCCGTGTTCGAGGCATCCAACGACCGTGACGAGGCCCGGGTGGTCGAGCTGCTCAACGAGCTGCTCGCCAAGCACCCGGTCACGCCGTACATCGCCGGCCACGAGCCCGGCAAGTGGCACATGCACGTCGCCGACCGGAACTCCACGGTGGCCGAGCTGCTGGTCGCGGAGTCCCTGATGGGCCTGTCCACGCTGGTCTGCGACCTCGGCGCGACCCGGCTCGGGGTGTGCGACGCCAGCCCGTGCGAGGACGTGTTCGTCGACGTCTCGCCGAACCAGTCCCGGCGCTACTGCACCGACCGCTGCTCCTCGCGCGCCAACGTCGCGGCCTACCGCGCCCGCCAGCGGGCGGTCGCCCAGGACGCCCAGGCAGCCCAGAGTGCCCAGGCGGCGCAGGGGGCGCGCGCATGAACGACGGTCCGCTGATCGTCCAGTCCGACAAGACCCTGCTCCTCGAGGTCGACCACGAGCGCGCCCAGGACTGCCGCAAGGCGATCGCGCCGTTCGCCGAGCTCGAACGCTCCCCCGAGCACGTGCACACCTACCGGCTGACTCCGCTCGGGCTGTGGAACGCGCGGGCCGCGGGGCACGACGCCGAGCAGGTGATCGACACGCTGCTGGCCTACTCGCGCTACTCCGTCCCGCACGCGCTGCTCGTCGACATCGCCGAGACGATGGCCCGCTACGGCCGGCTGCGGCTGGAGAAGCACCCCGTCCACGGGCTGGTCCTGGTCTCCACCGACCGGCCGGTGCTGGAGGAGGTGCTGCGGGCGCGCAAGGTCAAGCCGATGCTCGGCGAGCGCATCGACGACGAGACGGTGGCGGTGCACCCCTCGGAGCGGGGCAACCTCAAGCAGGCGCTGCTCAAGCTCGGCTGGCCGGCCGAGGACTTCGCCGGGTACGTCGACGGCGAGGCGCACCCGATCGACCTGCGCGAGGACGGCTGGGAGCTTCGCTCCTACCAGCGCGACGCGGCGGAGTCGTTCTGGCACGGCGGTTCCGGGGTCGTCGTACTCCCCTGCGGCGCCGGCAAGACGATCGTCGGCGCCGCGGCGATGGCGCACGCGAAGGCCACCACGCTGATCCTGGTCACCAACACCGTCTCCGCGCGGCAGTGGAAGGAGGAGCTGCTCCGGCGCACCTCCCTCACGGAGGACGAGATCGGCGAGTACTCCGGCACCAAGAAGGAGATCCGGCCGGTCACCATCGCCACCTACCAGGTGATGACCACCCGCCGGAAGGGCAGCTACGCGCACCTCGAGCTGTTCGACGCCCGCGACTGGGGCCTGGTGGTGTACGACGAGGTGCACCTGCTCCCGGCACCGATCTTCCGGATGACCGCCGACCTCCAGGCCCGCCGCCGGATAGGGCTGACCGCGACGCTGGTGCGCGAGGACGGCCGCGAGGGCGACGTGTTCTCGCTGATCGGCCCGAAGCGCTACGACGCGCCGTGGAAGGACATCGAGGCCCAGGGCTGGATCGCCCCGGCCGACTGTGTCGAGGTGCGGGTGACCCTGCCGGAGGGGCAGCGGTTCGCCTACGCCACCGCCGAGCCCGACGAGCGCTACCGGATGGCCTCGAGCACCCACGTGAAGACCGACGTCGTCCAGCAACTGGTCGAGAAGCACAAGGGCGAGCCCACGCTGGTGATCGGGCAGTACATCGACCAGCTCGACGAGATCGCCGAGCGGCTCGGCGCGCCGGTGATCAAGGGCGAGACGCCGGTCAAGGAGCGCGAGCGGTTGTTCCACGCCTTCCGCACCGGCGAGCTCGACCTGCTCGTGGTGTCGAAGGTCGCGAACTTCTCCGTCGACCTGCCCTCGGCCGCGGTGGCGATCCAGGTGTCCGGCGCGTTCGGCTCGCGCCAGGAGGAGGCCCAGCGGCTCGGTCGGCTGCTGCGACCCAAGGAGGACGGCCGCTCCGCGCGGTTCTACGCGATCGTCGCGCGCGACACCGTCGACGCCGACTTCGCCCAGCACCGGCAGCGGTTCCTCGCCGAGCAGGGCTACGCCTACCGGATCATGGACGCCGACGACATCGCCGCGGAGTCCTGAGCCGGCTCTCTACGCCCGCTGCCGGGTCCCGCGAAAACCGCATGACGTACGACGGGCGCACCGGTAACGTCGTCGGGCCCACCCACCCCGACCGCGACCGCGGAGGTCCACGCGTGCCTACCCCCGACCCCGTGCTGGCCGGCGAGCAGGCGCACCTGACCCGCTCGCGCGAACAGCTCGCCCGGATGCGCACCAAGACCGCCTCGCTGGACACCTCCGCGGCCGGCGACTGGGTCAGCCAGCAGATCCTCGAGTCCACGATCTACCAGCGGATGAAGGCACTCGAGGACGACCCGACGGTGCCGCTGTTCTTCGGCCGGCTCGACTACGACGAGCAGCACGAGGATGCGCGCGGCGAACGGTTCTACATCGGCCGGCGCCACGTCACCGACGAGTCCGGCGACCCGATGGTGGTCGACTGGCGTGCGCGGATCAGCCGCGCGTTCTACCGGGCGAGCCGGGTGGAGCCGATGGGCGTCCGGCTGCGGCGCCGGTTCGGCTTCCAGCAGGGGCGGATCACCGCGTTCGAGGACGAGCGGCTGCTCGAGGGGATCGAGGAGGCGCACTCGGAGATCCTCGAGACCGAGATCGAGCGTCCCCGGGTGGGCCCGATGCGCGACATCGTGGCCACCATCCAGCCCGAGCAGGACCTGATCGTCCGCGCGGACCTGGCCCGCTCGGTGTGCGTCCAGGGCGCCCCCGGCACCGGCAAGACCGCAGTGGGTCTGCACCGCGCGGCGTACCTGCTCTACACCCACCGCGACCAGCTGTCCCGCCAGGGCGTGCTGGTGGTGGGACCGAACGCCTCGTTCCTGCGCTACATCGGCGACGTGCTCCCGGCCCTCGGCGAGATCGACGCCGAGCAGACCACGATCGAGGAGCTGGTCGGGAAGACGCTCCACGCCGTCAACGCCCGCTGCGTGGTGCGGGGCGAGGACCCGGCCGACGTGGCCACGCTCAAGGGCGACGCGCGGATGGCCGCCGTACTGGAGCGTGCCCTCTGGTCGCATCTGCGTCCGCCGAGTGAGGGCCTCGTGGTCCCCCGCGGCGCCCGGCGGTGGCGGGTCGCGACGTACGAGGCCGAGGAGATCGTCGCCGCGCTCCGCGAGCGCGGGGTCCGGTACGGCGCCGCCCGGGCCATGCTGCCCCAGCGGCTCGCCCATGCGGTGCTGGTGAAGATGGAGCTGGCCGGGGACTCCCCCGACGACCGGGTGCAGGACGCGGTCGCGCGCAGCCGTCCGGTGAAGCAGTACGCCGACCAGCTCTGGCCGGCGGTCGACCCGGCCCGGCTGGTCATGCGGCTGTTCAGCGACGCCGAGTTCCTGGGCCAGGCCGCAGACGGGCTGCTGACCGACGAGGAACAGGCACTGCTGCTGTGGGCCAAGCCCGCCAAGGGGCCGGCCTCGGTGCGCTGGTCCGTCGCCGACGCCGTGCTCGTGGACGAGGCGGCCGACCTGGTCTCGCGCACCCCCAGCCTCGGGCACGTCGTCGCCGACGAGGCGCAGGATCTGTCCCCGATGATGCTGCGCGCCGTCGGCCGGCGCTGCACCACCGGGTCGACGACCGTGCTCGGCGACCTCGCTCAGGCCACCACTCCGTGGGGCAGCCGGTCGTGGGAGGAGGCGCTGGCCCACCTCGGCAAGCCCACCGCGCACGTCGAGCAGCTCACCCGTGGCTTCCGCGTGCCGGGTGAGGTGATCGAGCTCGCCGCCCGGCTCCTGCCCCACATCGCGCCCGGCCTCCAACCGCCGACCTCGGTACGACGGACCCGCGGCGAGCTCGAGCTGACCCGGGTGGACGACGTCGTGCACGCCGCGGCCGATGCCGCGCGCCGGGCACTGGACCGGGTCGGCTCGGTCGGGGTGATCGCACCCGACGCACTCGTCGCCGCCGTCTCGCGCAGGCTGGTCGCCGAGGGCATCGACCATGCCGTGCTCGGCGAGGAGGCCGACGCCGTCGACGCCAAGCTGGACGTGGTCCCCGCCTCGCTGGCCAAGGGCTTGGAGTTCGACCACGTCGTGCTGCTCGAGCCGGCCGGCCTCGTCGCGGGCGAGGCCGACCGGCTGACCGGGCTGCGCCGGCTCTACGTGTGCCTCACCCGCGCGGTCACCTCGCTCGTCGTGCTCCATGCCGAGGCGCTGCCGCCGGAGCTGGCGACCAGCTGATCTCGCCGGGCCCCGGACGCCCCAGTCACGCCCCGCCCCGGACCGCCTGGTCGAGCAGGTCGGCCGCGGGGTGCACCTCCCGCAGCTCCGCTCGGTCGTGCAGCAGCGCGACGAGCGGCGCGGTGATCTCGCCCATGGCGGGGCGGTTGCGGTGACGCTCCCGACGGCCTGCGGCGCCGTCCGGTGCGAGGTCGCCGACCGGCACGGTGTAGCGGCTGAACCCGTCGGCGAAGCCGACCCTGGCGCGGAGCCCGGCGCGGCGGACGGTGGCGAGCACTGCCGGGTTGTCGGGCTGCACCAGGCAGGTGATCGTCTGCACACCCTGTCCGGCTGCCGCTTCCGCGAGGGCGCGGAGCAGCCGGGTCCCGTAGCCCTGCCGTTGCCAGCGGTCCTCGACCATGATCCCCAGGTCGGCGGTCTCGTCCTCGAACGCGACCAGGCCCACCCCGACCACCTCGTCGCCGACGGTGGCCACCATGCTCAGGCCGCGCCGTGGGGCGAGCAGGGCCCGGGCCAGCCGGGGGCTCAGGTGGGGCACCGGGGCGTGGTAGCGCCGGTAGACGGTCTGGGCCGAGCACCGTGCGTGCATCGCGACCAGCGCATCGACGTCCTCGATCCGGCCGCGGCGCAGGGTGACCGACGCGCCGGCCTCGCTGCGCGGACCGGCGGTGCCGGCCGCGACGGCCGGTCCGAGCGCGGCTGCGGCCAGCCGGCGCAGCTCGGCGGCGCGGGCGAGCTCGGTGTCGGTGAACCGCACCGTCCGCGACAGCGCGACCCGCGGGCCACGCAGGTCGTCGAGGACAAGCAGGTCGCCGCTCGGAGCGCCGTCAGCCGGCTCGGCGTCGAGCAGCGCGCACAGCTGCTGCTCGAGCAGGTCCGGCCGGTCGACGACTGCCTGCGCCGCCCGCAGGTACCGCACCGGCTGGTCCTCCAGCGCGTGAGGCGAGCACGGGGCGACGGCCGGGTCGACGACACCGGCGGCGGCACACAGCTCGGCGACGTCCTCGGCGCCCCAGCCGCCCGGTGTGTGCAGGACCAGCTCGTCGACCACGCGACCGTCCGCGGCCGGGAAGATCTGCAGGCCCAGGATGTTGACGTTGCGGTCGCCGCAGCCGGCCGCCAGGGCGGCCATGGCTCCGGGACGGTCCTCGAGCAGTGCGCGTACCTGCCACAACATGGCGACTCCTTCTCTCTGGTGGGTGCACCCAGGAGTCAAGCCGGTCGGGCTTGCCGGGCGGCTACGGCCGTGTTTCCACGCCGTTAAGACCGCGACGGCGGCCGATGAACCTCTCCAGCGCGATCAGCAGCCCCGGCACGACGCTCAGCGCCAGCAGCAGGCCGAACACCGACAGGGTCACCGGCTCGGTGCCGAGCAGTCCGCGCAGGGGACCGAAGAGCACACCCGCCACCTGCAGCACCGCTGCGCCGGCGACCGCGGCCTCCAGCCCACGGGCCCGCCACCCCACCCCCTCGCGCGGTGCCCGCAGCGCGAGCGCGACGCCGAGCTGGGCGAGCCCGAGCGTCAGGAACACCCAGGTCTGGATGTCCTCGCCCCGGGACTCGGCGAGCAGCCCGGCGACCAGGGACACCGCTCCGATCACCACGCCGGTGCCGAGGATCTGCCGCCACAGGCCCTCGCCGAGCACCGACTTCTGCGGCGACATCGACGGCCGCTGCATCACCGAGCGGTCCATCGGCTCGCCACCGAACGCGACGCCCGGCAGGCCGTGGGTGAGCATGTTGATCCACAGGATCTGGGCGGCGTTCAGCGGCAGCGGCATCCCCAGGAACGGGCCGACCAGGATCACCGCCACCTCGGCGAACCCGCCGGAGAGCCCGTAGCGCAGGAAGGTCCGGATGTTGGCGAAGATCCGCCGCCCCTCCGCGACCGCGTGCACGACGGTGCGCAGGTCGTCGTCGGCCAGCACCAGCGCGGCGGCCTGTCGTGCGACCTCGGTGCCGCGCCGTCCCATCGCCACGCCGATGTCGGCCCGGCGCAGCGCCGGTGCGTCGTTCACCCCGTCGCCGGTCATCGCCACCACGTCGCCGCGCTCCTGCCAGGCACGGACGATGTCGACCTTCTGCTCGGGCTTGGTGCGGGCGTAGACGCCGATCTCCTCGACCCGGGCGACGTGCTCGCCGCGGGCGACCTCCTCGCCCAGCGCGATGCCGGGGGTGACGGCGGAGATGCCGAGCCCGTCGGCGATCGCCCGCGCGGTCTCGGGGTGGTCGCCGGTGATCAGCACCAGCCGGATCCCGGCCGCCTGGCACTCCGCGACGACCTCCGCCGCGGTCTCGCGGGCCGGGTCCGCGATGCCCGCGAGCCCGACCAGCCTCAGGTCCTGCTCCAGCCGGCCTCCCGGTGGCCGGGAGTCGTACGTCGCCTCCGCGACCGCGATCACCCGGAACCCGTCGGCCGCCAGCCGGTGTGCCACCGCCCGGGCCGTGGCCGCTGCACCGTCACCGTCACCGACCAGGTCGAGGACGACCTCGGGAGCGCCCTTGCACACCACCAGCCAGCCCTGGTCCGAGCGCTGCACGGTGGTCATCCGCTGGCCCTCGCTGTCGAAGGGCACCTCCTCGACGCGCTCCCAGCTGCGCCGCAGCGCCGTGGCGTCCACACCCCCCTTGGCGGCGGCCACCAGCAGCGCGGCCTCCATCGGGTCGCCCACGACGTGCCACTCGCCGTCCTCCGGCCCGCCGAGGTGCGCGTCGTTGCACAGCACGAGGTCGCGGAGCAGGTGGTCGGCGGGCACGGGGGTCCCGCCGTCGCGCGGCTCGATCGCGCCCGCCGTACCGTAGCCGTGGCCGCTGACCACCGCCTCGCCCTCGGGCGTCCACAACCGCTGCACGACCATCCGGCCCTCGGTGAGGGTCCCGGTCTTGTCCGAGGCGAGCACGGTGACCGAGCCGAGCGTCTCGACGGCCGGCAGCCAGCGCACCACCGCGGCCCGCCGGGCCATCCGGTAGGCGCCGAGCGCCAGCGAGATCGACACCACCGCCGGCAGCGACTCGGGAATCGCGGCCACCGAGAGGCTCACGGCCAGGATCAGCATGTCGGTGACCGGCTCCCCGCGCAGCAGCCCCAGCACGAACACCAGCACCGCGAGCCCGAGCACCAGGCCGACCAGCAGGTGCGAGAGCCGCCGCAGCCGTTGCTGCAACGGCGTGGGACGCACGCCGGCGGACGCGATCAGCGCCGCGATCCTGCCCAGCCCGCTGTCCGCTCCGGTCCGGGTCACCGTGGCCACCCCGCGGCCCTTGGTCAGCACGGTTCCGGCGAGCACCTCCTCACCGGTGGACCGGGTGACCGGGACCGACTCTCCGGTCATCGCCGACTCGTCGACCTGCAGCGCGACGGCCTCCTCGAGGTCGGCGTCGGCGGGCACGATGTCGCCGGCCTCGAGCCGGAGCAGGTCCCCGGGGACCAGGTCGGCGGCCGCCACCTGCTGGAGGGTGCCGTCGCGGAACACGTGGGCGTGCGGGGCCGCCATCCGTCCGAGCGCGGCGATCGCCTGCTCGGCCCGCACCTCCTGGAACACCCCGATGCCGGTGTTCAGCACCACCACGGCGGCGATGATCGTGGCGTCGCTGACGTCACCGACGACCACGGTCACCACGAAAGCCGCCAGCAGGAGCAGGATCATCGGGTCCCGGACCTGGTCGAGCACCCGCCTGGCCCACCCGCGGGGTGGTGCCTCCGGCGGCCGGTTCGGGCCGTGCTCGACAAGCCTGCGCGCGGCTTCGGCCGTGCTCAGGCCGGTGTGGCTGACTCGTTGACCAGCGGTCGTTCCCACGCCCCCATCTTGGTCCGCGCGGCGCCCGAACCGGAGGGCCGTTCGGCCCGAGATGCCAGACTTGGGTCGGTGACCGCCCCCGAACAGCCCCTCCACCGGCCCCTCGAGAACCAGTGGCCGGGGATCCTCGCTGCGCACGGACCGTTGCGGGACGAACTGGTCGCGGCCTACGCCGAGGACGGCCGCGGCTACCACGATGTCCGCCACCTGACCGAGGTGCTCGCGCACCTCGACATGCTGCTGGCCCAGCCGGCCGCCGCCGGGGTCGACCCCACCGCGCTCAGGCTGGCGGCCTGGTTCCACGACGCGGTGTACGACGGGCACCGCGACGACGAGGAACGCTCCGCGGTGCTCGCCGAGGAACGGCTCGGCGCGACCGGCGTACCGGACCCGCTCGTCGCCGAGGTCGCCCGGCTGGTCCGGCTCACCGCCGACCACCGGCCTGGGCCCGGAGACGTCGCCGGCGCTCTGCTGTGCGACGCCGACCTCGCTGTCCTCGCCTCCGGGCCGGAGCGGTACGCCGAGTACGTGCGCGGCGTGCGCAAGGAGTACGCCGACCTCGACGAGGACACCTTCCGGGCCGGGCGGGCAGGCGTCCTGCGCGCGCTGCTGGAAGGCCCGACGCTGTTCCACTCGCCGCTGGCCCAGGAGCTCTGGGAGGCCGCGGCCCGCGCCAACGTGCAGCGCGAGCTGGAGTCCCTGGAGGCGCCCCGATGAGCGCCCGGTTCGAGGAGGTCGACTGGCAGGACACGCCGATCGGCGAGATCAGCCTCCGCCGCAGGCACGACCCTGCGCTGGACACCGACGTGTTCGAGGTCAAGCTCGGTGACGAGTTCTTGATGTCGAGCCTGTTCACCGTCGCCGAGGAGGAGCTTGCGCGGCTCGGTCTCGCCGCGCTCGACCGTGACCGGCTCGACGTGGCCGTCGGCGGCCTCGGCCTGGGCTGCACGGCCCGGGCCGCGCTGGCCGACCCCCGGGTGACGTCGCTGGTGGTCGTCGACGCGCTCGCAGCCGTCATCGACTGGCACGCACGCGAGCTCGTCCCCGGCGCCGCCGAGCTCGTCCGCGACGCGCGCACCCGGATGGTGCACGGTGACTTCTTCGCAATGGTCGCCGGCGGCCAGGGCCTCGACCCTGCCGCGCCAGGTCGGCGCTTCGACGTGGTGCTGCTCGACGTGGACCACACGCCGCGGCACGTGCTGCACCCCAGCCACGCGCCGTTCTACACCGCCGCCGGACTGGCACGGATGCGCGCCCTGCTCTCCGACGACGGGGTGTTCGCGCTGTGGTCCGACGACCCGCCCGACGAGGAGTTCGGCGAGGTCCTGGGCGAGGTGTTCGCCGGCTGGCAGGCCCACGTGGTCAACTTCGCCAACCCGTACGGCGGCGAGGACCGGTCCAACACCGTCTACGTCGCGACCGTGCGCTGAGCCCGCAGGCCGGCCAGCCGCACCCACCCGGCGTTGACCGCGCCGAGCAGCACCGGCCACACCCACAGGTCGAGGTCGAGCCACTGGGCCGGCTCGGCCAGGACCAGCAGGGCGAGCGCGACCGCCAGCGGCGCCAGCCATGGAAGCGCGACCCCGAGCAGCCGCATCCCCAGCGCCCACAGCAGGTAGAGCACCGGCAGGCCGACGAGATACATCTGCAGCCCTCGGCCGATGCAGCCCAGCATCGCGGTGCTCTCACAGGGGTCCTGCTCGACGTACACCTGCCACACCCCCAGGTAGCAGCCGGTCAGGCCGGCACCGAGGAGCGCGGCGGGAAGCATGCGGGCGCGGCGGTCGGTCATGACTCCACCCTGCCGCGGCTCCTGCCGCCCTGTCGTGGGTGCGGATACTCAGATCGGTGGCTCGCCCCGTCGCCCTCGGCGCGTCGCCGGGGGCGTCCGGTCAGCGGTTGCGACGCCGTCCCGGCGCGCCGACATCCTCAGCCGACCGACGCGGCGACAGGAACGGCAGGCCGAGGGCGCCGCCGCCGGCGACTCCGGCGACGACCAGGAGCATCGCGGGCAGCCCTGCGAGCGGGATGAGCGCGCCCATCGCCGCCGGCGCCGCGATCGACGTGACCGCACCGACCACGAGCGCCACGGTGAAGCCGTCACCGGGGCGGTCCGGGACGACCTGTGCCGTCCAGATCGCCAGCAGCGACGAGCCCACCATGTAGCCCACGCCGAGCAGCAGCGCGGACAGCAGGGTCAGCGGCAACGACGAGCGTCCGAGTGCGAGCAGGGCGAGCGCGCCGCCGACGACCCAGGTGCTGCCGATGCCGACCGCCGTCGTACCGACCGCACCGGTCATCCGGCCGGTGAGCAGGGCGACGAGTCCCCCGACGCCGATGACGGCGAACAGCAGTGGCGCCGCCCACGCCCCGAGCCCGCCGCTGCGGGCGACCTCGGCGGCGTAGGTGAAGTAGACGGTGATTGCGGCGAAGTAGAGCACGGCGTACACCAGCGGTGCAGCCATGGCTCGTCGCCACGGCGACCCTCTCGACGTGTCCTGGTCCGGAGCGCGAGGACCCACCCGGGGCACCGCGCGCAGGTTCAGCAGGGCAGCGGCCGCGGCGGCGACGGCGATGCCTGCCCAGGTCAGCCGCCACGACGTGGCGAGCAGGGCCAGCGCGGCGAGCCCGACCAGACCGAGACTGGTCCCGGTGGTGATCACCGCCAACAGCGTGGGGTGGTGCCGACGCGGTGCGACCCTGGTCACGATGTCGGAGTACGGCGCCCAGACCCAGCCGGCGGCACTGCCACTGAGCACGGCGCCCGCTGCGAGGATCCACGGCGACGGCGCGAACGCCACGGTCGCCGCGCCCACGACCCCGCACACGCCACCGACGGTGGTCGGTGCCCGCGGACCCCGTCGCGCCGAGAGCCGTGGCGCGGAGAGCAGGCCGACGAGGTAGCCCGCGAAGGTCCCGCTGGCGATCAGGCCCAGGAGCAGCTCGGAGAGCCCGAACTCCGCTCGCACATCGGGCAGCGTCAGCCCGTAGGCGTAGCGGGCCATGCCGAAGGCGACACCGACGACCGCGGCACCGCCGACAGCCACCCCGACCGTCTGCCTGTCCACACCGCAGCCTCTCATCCGGACCGATCGGCGCACGACACCGGTCAGAGCAGCGGTGTGGTGGTCAGCGTGAGGGTCCCGGCGTCGCCGTCGAGCCGCGCGGGCACCCCGAGCGGCAGGGTGAGGTTGTGGTCGGCGTGCCCGAACGGAAGGTCGGTGACCAGGGGTACGCCGAGCGGGGCGAGCCGGTCCTCCACGACCCGACGGGAGGCCTCGTCGCTGCCACAGCCGGTGAGCCGGCCGACCGCGACACCGCGCACGTCGTCGAACCACCCGGAGCGAAGCAGCTGGGTGAGCAGCCGGTCGAGCCGGTAGGGGTCCTCGCCCACGTCCTCGAGCACCGCGATCCCCCGCGCGGCCGGGCGGGCGGTCGGGGTGCCGACCTCGGCGGCCAGCAGCGCGAGGTTGCCGCCGACGAGCACCCCGTCGGCGACGCCGCCGACGCGGACCCGCCCGGACATCGGGCTCAGGTCGTGCACCGACTCCGGGTCGAACAGCATCCGCCGCAGGTGGTCGCGCGACGCGTCGTCCCCGGCGCCCAGGCTGGTCACCACCGGGCCGTGCAGGGTGACCACGCCGAGCCGGCTCGCGAACGCCTGGTGCAGCGCGGTGACGTCGGAGAAGCCGACCAGCACCTTCGGGCCCGCCTCGGCCAGCACCGGCCAGTCGAGCAGGTCCACCATCCGCTGCACCCCATAGCCGCCCCGGGCGCAGAACACCGCCGCGACGCCCGGGGCGGTCCAGGCGGCGGTCAGCTCCGCGGCGCGCACCGCGTCGGGTGCCGCCAGGTAGTCCAGCTCCTCGTCCCGGCCACGCACGTGCGGCAGCTCGCGCACCTCCAGGCCCCAGCCGCGCAGCACCGCCAGACCCGCGTCGAGCCGGTCGACGGGAGCGGGACCGGCCGGGGCCACCACCGCCACCGTGTCACCGGGCACGAGCCGCCGGGGCCGGAGGAGCGGCCGGCCGGGTCGTCGCGGGCCGAGCACCTCGGACTTGCGGCGCCGCAGCCCCATCTCGTGCAGCCGGCGGACCAGCTCGCGGCTCGACACGGGCACCGCACCGGCGGCGACCACCTGCTCGTAGCGCTCGGCGGGGACGTCGTAGTGGTCGCGGTCGAACCCTCGCCGCGGGATGCCGAGCTCCGCGGCGAACCGGTGCAGCTCGTCGTAGGACCTGTCGCTGGCCAGGTGCGACCACAGCCTGCCGTGACCCTCCGAGCCGGGCGGGTCGATCAGCAGGGTCACGCGGTCGATCCGTGCGCCGTCTCGGCGTGTTCGACCGCGTCGTCGACCAGCATCCGCCACGCCCGGACATGACCGGGGTCGACGTACGCCTTGGTCCACGAGCCGCCCGGCCGCGCGGTCGAGCCGACGTGGAACTGGCGGATGCCGGCGCGCGAGAGCCAGGGCACGTGCTCGGGCCGCAGCCCGCCGCCGGCGACCACGAGCCGCGCGACGTGGGGATCGGCCGTCGCCCGCGCGACCAACTCGTCGCAGCCGGCGTCGAGCCCGCGCGGCGAACCGGCCGACAGCACCGCGTCCAGACCGGGCAGGCCGGCCAGCCGGCGCCAGGCCCGGTCCGTGCTCAGCACGGAGTCGACGGCCCGGTGGAAGGTCCACGGCACCTGCGGGAGCCGGTCGGCGAGGTAGGAGCACACGTCGACGTCGATCTCGAGGTCGGTGGTGAGGAAGCCGAACGAGAGCCCCTCGGCGCCGACGGACAGGTAGTCCTCGCCGAGGCCGACGAGCCGGCTGAGCTCGCCGCCGGTCGTGCTCAGGCCGTCGTTGAGCCGCAGCATCACCCGAACCGGGACCTCGGTCTCCTTGCAGACCGCGGAGACCACGGACGGCTCCGGCGCGAGGCCACCGGCCGTCACGTCGGTGACCACGAACAGCCGGTCGGCGCCGCCCTCGTCGGCACCCGGCACGTCGCGGGGATGCACCACGACCACCTCGAGCAGGGCGGTGCTGCGCCGGTGCTCACCGTCTGTGTTCACAATGGACATCGTGACATCCGACGACGCCCTGATGACGGCACGCGCCCTCGTGTTGCACGACCTCGAGGCGACCCGGGCCGCCGACGCCGAGACGGTCTCCGCGCTCGAGGCGGCGGTGACCACCCGGCGCTGGTGGACCTCCCAGTGGGAGGAGGGCAGGCAGTACGTCGCCGGGCTGGTCGCGCAGGACGTCCAGGACGCGCTTCTCGAACGGGTCGGCCGCTGGCCGCTGTGCCGGGCCTGCGACCACCTCGACCCGCACGCCCTCTACATCCACCCCGAGCTGGGCGGACCCGACCCGATGTGGGTGTGCGAGACCTCCGGCATCGAGGTGGCACCGCTCGGTGGCCTGACCGGGTGACCCCGGCCGGGCCGCGACCTCAGCGGTTGCGCACCGGCGTGTTCGGCCGGCAGATCGGCACCCACAGGGTGTAGCGGTCGGCCCGGTACGTCGACCGGGAGACCTCCACCGCGATGTTGCCCGCGAACGCCCGCCGGGCGATGCGCAGCACCGGGTCGCCGGGCTTGATGCCGAGCAGCTCGGCCTCCTCCGGCTTGGCCAGGGCGGCGTCGACCGAGTCCTCGCCCCAGGTCGGCAGCAGGTCGCGGCGCTTGAACTCGGCGTACAGGCTCTCCGGCAGCGGCGACTCGAGGAACTCCGGCACGATGCTGTCGGCCATGTAGGCGTCCTCGATGCACATCGGCAGCCCGTCGGCGAGCCGGATCCGCTGCCAGTGCACGACCTTGTCGCCCTCGGTGATCTCCAGCGCCCGCGCCACCCCGGGGCCGGCGGCCTCCATCCGAGCCAGCAGGGTCTGGGACGACGCGGTCATCCCGCGACGCTTCATCTCCTCGGTGTAGCTCGACAGCCGGATCTGTACGTCGATCTTGGTCCGTGCGACGAACGTGCCACGTCCCGGGACGCGCTCGAGCAGGCCCTCGGTGACGAGCGCATCGAGGGCCTGCCGGACGGTCATCCTGGCCACCCCGAACCGCTGGACGAGCTCGCGCTCTGACGGCGCGGGGCTGCCCGGTTCGGCGTCCTGGATCAGGTTCCGGACGTACTCCCGGACCTGTACGTGCTTGAGCACAGGCTGTCGGGCACGATCAGGTGTGATCACGTCTCCCATCGCCAACTCCCCATCTCCCCTAGCCTCACCTTAGCCCGGGAACGGGGGCCGTGTGCTGCCGTCGGGTCATTCGGTGGCGATCGCGCCCAGGATGTCGAGGCGAGCGGCCCGTCGCGCCGGGAGGGCCGCCGCGATGACGCCGACCACCCCAGAGGCCAGGACAAATGCCGCGATCTGCCCGTACGGGAGCGCGACCACCTCGAGGCCGTCGTCCTGCAGCGAGGTCACCAGGGCCAGCCCGAACAGCGTGCCCATCGCGGTGCCCAGCAGGCCACCGAGCAGGGCGATCACGAACGCCTCGAGGCGCACCATCCGGCGCAGCTGGCCGCGCTCGAGGCCGACTGCCCGCAGCAGCCCGAGCTCGCGGGTGCGCTCGATCACCGACAGCGCGAGCGTGTTCACGATGCCCAGCACCGCGATCACCAGCGCCAGGCCGAGCAGCGCGTAGATCAGCATCAGCATCTGGTCGATCGGACCGCGCTGCTCCTCGGCGAACCCCTCCTGGTCCTTGACCGTCACCATCGGCATGTCGGCGGTCTGCTGCTCGATGGTCTGCTGCAGCTGCGTCGTGCTCGTCCCCCGCTCACGGTCGACCAGCAGGTAGTTGTCGGCCTCCTGGAAGCCGGCGTCGACGAGCGTGCCGAGGGTGGTGGTGTAGGGGAAGGACAGCACCGGGTTGTCGTCGTACACCCCGACCACGTCGTAGCTCATCTCGCCGGCGGGCATCGTGTACTCCACGGTGTCGCCGAGGCCGATCCCGCGCTCCTCGGCCAGGCCGGCCGAGATCAGCACGGCGCCGTCGGAGAGGTCCGAGACCGATCCCTCGAGGAGGTCGAGGTCGACGACCTGCTCGAGGGTCGCCGGCTCGACGCCCATCAGGCCCTGGCGCTCACCGGCGGTCTCCCCGATCGCGTAGCGGAACCGGGTGACACTCGCGACGCCGTCGGTCGCCTCGATCCGGTCGGCGACCTTCGGCGAGAACGGCATCCCGATCGCGTTGGAGACGACCAGGTCGCCGAGGAACTGCTCGTCCACCGCCTTGTCGACGCTGGCCTTGGCCGACGAGCCGATCACGGCCATCGTGGTGACCAGGGCCAGCCCGACCATGAGCGCGGAGGCGGTGGCCGCGGTACGACGCGGGTTGCGCAGCGCGTTCTGACCGGCCAGCCGACCGACGGTGCCGAACAGCCGGGCGTAGAGCGCCGCCACCGCACCCACCACCGGCCGGCCGACCACCGGCGCGCCGACCGCGACGCCGAGCAGCGAGGCCAGGATCCCAGCGCCCACGAACCACGTCGCACCGGACACGTCGGCGAACAGGCCGGCGAGGATCGCGCCGGCCCCACCGACGGCCAGCACCGACCCGGCGAGCAGCCGCCGGTGCAGCGCCCCCTCGGGGAGAGCCTGGTCGTCGCGGAGCGCCTCGACCGGGGCGATCCGGCTGGCCCTGCGGGCCGGAAGGTACGCCGCGAGGAGCGTGACGGTGACGCCCACGGCGTACGACGCGATCACCGTGCGCGGCTCGAAGACCAGCGGCTGACCGGAGATGTCGAGGCCGAAGGTGGCGAACAGCGCGCGGATGCCGACCGCGAGCAGGACGCCGAGGGCCAGGCCCGCGGTCGCGCCGACCAGCCCGAGGACGCCGGCCTCGAGCAGCACCGAGCGGGTCACCTGCCGGCGCGAGGCACCGAGCGCACGGAGCAGGGCCAGCTCCCGGCTGCGCTGGGCGACCAGGATCGAGAACGTGTTCACGATCAGGAAGCTGCCCACGACCAGCGCGATGCCGGCGAAGACCAGCAGGAAGGTCGTGATGAAGCCGATCGCCTCGGTGAGGTCGCCCCCGGCGTCCTCGGCGGCCTGGTCACCGGTGACCGCCTCCAGGCCGGCCGGCAGCACCTCGCGCACGGCGTCGCGGAGCTCGGTCTGGCTCACGCCGTCCTCGGCGGTGACCCAGACGTCGGTGTAGGCGTCGCGACCCTGCATGAACAGGTCCTGGGCGGTCTCCTCCTCGAACACCGTCATCGAGGCGCCGCCGAGCGACCCGCCCTCGGCGAAGTCGACGATCCCGACGAGGGTCGGCCGCAGCACCGGCTCGGCGCCGGAGGTCACCAGGTGCACCTCGTCGCCGAGCTCGTAGCCCGCCTGCTCGACGGTGCGCCGGTCGATCGCGACCTCGTCGGGCCGGTCGGGCTGCTCGCCCTCGACCACCTCGAGCCCCTCGATCCCGTGGCCGGCCGGGGCGTCGGTCAGGTTGCCGCCGAGACCGGGGGCGCCCTGGCCGCCGACGACCTTGCCGTCCTCACCGACCGCGAAGACCCCGAACGTGGTGACGTTGCCGTCGGCGCGGGCCGCGCCGTCGACCTGCACGAGGTCGTCGACGACGTCGGCGGGGACGCTCTTCGACGTCGGCGAGATGTCGTCGCCCACACCGCCGGCCGGACGCACCACGACGTCACCGACGGTCGAGGCGAAGATGCCGTTGAAGCTGCGGCTGAGGGTGTCGGTGAACACGAACGTGCCGGCGACGAACGCGACGCCGAGCACGATCGCGGTGGTGCTCAGCATCAGCCGCAGCTTGCGGCCGAGCAGGCTCTTGAGGGCTGCCTTCCACATCAGCGGGCCACCGCCTGCTCGGGCACGCGGGCGTCGAGGCCGGCCATGGTCTCGAGCACCTGCTCGCGGGTGGGCTTGCGGAGCTCGTCGACGACGCGGCCGTCGGCGAGGAAGACCACCCGGTCGGTGTAGGACGCCGCGACCGGGTCGTGGGTCACCATGACCACGGTCTGGCCGAACTCGTCGACCGAGCGGCGCAGCAGGCCGAGCACCTCGGCGCCCGAGCGCGAGTCCAGGTTGCCGGTCGGCTCGTCGGCGAACACCACGTTCGGTCGGCTCACCAGCGCCCGGGCCACGGCGACCCGCTGCTGCTGGCCGCCGGAGAGCTCGTGGGGCCGGTGCCCGAGACGCGACCCCAGACCCACGGCGGCCACCACGACGTCGTACCACTCGGGTTCGGGACGGCGGCCGGCCACCGACAGCGGGAGCACGATGTTCTCCTCCGCGGTCAGGGTCGGCACGAGGTTGAACGCCTGGAAGACGAACCCGACCCGGTCCCGCCGCAGCCGGGTGAGGCCCTTGTCGTCCAGGGTCGCGAGGTCGGTGTCGCCGATCAGCACCGAGCCGCTGTCGGCGCGGTCGAGGCCGGCGGCGCAGTGCATGAGCGTGGACTTGCCCGAGCCCGACGGGCCCATGACGGCGGTGAACTCCGCGTCGTGCAGGTCGAGCGTCACGCCGTCGAGGGCGCGTACGGCGGTCGGGCCGTCGCCGTAGGTCTTGGTGAGGTTGTGGATGCGTGCAGCAGTCATGGCCGTCAACGTAGGAGCGGGGGCCGTCGTCGCGGCACCGGCAGGACCACCGTTGTGCCCCGGACCTGCCCCTGAGCCGACCCTGACCCCTGACCCCGTCGCTCTCCGGGGCCGAACGGACGTGCACTCGCCCGGGGGCGGGACGGGGTCTGCGCGTGGACCCGGTCGGTGGTGTTCGTGAGTGCACGTCGAGTCGGCCCCGCCGCACTAGAACATGTGTTCGAATCGTCGTACTCTGACGGCATGACCGTGGACTTCCAGGCCTCCCTGTTCGACGAGCTCGTGGAGGCACCGTCGGGTGGACCGGCTCTGGGCGAGCTCGGCGAGACCGTGCGGCGCACCCCGCTGAGCCGCGGGGCATGGGTCGACGTACGCCCCGCGTGGGTCACCGGCGCCGACGACCTCTTCCGGCGGCTGCTGTACGACGTGCCGTGGCACGCCGAGCGCCGGCAGATGTACGACCGGGTGGTCGATGTGCCGCGACTGCTCAAGTTCTACGGCCACGGCGAGCCGCTCCCCGACCCGCTGGTCGCCGAGGCCCGCGACCGGCTGAGCGCCCACTACGGCACCGAGCTCGGCGAGCCGTTCACCACGGCCGGGTTCTGCTACTACCGCGACGGGCGCGACTCGGTCGCCTGGCACGGCGACACGATCGGGCGCAGCCGCACCGAGGACACCATGGTCGCGATCGTGTCGTTCGGCGAGGCCCGTCGACTGCTGCTGCGTCCGCGCGGCGGTGGGTCAACGATCTCGTTCGTCGTCGGCCACGGCGACCTGCTGGTGATGGGCGGGTCGTGCCAGCGCACCTGGGAGCACGCCGTCCCGAAGACGACCCGCCCGGTCGGGCCCCGGATCAGCATCCAGTTCCGGCCGCACGGGGTCCGGTAGCAGCGGCGTCGGGCGCCTCGGCCTCGGCGTCGAGCACGGCGGGAACCGGATCGTCCTCCGCGGCGTCGAACCGCCAACGACGACCCGAGGAGACCCACGATGTCCCGACGCCCCACGACCCGCCTCACCCGCACCTTGATCGTGCTCTCGGTCGCCGGAACGCTGGCCCTGACCGGATGCGCGCCCGACGACGAGCCCGAGACCCAGGGAGCGGACCCGGCCGACGCCGGAGCCGGCGGGTCCGGCGAGGGGCGGGCCGCGGGTGGGGCGGCCGCCTCGTGCGTCGCGGCGGTCAGCTACGAGGACACCCTCTACCTGCAGGTCGACGCCGGTGAGGTCTCGCCCGGCGCCGCGCTCGAGGGAGCCGAGCTGCCCCCGTGCGACGACACCGGCGGGGGCGAGGAGTCCGAGGCGGAGGCGATGCCGGTGGAGGCGTTCGCGGTGCAGGGCGTCGACCCGCGTTATGCCGTGCTTTCCGAGGGCCCCGACGGGCTGTGGGTCTACGTCGCCCGGAGCCACGCCCCGGGGCTCGCCGACGCCGCGCCCCTACCGGCGGACGTCGCCGCCGCGCTGGGCCTGGACTGAGAGACCGCCTGGACCTCGTACTGTTCCGAGGTTCCACGCCACAATCCTTCAGCTGAACGGTTGTGACGTGCCATGGTGCAGAACGGCTGTCACAACCGGTCAGGTGAACCGTTGTGACAGTCGAGTGCCCGGGCCTCACGCCGGCCGGAGACGCGGAAGGGCCCCGGGAGATCCCGGGGCCCTTCGCAGTGGTGCTGGTGGTGCCGGACTCAGAAGTCCATGCCGCCCATACCACCGTCGGCACCCGGCATGGCCGGAGCCTTCTCGGGCTTGTCGGCCACGACGGCCTCGGTGGTGAGGAACAGCGCGGCGATCGACGCGGCGTTCTGCAGCGCCGAGCGGGTCACCTTGGCCGGGTCGAGGATGCCCTCGGCGATCATGTCGACGTACTCGCCGGTGGCGGCGTTGAGACCGAAGCCGGGCTCGAGACCGCGCACCTTCTCCGCCACGACGCCGCCCTCGAGGCCGGCGTTGATCGCGATCTGCTTCAGCGGCGCGGAGGCGGCGTGCTTCACGATCGCGGCACCGGTCGCCTCGTCGCCCTCGAGCTCGAGCTTCTCGAACGCCTTGTCGCTGGCCTGGACGAGCGCCACGCCACCGCCGGCGACGATGCCCTCCTCGACGGCCGCCTTCGCGTTGCGGACGGCGTCCTCGATGCGGTGCTTGCGCTCCTTGAGCTCGACCTCGGTGGCCGCGCCGACCTTGATCACCGCGACACCGCCGGCCAGCTTGGCCAGGCGCTCCTGCAGCTTCTCGCGGTCGTAGTCGGAGTCGCTCTTCTCGATCTCGGCGCGGATCTGGTTGACCCGGCCGGCGATCTGGTCGGCGTCGCCGGCGCCCTCGACGATGGTGGTCTCGTCCTTGGTCACGACGACCTTGCGGGCCTGGCCGAGCAGCTCGATCCCGGTGGTCTCGAGCTTGAGGCCGACCTCCTCGGAGATGACCTGGCCACCGGTGAGGATCGCGATGTCCTGCAGCATGGCCTTGCGGCGGTCACCGAAGCCCGGGGCCTTGACGGCGACGGACTTGAAGGTGCCGCGGATCTTGTTGACGACCAGCGTGGACAGGGCCTCGCCGTCGACGTCCTCGGCCAGGATCAGCAGCGGCTTGCCGGACTGCATGACCTTCTCGAGCAGCGGCAGCATGTCCTTGACGTTGGAGACCTTCTGGTTCGCGATCAGGATGTAGGGATCCTCGAGCACGGTCTCCATGCGCTCGGCGTCGGTGACGAAGTACGCCGAGATGTAGCCCTTGTCGAAGCGCATACCCTCGGTGAGCTCGAGGTCGAGCCCGAAGGTGTTGCTCTCCTCGACGGTGATGACGCCTTCCTTGCCGACCTTGTCCATGGCCTCGGCGATGATCTCGCCGACCTGGGTGTCAGCAGCGGAGATCGAGGCGGTCGAAGCGATCTGCTCCTTGGTCTCGACGTCCTTGGCCATCCCGAGCAGCTGCTCGGAGATGGCGTCGACGGCCTTCTCGATGCCCCGCTTGAGGCCCATCGGGTTCGCGCCGGCGGCGACGTTGCGCAGACCCTCGCGCACCATGGCCTGGGCCAGGACGGTGGCGGTGGTGGTGCCGTCACCCGCGACGTCGTCGGTCTTCTTGGCGACCTCCTTGACGAGCTCGGCGCCGATCTTCTCGTACGGCTCCTCGAGCTCGATCTCCTTGGCGATGGACACACCGTCGTTGGTGATCGTGGGGGCGCCCCACTTCTTCTCCAGCACGACGTTGCGGCCCTTGGGGCCGAGGGTGACCTTGACGGCGTCGGCGAGCGTGTTCATGCCACGCTCGAGGCCGCGCCGGGCCTCCTCGTTGAACGCAATAAGCTTCGACATAACTCCTGCGGTTCCTCACGCGTAGAGTTGAAAGTGGACCGGATCGATGCCCGCGACGGACGATCCCTGCAGACCCGGCAGTCCCTTCCCGCCGGCGCTCGGGACCTCATCTTCCCGGCCCTTGAACTGTCACTCTCACCTGGAGAGTGCTAACCAATGTTTAGCACTCGACCAGGGCGAGTGCAAGGCGGGTGGGCCGGGGCCAACCCGCGCCGGTGTCTAGACCGCAGCACGCCGATCCCCGGTCGACCGCCCGCGCACCATTGACCGGCCCCGGACGCGGTCCTAGCCTGAATCCACCTCGTGGGTGCGACGGGGTTTTGGCCGGAGCGCCGGAGTCCGCAAGGACACCGCGCTCCGGCCTCTCGTCTGTCTAGGCCCGCTCGGCGAGCAGCGCGACGACCGCGTCGGCGAAGGCGGGCGCGTTCTGCGGCACGACGTCGAGGTAGAGCCCCGGCTCGCTGGCCTCGAGCTCGCTGACCGCCAGCGTCCCGTCCGCCAGGCGCATCAGGTCGACGCGCGCGTAGGGCAGCCGGGCGTCGAGGAGCTTCTCGGCCACCGCGACCGTGCGCAGCGCCAGGTCGGCGGCCTCGGCGGTCACCGCGACGGCCTCGGTGCGACCGCCGTACTGCTCGTGCACCCGGATCTCCCCGCCCGCCGCCGGCACCTTGCGGGCCTGGGCGCTGACCCGGCCACCGAGCACGAACACCGAGGTCTCCCCCTCGGTGCGCACCGACTCCACGAGCGGCTGCACGACCCATGGGCCGATCTGGAGCTGGGACTCGTCCAGCCCCTCCGGCCCCCCGGGCTCCAGGTCGAAGACCACCACCCCGCGGCCACCGGCACCGACCCGTGGCTTGACCACCGCCGCGTCGAACGCCGCGACGGCCGGGGGCAGCTCGCTCTCGTCCTCCGCCCCGATCGTGGGTACGACGGGCAGCCCGGCGTCGATCAGGTCCAGCAGGTAGAGCTTGTCGGTGTTCCACTCCAGCACCCGGGCGTCGTTGACCAGCGCGGTCAGCTGCTCGACCGACCGTGCCCACGCCAGGAACTCCTCGCGCCGGCCGTAGTAGTCCCATGCCGAGCGCACCGCGGCCAGCCGGGCTGCCGACCAGTCGACGCCGGGGTCGTCCCAAGCCACCCACCGGGCGGCGACGCCGCGGGCGGCGAGCTCCTCCACCAGCAGCGCGCCGCCGGCCTCGCCGTCCGGCAGTGCCGAGCAGGTGACCAGGAGGACGTCGCTCATGCGCGGTCCGCCGGGAAGCCGCCGCTGGCGATCGGACCCCACCGCTCGACGGTGATCCGGATCAGCGACTTGTTCTGCTTGACCATCGCGTCGCGGTACTCGTCCCAGTCCGGGTGCTCGCCGGCGATGCAGCGGAAGTACTCCACCAACGGCTCGAGCGCGTCGGGCAGGTCGAGCACCTCGGCGGTGCCGTCGACCTGGACGTAGGGGTCGTTCCAGTCGTCGGAGTGGATCAGGATCGATGCCCTCGGGTCACGGCGGAGGTTCACCGCCTTCGCGCGCTCAGGGTAGGTGGAGACGACGATGCGCCCCTGCTCGTCCACCCCGCAGGCCACCGGCGACAGCTGCGGCCTGCCGTCCTTGCGCAGGGTCATGAGCGTGCCCTTGTGCCGTGGCCGGACGAACTCCAGCAGCCTCTCCCGGTCGACCTTCTCCGCGGTTGCGATCTTGCGTGCCATGGTCGCGACACTACCCACGAAGGCACGCAGGCCGCGGTGGATTATCGTCTGGCGCATGCAGCCGTGGTGGGTGAAGGCGGCGGTCAACCTGGTCAACGGGTCGACGTTGCTCGGGGTCGTGGTCGCCGCCCTGGGCCGGGCCCGGCTCTCCCGCGGTCCGCGGGGCCTCCTGCTCGCCAGCGGCTACCGACTGCCGTTCCCGGTGGCCTCGGCGTTCACCGTCGGCAACGTCGTGCTGACCCGGCACGACCCCGGCTGGTGGGCGGACCGGGAGCGGATGCTGGTCCACGAGGAGCGGCACAGCTGGCAGTACGCCGTCTCGTTGGGCCTGCCGATGCTGCCGATGTACGGCGTGGCCGCGGCATGGTCCTACCTGCGCGGAGGCGACCACGCGACGTACAACGTCTTCGAGACCCGCGCGGGACTGGCCGACGGCGGCTACCCGCTGCTCAGCCGGCGGCAGCGGCGTCGCGCGCGAACTGCCTGAAGAACGCCAGCACGCCCTGCGGGCCGTCGACGACGATGTCGGAGAGCTCGACCAGCGCCTTCTGCTCCTCCGAGCCCGAGCACACCAGCAGGCCGGGCAGCCCGCCGTCGCGCAGCGCCTGCACCGTGCGGAACGCCTCGACGTCACCGAGGTCGTCACCGGCGAACATCGCGCCGTGGCCGTCGAGCTCGGCGTGGATCGTGCGCAGCGCCTGGCCCTTGTCCATCCCCGGTGCGCGGACCTCGATCACCATCCGGCCGGGCTCCACGCCGAGGTCGAACCGGGCGGCGGCGTCGGTGAGCACCGGCAGCAGCCTCTCGAACGCGGCCGTCGGCTCGGCCAGCCGGCGGGTGTGCACGGCGACCGCGAGCCCCTTCTCCTCGACGAACGCGTCCGTCGCGTCGTGGCGGCGCAGCAGGTCGGGCAGCTCGGCCATGAAGCTGCCGAGGCCCTTGGGCGGCCGCGGCGACACGACCCGGCGGTCGGTGGAGGACCAGCGCTCGTTGCCGTACTGCCCCATCAGGTGCAGCGCCTTGCCGTGCTCGGCGAGCTCCTGGCCGACCTCGTCGAGACCGCCGAGCGCGATCGCCTGGCGTGCGGGCCGGCCGGTGATCACGGCGACGCCGCGCACCTGCCGGGCGAGCGCGACGAGGGTACGCCGCCCGTCGGGGTGGATCACCGCGCTGGCCGGGTCGTCCACGATCGGCGCGAGCACCCCGTCGAAGTCGAGCCCGACGACCACGCGCGGGGCGTCGGCGACGAGCTCGTCGTAGCGCTGCTGACCTTCGGGGGTGCGGAAGTCCATGCCGCTAGCGTGTCACGCGTAGTCGGCGGTGAGGATCACGGTCAGGCGGTCCAGCCGCATCGGGGCGATCGCCGGCTTGAGCCGCTTGATGCCGAGGTCGCGGCCGAGCAGCCGCGCCTCCTGCTTCAGGCGCTCGGGGTAGTACACGGTGCTGGCCGGGATGGTGCCGTACCAGTTGTCGGAGCCGACGACCTGCCAGCCGGCTCCGGAGACGGTCTTGGCCGTGCTGCCGGCCAGGCCGGAGATGCCGGAGTTGTTGTAGACCTCGACGTAGACCTCGCCGCGCCGCACGGCGTGCTGCCGCTCGCGGGTCGGCTCCGGGGCGATCGTCGGGGTCGGCGCGGTGGGGGTCGGGCTGGGCGTGGCGATCACCGGCCGGGCCGCGTCGACCGGCTCGTCGGTGCCACCGGCGGTGGCCAGGAAGGCGATGCCCGCAAGCAGCACCGCGCCCAGGCTCAGCGCCGCGACCGGGGTGGGCGGCGCGACGCCGCGCTCGTTGCGCGCCCGCGCGGCCAAGTCAGACCTCGAAGCCGAGCCGGCGGGCCGAGCGGGCCCGCTGACGGGTGGCGCGCAGCCGGCGCAGCCGCCGCACGAGGAGCGGGTCGAAGGCCAGCGCCTCGGGCCGGTCGATGAGGGCGTTGAGCACCTGGTAGTAGCGGGTCGACGACATGTCGAACTTCTCCCGGACCGCCTGCTCCTTGGCGCCGGCGTACTTCCACCACTGACGCTCGAAGTTGAGGATCTCGCGGTCCCTCTCGGAGAGCTCCTCGGCCGAGGGGGTGTCCTGGCCCCGGTTGAGGGCGTTCGCGGCATCCATGTGTCGACTCCAGCGGTTGCGATCGGCGTTGAGCGTTCGGAGCCCATCGTAGGCGACGAACGACAACCATGTCATTTGCATCGGGGTGTTTCGCCAGGCTGTCATGACACCATGTCGCAGCCCTTCGGTGACCTCCCGCCCCTCGATGTGAGACCCGGCCCGCGGGTGGCCGAGCCACTCCCGGCCGACCGCCCCGTGCGATGGGGAATCCTAGCCACCGGCAAGATCGCCACCTCCTTCGCCGAGGAGCTGCGGCACCTTCCCGACGCCGAGCTCGCCGCCGTCGCGTCCCGCGACCTGTCGCGGGCCGAGGCCTTCGCGGCGCGGCACGGCAGCCCGGGCAGCACCCGCGCCTACGGCTCCTACGCCGAGCTGGTCGCCGACGACCGCGTGGACGTGGTGTACGTCGCCTCGCCGCACGCGCTGCACCACGAGCACACGATGCTGGCCTTCGACGCCGGCAAGCCGGTGCTGTGCGAGAAGGCGTTCACGCTCACCGCCCGGGAGGCCGAGGACCTGGTCCGGGTCTCGCGAGAACGGGGACTGTTCCTCATGGAGGCCATGTGGATGCGGTGCAACCCGGTGGTGCGCCGGCTCAAGCAGCTCGCCGACCGCGGCGACCTCGGCCGGATCCAGCAGGTGCGCGCGGACCTGGGCTTCCTCGTCGACGTGCCGCAGGACCACCGGCTGATCGCCCCCGAGCTCGGCGGCGGTGCGCTGCTCGACCTGGGCGTCTACCCGCTCACGCTGGCGTACCTGTTCCTCGGCGAGCCCGAGAAGGTCGAGGCGGTCGCCGAGATGTCCTCGACCGGGATCGACCTGAACCTGGCGGTCAGCCTGGGCTGGCCCGGCGGCGCGGTCGCCTCGCTCTCCTCGACGATGACGGCCTGGTCCCCACGGACCGCCTCGATCGCCACCGACCTGGGTCGCGTCGACATCGGCGAGGCGTTCCACCACCCCACCGAGGCTCGCTGGGTGGCGGACGGCGAGTCGCACCTGGTCACCGAGGAGGTGCTGGGCACCGGCCTGGCGCACGAGGCCGCCGAGGTGATGCGCTGCCTGCGCAACGGGGAGGTCGAGAGCCCGCTCGTGCCTCTGGACGAGAGCCTGGACGTCATGCGGCTGATGGACCGGATCCGGGACCGGATCGGACTGCGCTACGCCGCCGACGAGGTGACCGTGTGAGGTGCGGTCCATCGGGTATGACACGGCCCACAACCGCACCATGACGCATTAGGGTCGAACCGTGAGCAGCAAGCAGGCACCGAAGCAGTCCGCCGAACTGGTCATCGTCGCCAACCGGCTCCCGGTCGACCGGGTGGAGAACCCCGACGGCACGACCAGCTGGCGCCGCTCGCCCGGTGGCCTGGTCACCGCGCTGGAGCCGGTGATGCGTGCGAACGACGGCGCGTGGATCGGCTGGCCCGGCGGCACCGCCCAGGACCTCGACCCGTTCGTCGAGGACGGCCTGTCGCTGGTGCCGGTGCGGCTGAGCGCCGAGGAGGTCGAGGAGTTCTACGAGGGGTTCTCCAACGCCACCTTGTGGCCGCTCTACCACGACGTCGTCGCCAAGCCGGAGTTCCACCGCGAGTGGTTCGACTCCTACGTCGTGGTCAACCGCCGGTTCGCCGAGAAGGCCGCCGAGATCGCCGCCGAGGGCGCGACGGTGTGGGTGCACGACTACCAGCTCCAGCTGGTCCCGGCGATGCTCCGCGAGCTGCGCCCGGACCTGCGGATCGGCTTCTTCCTGCACATCCCGTTCCCGCCCGCCGAGCTGTTCCAGCAGCTGCCCTGGCGCCGGCAGATCCTCGAAGGCCTGCTCGGCGCGGACCTGGTGGGCTTCCAGCGGCCGGGCGCCGCGCAGAACTTCGTCCGGCTGGTGCGCCAGCGGGTCGGCCACAAGACCCACCGTGACACCGTCTACCTGCCCGACGGGCGCACGGTCACCGCGGGCGCGTTCCCGATCTCGATCGACTGCGCGGAGTTCGAGAACCTCGCCCGCAGCGAGTCGGTGCAGCAGCGCGCCAAGGAGATCCGCGAGCAGCTCGGCAACCCCCGCCACGTCCTGCTGGGCGTGGACCGGCTCGACTACACCAAGGGCATCTACGCCCGGCTGCGCGCCTTCAGCGAGCTGCTCGCCGAGGGGCACATCACCGTCGAGGACGCGGTGTTCGTCCAGGTGGCGACCCCGTCCCGCGAGCGCGTCGAGCAGTACCGCGTGCTCCGCGACGAGATCGACCTGCTCGTCGGCCGCATCAACGGCGACCTGGGGCGGATCGGCCGGCCGGCGATCAACTACCTGCACTCGTCGTACCCGCGCGAGGAGATGGCCGCGCTCTACCAGGCCGCCGACGTGATGGTGGTGACCCCGCTGCGCGACGGCATGAACCTGGTGGCCAAGGAGTACGTCGCCTGCCGGTTCAACGACGACGGCGCACTGGTGCTCTCGGAGTTCGCCGGGGCCGCCGACGAGCTGCGCCAGGCCTTCCTGGTCAACCCCTACGACATCAACGGCATGAAGTCGATGATGCTCGAGGCGATCCGGGCCGAGCCGAAGGACCTGCACAAGCGGATGCGCGCGATGCGCAAGACCGTCTCCGAGCACAGCGTCGCCGACTGGGCCGACAGCTTCCTCAGCGCGCTGTCGCAGGAGAGCCCCAAGCACAGCAAGACGCTGCGGCCCGCCCGGCGCAGCTGACCGCCGTACGGCGCCTCAGACCGCGGTCGGCGACGGCGGCGCGGAGCCGCCCTCGGGCGCACCGGCCATCAGCGCCGTGATCTGTGCCGCCCGCTCCTGCGAGACCCGGCCCCAGCCGGGCTCGTAGCCGTAGACCTCGCGCAGCGGCCGGGCGACCTGGTTGCCGTAGAGCATCTCCACGTCGTCGGCGTCGATCAGCGCCGGGTGCGCGACCCCGCAGGACTCGGCGACCTTGATCAGGTCGCGCCGCAGCGTCTTGATGTAGTTGGCCGCACGCACCGACTTCAGGGCGGGGTCCAGGCCGTGGGAGAGCCACGGGTCCTGGGTGGCCACGCCCGTCGGGCACCGGTCGGTGTGGCACTTCTGCGCCTGGATGCAGCCGATCGACAGCATCGGCTCGCGGGCGATGTTGAGCATGTCGCAGCCCAGCGCCATCGCCACGACCGCGTTGTCGGGCAGACCGAGCTTGCCGCCGCCGATGAAGGTGACGTCGTCGGTGAGGCCGGCCTCGGCGAAGATCCGGTAGACCCGGCTGAACCCGACCCGGAACGGCAACGACACCGAGTCGCTGAACACCAGGGGTGCGGCGCCCGTGCCGCCCTCGCCGCCGTCGATCGTGATGAAGTCGACCCCGCGCTCGCGGCGCGACATCAGCGCCGCGAGCTCCTCCCAGAAGGTGAGGTCGCCGACCGCGGACTTGATGCCCACCGGCAGGCCGGTCTCGTCGGCGAGGAGCTCGACCCAGTCCAGCAGCCCGTCGACGTCGGAGAACTCCGCGTGCCGGGACGGGCTGATGCAGTCCACGCCCTCCCGGATGCCACGGATCTCGGCGATCTCGGGGGTGACCTTGGCGCCCGGGAGGTGGCCGCCCAGGCCCGGCTTGGCCCCCTGGCTGAGCTTGATCTCGATCGCCCGCACGGGAGCGGAGGCGACGAGGTCCTTGAGCCGCTGCAGGTCGAACCGGCCGGCCTCGTCGCGCACCCCGAAGTAGGCGGTGCCGATCTGGAACACCAGGTCACCGCCCTGGCGGTGGTAGGCGGAGATGCCGCCCTCGCCGGTGTTGTGCAGGCAGCCGGCGAGCGCCGCGCCGCGGTTGAGCGCTTCCACCGCCGGCGCGGAGAGCGAGCCGAAGCTCATCGCGGAGATGTTGACCAGCGACTCCGGACGGAAGGCGTGCCTGCGTCCGCGGGGGCCACCGAGGACCTTCGCAGAGGGCAATGCGGTCTCCTGTCCCACGTGCGGCGAGGAGGCCGGCACGACGTCGGAGAACGTGCGGTGCTTGATGATCGGGTAGCCCTCGGTGTGCTCGACGTCGTTGTCGGTGCCGAACCCGAAGTAGTTGTTCTCCAGCTTGGAGGAGGCGTAGATCCAGCGCCGCTGATCCCGGCTGAACGGCCGCTCGGAGTTGTTGTCGGTCACGATGTACTGGCGCAGCTCCGGGCCGACCGCCTCGAGGAGGTACCGCCCGTGCCCCAGCACGGGGAAGTTCCGCAGCAGCGCGTGCTTGCGCTGGGCGAGGTCGTAGGTGGCCAGCCCGGCGAGGGCCACGACAGGTGCTGACTTCAGGGCGCGCGACAGTCTCATGCGCCCGTCGTACCCCAACTCGGCCGACCGACGCGACGGTATCCTTCGCCGCATGGATCTGATCCCCAAGCCGGACCAGGTCGTCTCTGCCGCCAGCAACGTCGCCCACAAGGTGTTGTACGGCGGCGTCGCGGACCTGCGCCGGATGCCCCGCACCCTGATCGACGAGGGCATGCTGCGCGAGGTGTACCACTACCGGCCGCCCGGTGACGTCGAGGAGGCCGGCGACCCGGTGCTCCTGGTCACCCCGCTCGCCGCCCCGTCGCTGTGCTACGACCTGCGCCGCGGCTGCTCGCTGGCCGAGCACCTGGTCACCGAGGGCCGGCGCACCTACCTCGTGGAGTACGGCGAGATCTCCTTCGCCAACCGCACCCTCGGCATGGAGCACTGGGTCGACGAGGTCCTCCCGGCCGCGGTCACCGCGGTGTCCGAGCACGCCGGCGGCCGGCCGGTCCATCTGGTCGGCTGGAGCCTCGGCGGGATCTTCTCCCTGCTCACCACCGCCGACCGGCCGGACCTGCCGATCGCGTCGCTCACGGTGGTCGGCTCCCCCGTCGACGTGACCCGGGTGCCGTTGGTCGCCCCGATCCGGCCGCTGCTGAACCTCAGCGAGGGTGGCGGTCTGGTCACCCAGCTCTACCGCGCGATGGGTGGCGCACCCAAGCCGCTGGTGCGCCGGGCGTTCCAGCTGTCGAGCTTCGACAAGCTGGTCACCAAGCCCGTGGCGATCGCGGCCAACCTCGACGACACCGACTTCCTCGCCCAGATCGAGGCGGTGGACCGGTTCACCGCGAGCATGACCGCCTACCCCGGCCGCACGTTCGGCCAGATCTACCACCGGCTGCTCAAGGGCAACCAGCTGGCCACCGGCGTGGTCCGGATGGGCGACCGCCGGCAGATCGCGCTGGCCGACATCCGCGTGCCGATGCTGGTCTTCGCCGGCGAGAGCGACCAGATCGCCCCGGTGAAGGCGATCCGACCGATGGTCGACCTGGTCACCGGCGCACCGTCGGTGCGGTTCGAGGTGGTGCCCGGCGGGCACCTCGGCATGCTCACCGGCCGGGCCTCGCGCACGACGACCTGGCGGATCCTCGACGAGTTCCTCGACGAGCAGCCGGCGGCCACGGTCTCGGCCCGGGCCGCGCGCCCCGCGGCCGGCCGGAAGAAGCCCGCCGCGAGGAAGACGGCGGCCAAGAAGACGGCGGCCAAGAAGGCCGTCGCCAAGGAACCTGTGGCCAAGAAGTCAGCCGCCCAGAAGACCACGGCCAGAGGCGCCATCGGCTCGAACCCCAAGCGCCGCTACGGGTCGGCCTCCTCGCGCTCACTGGCGGCGCGTCCGTGACCGCAGCCGCCTCCGCGATCGCCCCCAGCCCCGACTGGCGCCTCGCGGTCGTCCTCGTCGCGCTCGTCGGGATCGGGATCGCCGCCTCCTACCTCGGCCATCTGCAGGTCGAGCGCGAGACGGTCACCGCCTCCGCGCGCGCGGTGGTCCAGCTCGCAGCCGTCTCCCTGGTGATCACCGCCGCGCTGAGCTCGCTGTGGTGGTCGCTGCTGTTCTCGTTCGTGATGCTCGCCGTCGCCACCCGCACCTCGGCGAAGCGGATCACCGCCAAGGGCCAGGAGGTGCTCTGGGTCGGCGCCGCGATCACCGCCGGGGTCCTCCCGGTGCTGCTGCTGGTGCTCGGCTCCGGCGTGATCCCGTTCAACGGCGCCGGCCTGGTGCCCACCGCGGGCATCATCATCGGCAACACGATGACCGCGGCCACGCTGACCGGCCGGCGTGCCTACGACGACCTGTCCTCGGAGTTCGGCTCCTACGAGGCCGGCCTCGCGGTCGGGCTGGAGAGCAGGCAGGCAGCGATCGAGGTGATCCAGCCCAGCGCGAAGGAGGCGCTCACCCCGAACCTCGACAAGACCCGCACCGTCGGACTGGTCACCCTGCCCGGCGCGTTCGTCGGCGTGCTGCTCGGCGGCGGCACCCCGCTCGAGGCCGGCGCCGCCCAGATCCTCGTGCTCGTCGGCATCGTCGCCGCCCAGGCGGTCACCAGCGCGGTGCTGCTGCGGATGGTTGCCGAGGCCCGGGTCGTCCGCGACGACATGAGGGAGCGGTACCCACGATGAACCGCCTCCCCCGTGCCCTGGCGGGCCTCGTGGCCGCCGTACTCCTGCTCGGCGCGTGCTCCTCCGGCACCGAGAGCGTCGACGAGGTGGACGACGTACGCCGCCAGACCGAGGACCTCGCCGAGGCCGACCCCGTGCCGGCGTTCGAGAAGTACGTCGCGTTGGGTGACTCGTTCACCGCCGGCCCGCTGATCCCGACAACGGACCCGGCCCGAGGCTGCTTCCGCTCCGACAGCAACTACCCGGCACTCGTGGCCGAGCAGCTCGACGTCGACGAGCTGGTCGACGTCAGCTGCAGCGGAGCGACCACGCTCGACCTGGTCGGCCGGCAGTCGACGCTCACCGGCGGCAGCGTCCCACCGCAGCTGCGGGTGCTGGACGCCGACACCGACCTGGTCACCCTCGGCATCGGCGGCAACGACTTCGACCTCTTCCACACCCTGGTCTCCACCTGCTCGCAGCTCGGGCTGCGGCAGCCCGCCGGAGCCCCGTGCGGCGCCGAGCTGACCGCGGACGACCTGCTCACCCGCACCGACGAGATCCGGGGCAGGGTCGCGGACTCGATCCGCCGCGTGAAGCGGCGGTCCCCGGAGGCGAGGGTGCTGCTGGTCGGCTACCTGCGGCTGCTGCCCGACCGCGGCCGGTGCGCCGAGCTGCCGTTCGCGCCGGGCGACTACGCCTTCGGCGACCGGGTGACCCGCGCGCTCAACCGTGCGCTGGAGCGGGCCGCCGAGCGCACGGGCGTCGAGTTCGTCGACATGTACGCCGCCTCCGAGGGCCACGACATCTGCTCCGGCGAGCCGTGGGTGAACGGCCACGAGACGGTCCAGGGCGAGGCGCTGTCCTACCACCCGTTCGCCGAGGGGATGGAGGCCACTGCGGACGAGGTGCTGGAGGCGCTGGGCCAGTAGGGTGCGGCCATGACAGCGACCGGCCTGCCCCGCGGCGTCCGCGTCGGGTACGGGATGGGCTCGGTCGCCACCGGCGCCTTCGGCACGGTGCCCGGTCTGCTCCTGCTGCCCTACCTGACCGACACGATCGGCGTCGCGGCGGCGCTGGCCGGGGTGATCGTCTTCCTGCCCAAGGCCTGGGACGTCGTGCTCAACCCGATCGCCGGGCGGATCAGCGACCGCAGCAGCTCACCGCTGGGACCGCGGCGGCCGTTCCTGCTCCGCGCCGGAGTCGCGCTCGCGGCGTTCTTCGCACTGCTCTTCGCCGCACCCGCGATGGGCTCTCGGGCGCTGGAGACCGCCTGGGTGGTGGTCGCCTTCCTCGCCTGCGCGACGGCGTACGCGTTCTTCCAGGTGCCGTTCGTGGCCATGCCCGCCGAGATCACCGACGACTACGCCGAGCGCACCCGGCTGATGTCGTGGCGGGTGGCGCTGCTGGCGCTGGCGATCCTGCTCAGCGGCGCCTCGGCACCCGCGATCCGCGACGCCGTCGGTGGCCGGGACGGCTACCGGTTGATGGGCGTGGCCGTCGCCGGCCTGATCCTCCTCGGCACGCTCGGCGCCTACCTCGGCACCCGCCGCGCACCGATCGGCCGCGTCGCCGCGGCGAGCGGCACCCTCGGTGAGCAGCTCCGCGTGGTCGCCGGCTCCCGCGACTTCCGGCTGCTGCTGACCACGTTCATGGTGCAGGCGCTGGGAATCGGTGCGATGCTCTCCGGCGTCGACTACATGGCCCGGGTGGTGCTCGAGGACCGGGGCGCCTCGACGGTGCTCTTCGTGTGCTTCGTCGGCCCGGCGCTGCTGCTCACCCCGGCGTGGGCGGCTGTCGGCGAGCGGGTCGGCAAGAAGCGCGGGTACGTCGCCGCCTCGATGTTCCTCGCCGGCGGTGCGCTGCTCCTCGTGGTCTCCGGGCAGGTGCCGGCGGCCGTCGTGTACGTCGCCACGGCACTGGTCGGCGTGGGCTACGCCGGCGCGCAGGTGTTCCCGATGGCGATGCTGCCCGACACCGCAGCGGTCGACGCCGCGCGCTCCGGGACCAACCGGGCCGGCGTGTTCACCGGGGTGTGGACCGCCGGTGAGACGCTGGGCCTGGCCCTGGGGCCGGGCATCTTCGCGCTGGTCCTCGCCGCCGGCGGCTACGTGTCCACCCGTTCGGGAGCCGTCGAGCAGCCCGACTCGGCGGTGACCGCGATCGTCCTCGGCTTCTCGGTGCTCCCGGCCGCACTCACCGTGCTGAGCCTGTGGTGGCTGGCGCGCTACTCCCTGACCCCCGACGACGTGGCCGCCGCGGTGGCCCACGACAAGGAGCCCGCATGAGCGACGTCCCCGCAGCACTCGCCGCCCTGGAGCAGATGCGCGCCCACGACCTGCCCACCCACGGCGGCCGGACCCTCGCCTACGTCTACGACAGCGGCCTGGCCGAGGCCGACGAGGTGGGCCAGGAGGCGATGGCGGCCTTCGCGAGCACCAACGGTCTGGACCCCACGGCGTTCCCGAGCCTGCTGCGGATGGAGAACGAGCTCGTCGGCCTGGCGTGCAACCTGCTCGACGCACCGGCGTCCGCGGTGGGCACGGTGACGTCCGGCGGCACGGAGTCGATCCTGCTCGCGGTGCAGGCCGCGCGCGACGCCCGCCCCGACGTGGACGCACCGGTGATGGTCCTGCCGGACACCGCGCACGCGGCGTTCCACAAGGCCGCGCACTACTTCGGGGTGCGGCCGGTCCTGGTCCCGGTCGGCGAGGACTTCCGGGCCGACGTCGGCGCCACCGCGGACGCGCTCGCCGAGCACGGCGACTCGGTGGTGCTGGTGGTGGCGAGCGCACCGTCGTACGCCCACGGGGTGGTGGACCCGGTCGCCGAGATCGCAGCACTCGCCCGGGAGCGCGGGATCCGCTGCCACGTCGACGCCTGCATCGGCGGCTGGGTGCTGCCGTACGCCGCCCGGCTGGGCCGGGACGTGCCGCCGTGGACCTTCGCGGTCGACGGGGTCACCAGCATCTCGGTCGACCTGCACAAGTACGGCTACACGCCCAAGGGCGCCTCGCTGCTGCTGCACCGCGACTCCGGCCTGCGCCGCACGCAGTTCTTCGCCAGCGCCGCGTGGCCGGGCTACACGATGCTCAACAGCACCATGCAGTCGACGAAGTCGGGCGGTCCGCTGGCCGCGGCGTGGGCGGTGGTCCGCACCATCGGCGACGACGGCTACCTCCGGCTGACCGAGGAGGTCCTCGACGGGGTCGACCGGCTGCTGGCGGGCCTGGTCGAGATCCCGGCGCTCGACGTGGTCGCCGCCCCCGACTCCACGCTCGTCGCGCTTGCGACCGACGGCAGCTGCGACGTGTTCACGATCGCCGACGAGATGCTGGCCGCGGGCTGGTACGTCCAGCCGCAGATGAGCTTCGCCGGGCGCCCGCCGACCCTGCACCTGACGCTCAGTGCCGCGACCGCAGCCCACGTGGAGGAGTTCCTGACCGCGCTCGGCGCCGCGGTGGCCGCAGCCGTCGAGGCCGGGCCGATCGAGGTGGCGGCGGACCTGGTCGACTTCGTCCGGGCGCTGGACCCGCACGCGCTGAGCGAGGAGGACTTCGACGGGCTGCTCGCCGCGGTGGGGATGGGCGGGGAGGGCTCGGGGCTGCCGGAGCGGATGGCCGAGGTCAACGCCCTGCTCGACGTCGCCGCGCCGGCGCTGCGCGAGGCGCTGCTGCTCGCCTTCCTCGACCGGCTGTCCCGCCCGGTGCGCTGATTCGGTGGTCGAGCTCGGCTCCGGTGGTCGAGCTCGGCTCCGGTGGTCGAGCTCGTCGAGACCTACGGCCGCCAGGTCGCGAACCGCGCCATCTGTCCCATCGCGATCCGGGGCGGCGCGGCCCGCAGCAGCCGGTTGCGCACCGCGATCGCCCGGGGGTCCGACAGCTGCTGGCCGATCCGGCCGGCCATCCGCGAGGCACGGGCGACCTTCCGGGTGCGCGGCCGGCGCTGCTCGTCGTACCTCACCAACGCCGGGTCGACGTCGTGCTCCCCGAGCAGCCGGGCGAGCACGACCGCGTCCTCGATCGCCTGGCACGCACCCTGACCCAGGTGCGGGGTCATCGCGTGGGCCGCGTCGCCGAGCAGGACCACCCGGCCACGCGTGAACCTGTCCGGTACCGGCTCGAGGTGGAACAGGTCGTGCCGCAGGACGGCGTCGGGCGGCGTCGCGTCCACCAGGCGCAGGATCGGGTCGTGCCAGTGCCCGAAGACGCGCCGCACGCCCTCCATGCCACCGAGGGAGCGGTCACCCTGCGGGGCGTTGACCGCACCGAACCAGTACACCCGCCCGTCGCCGAGCTCGACGACACCGAACTCCTCGCCGCTGCCCCAGGTGATGCCCGACGCGAGCTCCTCGGGCCACGGCTCGGGGGTGACCGCGCGCCAGGCGGTGATGCCGGCGTAGCGGACCTGCCCGGGGCTCCGCCACAGCTTCCGGCGCAGCCGGCTGTTGATCCCGTCGGCGGCGACCACGAGGTCGGCCCGGATCTCGTGGTCGGCCTCGTCGCGGCGGTACTCGACCGTGACCCGCCCCTCGTCGCGTACGTCGATCGCCTCCGCCCCGGTCAGCACCACCTCGTCCGGCAGCGCCTCGTGCAACAGGTCGACGAGCCGGGCGCGGTGGATGCCGACGGCGGTGACCCCGAACCGCGCCTCGAGCTCTCCGGCCGGGATCCGGGTGAGCCAGTCGCCGTCCGGCGTACGCGTGCCGGCGGGACCGCTGATCGCACCGGTGGCCCGGACCCGCTCGCCGAGGCCGATCGTGTCGAGGGCCGCGAGCGCGTTGGACCACAGGGTCAGGCCCGCGCCGACCTCGGTCAGCGCGGCGGCCTTCTCGAGCACGGTCACCTGCCACCCCGCGCGGCGCAGGGCTACCGCGGCGGTGAGCCCGCCGATCCCACCGCCGACGACCACCGCTGTCCTCGTCACGCCGTCACGATAGCCGCGGCTTGCCCCGTGCCTCGGTCGGAGGGCACCCGGCGCTAGGTTCTGTGCCCATGAGCGCACTCGGCGGACTCGTGGACCGCGGCCTGGTCGCATCCGACTGGGCCGAGGCGCTGGCCCCGGTGGACGACGTGATCGCAAGGATGGGCGAGTTCCTGCGAGCCGAGCTCGCCGCCGGCCGGACGTACCTGCCGGCCGGCGACCGGATCCTGCGGGCCTTCCAGCGACCGCTCGCCGACGTGCGTGTGCTGGTCGTCGGCCAGGACCCCTACCCGACCCCGGGTCACGCGGTGGGTCTGTCGTTCTCCGTCGCGCCCGAGGTGCGCCCTCTGCCGCGCAGCCTGGTGAACATCTTCAAGGAGCTGCACGACGACCTCGGGGTGGCGCCGCCGAGCTCCGGCGACCTGACTCCGTGGGCGGACCAGGGCGTGCTGCTGCTGAACCGGGTGCTCACGGTCGCGCCCGGGGCGGCCGGCTCGCACCGGGGCCGCGGCTGGGAGGCGGTGACCGAGCGGGCGATCCACGCGCTGGTCGAGCGCGGGGGCCCGCTCGCTGCGATCCTCTGGGGCCGGGACGCGCAGAGCCTCAAGCCGATGCTCGGGGCGGTGCCGTGGGTCGAGTCACCGCACCCGAGCCCACTCTCGGCCTCGCGCGGGTTCTTCGGCTCGCGCCCGTTCAGCCGGGTCAACGCGCTGCTCGTCGGTCAGGGTGCCGACCCCGTGGAGTGGCAGCTGCCCTGATCGGCTTGCTCCTGCTCGTGGCGACGCCTATCCTAGTTGTTGAAACTTGAACTACATGGGAGATGGCGATGACCACCGCAGACCGCATGCCGGCCCTCTACATCGGGCACGGCGCCCCGCCGCTGCTCGACGACCCGGTGTGGAGCGGACAGCTGGCCGCCTGGGCGGCGGACCTTCCGCGTCCCAAGGCGGTCCTGATCGTGTCCGCGCACTGGGAGTCCGCCCCGGTCAGCCTCAGCGCGACCGCGGCCGGCACCCCGCTGATCTACGACTTCGGCGGCTTCGACCCGAAGTACTACAACGTGAGGTACGAGACCCCGGACGCCACCGCCCTGGCCGCCCGGGTGGCCGCGATGATGCCGGACACCGAGCCGGTGCACCAGCACACGAGCCGCGGGCTCGACCACGGCGCCTGGGTGCCGATGAAGATCATGTACCCCGACGCCGACATCCCGGTGCTCCAGATGTCGCTGCCCACCCAGGATCCGGGCCGGCTCCTCGACCTCGGCCGCCGGCTGCGCCCGCTGCGCGACGAGGGCGTGCTGGTCGTCGGGTCGGGCTTCCTCACCCACGGCCTGCCGTTCCTGCGTGACTGGCGGATCGAGGCGTCCGCTCCCGGTTGGTCCGCGGAGTTCGACGCCTGGGCCGCCGAGGCGCTGGCCCGCGGGGACGTCGACGAGCTGGCGTCGTACCGGGACCGAGCGCCGGGGATGCCCTACGCACACCCGACCGTGGAGCACTTCACCCCGCTCTTCATCACCCTCGGTGCAGCCAGCGAGGCCGACGCCCCGGGCGACCAGCGCATCGACGGCTACTGGATGGGCCTGTCCAAGCGCTCGCTCCAGGTCGCCTGACCTTGCTCGCCCGGAGAAGCGCGGGCTAGCGGATGCCGGTCTTGCGCATGAGGGCCAGCGACTTGAGCGTGGTCTGCGCGTGCTTGGCGAAGGGCACGCCCTCGGGCGGGTCCATCACCTGCTTCTTGACCACGGCCAGGTTCTGCACGTCGGTGTACTTCAACAGGCCGTTGTCGCCGTGCCGGGCACCGACGCCGGACTGCTTCACCCCGCCCGACGGCGTGCCCTTGCTGGCAAAGGCGGCAGCGAAGGCGTCGTTGACGTTGACGTTGCCCGCCTGCAGCTTCTGCGCCACCTCGGTCGCCCGCTTGAGGTCGGAGCCGAACACGCTGGCGTTGAGCCCGTAGTCGGTGTCGTTGGCCAGCGCGATCGCCTCGGACACCGTGCGGTAGGCGTGCAGCGCGACGACGGGCCCGAACGTCTCGCACGAGCCGGCCATCATGTCCTTGGTGACGCCGGTCAGCACGGTCGGCGCGTAGAACGCCGGCCCGATCTCCGGCAGCGCGCGGCCGCCGACGAGCACGGTGGCACCCTTGGCTCGGGCGTCCTCGACGTGCGAGGCGACCCGGTCCTTGTGGTCGACCGAGATCAGCGACCCCATCTCCGGCTCGAAGTCGTACGCCGCGCCGATCTTGATCTGCTTCACCGCGTCGACGAACCGGCGGGTGAACTCCTCGAACATCGACTCGTGGACGTAGATCCGCTCGATGTGCATGCACACCTGGCCGGTGTTGCGGAACACCCCCGCGATCGCGCCCGGCACGACCTCGTCGAGGTTCGCATCGTCCATGACGATCATCGGGTTCTTGCCGCCGAGCTCGAGGGTGCAGCCGATCAGGTTCTCGCCGGCCCGCTGGCCGATGAACCGGCCCGTCGCGGTGGAGCCGGTGAACATCACGAAGTTCGCGTGGTCGATCACCGGCGGCCCCGCGACGGGTCCCTCACCGCAGACCACCTGGAACAGTCCCTTCGGCAGCCCGGCTTCGTAGAGCAGCGAGACGCCGTACAACGGGCTGAGCGCGGTCTTGTTGTCGGGCTTGAGCACGATGCCGTTGCCGGCCATGAGCGCCGGCACCGCGTCGGACATGCCGGTGGCGAAGGGGAAGTTCCACGGCGCGATGATGCCGACGACGCCCTTGGGCTGGCGGATCTCCGTGGAGGTGGTGACGATCGGCACCGGCCCGCCGCGCCTGACCGGACGCAGCAGCTTCGGCGCGCGCTTGAGGTAGTGGCTGATCACCATCGGGACGTCGCAGGTCTCCTCGAAGGCCATCCGCCGCGCCTTGCCGCTCTCGGCCTGGATCAGGTCGACGATCGTCTCGTTGTGCTCGAGCAGCAGCTGGTGGAAGCGCTTGAAGACCTTCATCCGCTTGGCGACCGGCCAGGACGCCCACACCGACTGGGCACGTCGCGCCTCGTCGAAGGCGCGGGCGATGTCCTCGGGGCTGGACTGCGGCAGCGCGGTGATGACCTCGCCGGTGTAGACCTCGGTCATCTTGTAGTCGTCGCCGCCGGAGGAGGCGACCAGGCCGGTCAGCCGGCTCAGCAGCTCGTCGTTGATGCTCGCGGGCAGGGTCATGCGGAACGCTCCTTCTCCGCCGCGGGGGCACTGTGCGCGACACGGTCCTCGTAGGCACGGCGTTCGGGCGAGGAGATCGCGTCGAGGGCGGCGCGCTCACCGCCGAGCACCCTGTTGAGCCACTCCCCGACGCGGCGCGGCATCAACCCGCCGGTCTTGGTGGCCATGCCGAGGCTCTTGGGGACGTAGACGTCGGGCCGGGGGAACTTCAGGGCATCCACGACCGCGGCGGCGACCTGCTCGGGCGTCACCGGCGAGACGCCCTTGTTGTCCTTGAGTCCCTTCGACAGCTCGGTGCGCACGATCGCCGGGTGCACGGCGGTGATGTCGATCGGCGTCCGGTCGGCCATGAACTCGATGTGTAGCGCGTTGGAGAAGCCCGACACGGCGTGCTTGGTCGCCGTGTACGTCGCTCCGCCGGCGACCGGGACCCGTCCTGCAGCAGAGGAGATGTTGACGATGTGTCCCTGGCCGCCGCGCGCCTTCATCCGACGCACCGCCTCCTTGGTGCCGTGGATGACGGCAAGCAGGTTCACCGCGACCTGGGCGTGGGTGGAGGCGTCGCTCTCCTCCTCGATCCGGTTCAGCGGCATGATCCCGGCGTTGTTGACGAGCACGTCGATCGGACCGAGCTCGCGCTCGACCTGGTCGAGGAACGCGGTGAAGCCGGCGTTGTCGGTGACGTCGAGGCCGGCGCCGATCGCCTTGCCGCCGACGCGGGCCGCGGTCTCCTTGGCGAGGGTCTCGTCGAGGTCGCCGATCGCGACGACCGCGCCCTCCCGGACGAGGTGAGCCGCGGTGGCGGCGCCGATCCCGCGGCCGCCGCCGGTGACGACGACGACCTTTCCGGCGAGGGAACGTGGTTGACGGGCCATAGGTACTCCTCGGATCGCTGCTGTGTCGCGGGTCACCCTCCCGCGGCAACTGTAACGCGTTCTAGTTTCTGGGTACACCCCCGTCTCAGGAGGTCGTCATCAGCTCCGCGCAGCGCTCGCCGATCAGCATCGCCGGGGCGTTGGTGTTGCCGCCGGTGATGCTCGGCATGATCGACGCGTCGGCCACCCGCAGTCCCTCGATGCCGCGCACCCGCAGCTCGGGGTCGACCACGGCCCGCTCGTCCACGCCCATCCGGCAGCTGCCGACCGGGTGGTAGACGGTCGTCGCCCGGCTCGGCAGCTCGCGGGCCAGCGCGGCGTCGTCCGGGAAGTCCGGGCCGGGGTTGAGCTCGGCACTGACTCCCGCGGCGATCAGCCGGTTTGCCATCGTCTCGCGCACCAGCTTGACGCCCTCGAGCAGCAGCTCCCGGTCGGCCGGCTCGGTCAGGTAGCCGGGATCGATCAGCGGCGCCGCGGTCGGGTCGGCCGAGGCGAGGCGGAGCGTGCCCCGACTCTTGGGGTAGATCAGCGTCGGCATGATCGTCAGCGCAGCGGCGGGATCGACCTTGTGCCTGGTCGGGGCGTCCTGGTTGGGGAACGGGTAGCTCCACGGCAGCGCGTGGATCTGCAGGTCCGGGACCGGCGACCCCTGCGAGGAGTGCACGAAGGCGACCGCCTCGAACACCGTCCTGCCGAGCCAGGTGTCGCCCCGCAGCGCCTCCTGCACCATGCCCTTGGCGAAGTACGCCGCCGTGCCCTTGTTGCGGGCACCCTTCATGACATAGGTCATCGGCACGAACATGTGGTCGTGCAGGTTGTCACCGACCGGCAGGTCGGCGTGCACGTCGATGCCGTGCCGGCGCAGGTGCTCGGCCGGACCGACACCCGAGAGCATCAGCAGCTGCGGCGAGCTGTAGGCACCGGCAGACACGACGACCTCCCGGTCCGCCCGGATCACCCGCGTGCCGCCCTTCTCGAGCACCTCCACGCCGACGGCGCGACCACCCTCGATCACGACGCGGCTCACCGTGGCACCCACCTCGATCCGGAGGTTGGGCAGCGCGTGGTCGTCGAGGTACGCCACCGACGACGAGTACCTCAACCCGTCGGCGGCACTCTGCTGGAAGACGCTGACACCCTCCTGCGACTTGCCGTTGTAGTCGTCGATCTTCGGCACGCCGGCGGTCTCGCTCAGCGCCTCCATGAACTCCTGCGACGCCGGGGTCAGGTCGCGCTGGCGGGTGACCTTGACCGGGCCGTCCCCACCCCGAAGGTCGTCCGCGCCGCCCTCCCAGCTCTCCATCCGCCGGAAGCTCGGCAGCACGTCGTCGAAGGACCAGCCCTCGTTGCCCTCCGCCGCCCAGTCGTCGTAGTTCTGCGCGTTGCCCCGCACGAACAGCATCCCGTTGACCGAGCTCGACCCGCCGAGCACGCGCCCGCGGGTCTGCGGGATCCGGCGTCCGAGGGCGTGCTGCTGCGGGGTGGTGTAGAAGCCCCAGTCCAGCCGCTTCTTCAGCTGCGGCACGTTGTGGAAGATCGCGATCATGCCGGGCTTGCGCACGAACGGGGTTCGGTCCGACGGACCGGCCTCCAGCAGCACGACGCTCGCCCCCGTGTCGGCGAGCCGACGGGCCACGATGCAGCCGGCACTGCCGGCCCCGATCACCACGTAGTCGGCGGAGTCGACAGCACCCATCACACAACCTCGATCACTCACGACGGCCGGGCAAGGGAGACCCCACCCCGGATCGAGATGGACTGTAACGCGTTCTAGTTCTGGCGTACAGGGGTTCCCTCGGCCTCCGAACGACGATGAGATGGCCCGATGACCACGCTCCGACCGCTCGCCCTCGCGGCCGCGACCCTCGCCGTGCTCCTCCTGCTCCCACTGGCCCTCGCCGGCGCGCTCACCGGCGCCGCCGCGGCCGAGGAGCCCCGACGGTTCTGGGTGAAGGACAAGCACCGCTACTCCTCGCCGTGGTACGCCGGCGAGCGGCGCAAGATGATCAACTTCGGCTGCACCGCCGCCCCGTACTACTCCCCCGACCCGCGGTGCACCCGGCAGCGCGGCTTCCACCACGGCATCGACATCGCGATGCCGTGCGGCACGCGCCTGTTCGCCGGCATGCCTGGTCGGGTGGTCGATCCCGCCTCGAGCGGAGCACTCGGTGCGTCGTACGGGCCGAAGGCGTGCCGGATCCGCAACCAGCGCCACGACGTCGACATCGTGATCGCCCACGTGCGCAAGGTCTATGTCTCTCCCGGCGAGCGGGTCCGCCGCGGCCAGCTGATCGCGCGCGCCTCCGACGCGGGCGCCCCCGACGGGTGCCACCTGCACTTCGAGGTGCGGCCCAAGCGCGCCGGCTACAGCTCGGCGATCCGCCCGCACGAGTACCTGAAGCTCCGGCGCTAGGTGTACTCGGCCCGCAGTCGAGATGGCAGGATTCGTCCGGTGAACATCCTCTCCATCCAGTCCCTGGTCGCCTACGGTCACGCCGGCAACAGCGCCGCGCTCTTCCCGCTGCAGCGTCTCGGCTTCGACGTGTGGCCGGTGATCACGGTGCACTTCTCCAACCACACCGGGTACGGCGAGGCGCGCGGGCCGCTGCTGCGCGCCGAGGACATCGCCGAGGTGATCCACGGCGTGGAGGACCGCGGCGCCCTGGACCGGTGCGACGCCGTCCTCTCGGGCTACCAGGGCGCCGAGGACGTGGGCGCGGTCATCCTCGACGCGGTGGCGGAGGTGAAGCGCCGCAACCCCGAGGCGATCTACTTCTGCGACCCGGTGATGGGCGACGTCGGCCGCGGCTTCTTCGTGCGACCGGGCATCCCGGAGTTCATGCGCGACAAGGTGGTTCCGGCCGCCGACGTGATCACCCCCAACCAGTTCGAGCTCGCGTTCCTGGCCGGCACCGAGGCCGAGACCCTGGAGCACGTCGTGGCAGCAGCCAACGCGGTGCGCGCGACCGGTCCGAACACCGTCCTGGTCACCAGCGTGATCACCGACGAGACGCCCGACGACGCGCTCGACATGGTGGCCGTCTCCGACGCCGGCGCCTGGCGGGCGCGCACCCCGCGACTGCCGATCAACCCGCCCGGCGCGGGCGACCTGACCTCCGCGGTGTTCCTGGCGAACCTGCTCGCCGGCCACGACCTGCCGACCGCGCTGGCCCGGACGACCTCCTCGGTGTACGCCGTGATGGAGGCGACCGCCGAGGCCGGGAGCCGCGAAATGCGGATCGTGGCGAGCCAGGACGCGCTCGCCGACCCGGCCATGCAGTTCGAGGTCGACCGGGTCGACGGCGCCTGAGCCGCCGGGGCTGAGCCACCAGCGCGGGACTGGGGGCCGCCCCGCTGGGAGGAACGAGGCGGCCCTGCGCGCCCCTTGCCCGCGTGTTGTCCGGGCATGCCCGGGTGTGCGGCACTCGGGCGGTATGTCCGATGCGCTGTCCCCCGTGCAGGTGACCAACGCCCGGACCGGGCCGCGGATGGGGCACGAACAGCAGGAAATCCCGAGGATTTCTGTGGTTCGCGCCCATTTCTGGAGCACGCGACGCGCGCGCAAGAGGGTCGGAGCCGACCGGGGGACTCGAACCCCCAACCCCCTAATTACAAGTTAGGTGCGCTGCCAGTTGCGCCAGGCCGGCCTGCGCCTGCCGACCGTGCGGTACGGCGGACGCGAGGACCCATGGTAGACGGCCGCATGCCGTGGGCGGGCTCGGGTACGACCGTCGTACCGACCAAGGAGGGACGACTCATGGGCATGGACGACAAGCTGAAGAACTCCGCCGAAGGCACCCTGGGCAAGGCCAAGGAGGCGCTCGGTGGCGCCAGCGACGACGAGTCGCTCGAGCGCGAGGGCAAGCGCGAGCAGAGCAAGTCCGACCTCAAGCAGGCGGGCGAGAAGGTCAAGGACGCCTTCAACAAGTAGGACGTCGGACCGCGACGGCGGGGTGGCCCCACGGGGCTGCCCCGCCGTCGTGCTGTCCGGGGGCTACGCGGACAGGAACGCGTCGACCGAGGCGCGGATCCCCGCGGCGTCGAGGCCGTGCGCGGCGGCGTGCTCGCGTGGGGTGCCGTAGCGGCGCAGCTCACCCCGGGCGACGCCGAGCGACAGCAGCCGGTGCGGTACGTCGACCAGCGCCTCGTCGACGCAGCGTGCCGACGTCCCGGCCAGGTAGGGCTCGACCAGCACGACCTCCGGCCTCGCCAGCACACCGCGCAGGGTGGCGGCGTCGAACGGCCGCACCGAGCCGGCGTAGAGCACGCTGACGTCCAGGTCGCCGACCGCCTCGAGCACCGGGTCGAGCATCGGGCCGACCGCGACCAGGGTTGCGCCACCTCCCCGCTTCGCCACGTGGAAGCGACCGGGTCGCACCGGGAAGGCCTGCCGGTTCTGGTGCTGCGAGACGCGCACGTAGTCGCGGCCGGAGCCCGACACCGCCAGCCGCATCGCGGACTCGACCTCGTCCGCGTGGCCGGGCACGTGCACCGTCCACCCGGACAGTGTGTCGACCAGCGCCACGTCGCCGGGTGCCTGGTGCGTGCGCCCACCGCCGGCGATGTCGTACGACGCCCCGCTGCTCACGAGCACCCCGCCGACCCCCTGGTGGTCGAACCCGAGCTTGACCTGCTCGAAGGCCCGCTCGACCAGGAACGGCGCGAACGTGTGCACGACCGGCCGCATCCCGGTCAGCGCGAGGCCTGCCCCGACGTTGACGAGGAGCTGCTCGCGGATGCCGACGTTGACCACCCGGTCGGGATGGCGCTGCTCGACCTCGGCGAAGTACTGGCCCGAGATCTCGGCGTACACCAGGGCGACCGAGAGGTCCTGCTCGACGAGCCCCGCTGCGGTGGCCGCGAAGGTGGCTCTCGGGTCGCGCCTCATGAGACCTTCTCCTCGACGTGGGCAACGACAGCCGACGGCGTCCCGAAGCCCGACGGGTCCGGTGGCCGCGTCAGTGCACGGTGTAGTTGCGCGTGATCTCGGCCATCGACCCCCACGGTGTGCCACCCCTCGACCGCGAACCGCTCCTCGATCCGCCCGGGGACGGCGTGCGTGGCCGACCGGTTGTCGACGACCACGACGGTGAGCGCCGCCAGGTCCAGCGCGGCCGCGAGCTCGATCGCCTCATGATTGCTCCCTTCGTCCAGCTCTGCGTCTCCGACGAGCACGACCACCCGCGCCCCGATTCCCTGCGCCCGTAGACCGAGGGCCGTGCCGACCGCCAGCGGCAGCCCGTGCCCCAGCGAGCCGCTCGAGATCTCCACCCCCGGAACGAGGTTGCGGTCGGGGTGGTGCCCCAGCGGTGATTCGTACGACGCCCAACCGGCCAGCCAGCCGACGGGGAAGAATCCTTTGGCGGCAAGCACCGCGTAGTAGGCCATCGGGCCGTGCCCCTTGGACAGGTAGAACCGGTCACGCCCCGGGTCGGCCATCGTCTCGGGAGTCACGTCCAGAACGGTGTCGTACAGCATCCAGAGCACGTCGAGGGTCGAGGTCGCAGCGACGGTGTGCTTCTCGTCCCCGGTCATCAGGCTCATCAGGTGCCAGAGGTCGGCGTAGCTGTAGCGATGCCCGCCCGCACCGACCTCCTGCAGAGTGGTCGTCGTCGTCATGGCACGACGATGCAAGTTCAAGTTCACTTGAAGTCAACACCGATATGCTCGACGCATGCCGAGGCATGTCGCGCACCTGACCATCGGGCAGCTCTCCGAACGCTCCGGCGTCGCTCCCTCTGCGCTGCGCTACTACGAGGAGCGCGGTCTGATCCGGTCCGAGCGCACGGCAGGCAACCAGCGCAGGTACGCCCAGGCCCAGCTGCGCCGGGTGGCGTTCATCCGTTCCGCACAGCGGGTCGGCCTCACCCTCGAGGAGATCGAGGAAGCCCTCGCCACACTGCCCGAGGGCAGGACACCGACGAAGGCAGACTGGGCCAGGCTTTCTCGCAGCTGGCGGCCGCGCATCGACGAGCAGATCGAGCGCCTGGAGCGGCTCCGGGAGAGGCTCGACGGCTGCATCGGCTGCGGTTGCCTGAGCCTGCGCACGTGCGCGCTGAACAACCCCGACGACGAGGTCGCCCCACGCGGCCCGGGGGCGGTCTTCCTCGAGCCCACCGGTCGCCGCCGCCGTTAGGCTGGTCCCATGCCCCTGCGGATCGTGGCCACCAAGCCGAACCCCGCGCTGGTGACGCTGCCCTGGAACCTTCCGCTGGAGGAGTGGACCGAGGAGCACGTGGTCCCGCTCCCCCGCGGCATCTCCCGCCACGTCGTCCGCATCGTCCGGCTGGGCACCGACGTCTACGCCGTGAAGGAGACCCGCGAGCCGATCGCCTTCCGGGAGTACCGCATGCTCCGCGACCTCCGCCGCCTCGACCTGCCGGCGGTAGAGCCGGTCGCGGTGGTCGCCGGCCGGGAGAGCGCGAGCGGCGAGGAGATCGAGCCGGCCCTCGTGACCCGGCACCTGACCTACTCCCTGCCCTACCGGTCGCTGTTCTCGCACGGTCTGCGCGCCGACAGCCTTCCGAAGCTGATCGACGCCCTCGCGGTGCTCCTGGTGCGGCTGCACCTGTCGGGCTTCTTCTGGGGCGACGTCTCGCTGTCGAACGTGCTGTTCCGCCGCAGCGCCGGCGAGTTCACCGCCTACCTCGTCGACGCCGAGACCGGCGAGCTGCACGACGAGCTCTCCCGCGGGCAGCGGGCGCACGACCTCGAGGTCGCCTACGGCAACCTGTTCGGCGAGCTGCTCGACCTCCAGGCCGGCGGGCTGCTCGAGGACGAGGTGGACGCGCACGCGATCATCGAGCTGGTGGAGCGGCGCTACACCGAGCTGTGGGACGAGCTGACCGGCATCGAGGAGTTCGACGCCGCGGAGATGTGGCGCATCGGGCAGCGCATCGAGCGGCTGAACAAGCTCGGCTTCGACGTCGACGAGCTCGACATCGTCACCGACTGGTCGGGCTCCACCGTGCGTCTGCAGCCGAAGGTGGTCGAGGCCGGACACCACTCACGCGAGCTGCACAGCCTCACCGGGCTCGACGTCGAGGACAACCAGGCCCGGCGGCTGCTCAACGACATCTCCGCCTACACCGCCCACCACGGTCTGGGCGCCGAGAACCGCTCCCTGGTCGCCTACCGGTGGTTGACCGAGGTCTACGACCCGATCATGGCGATGGTGCCGAGACAGCTGCGCGGCAAGCTCGAGCCCGCCGAGATCTTCCACGAGATCCTCGAGCACCGCTGGTTCCTGTCCGAGCGGGCCGGACACGAGATCGACATCATGGAGACCGCCCGCTCCTACATCGACTCCGTCCTGGCCAAGCGACCCGACGAGGCGCTCACCGCAGCCGACGACCCCGACGTGCTGATGCCCCGGGCACAGCGCTGAGGCTGCGCCCGGGACACCGACCGGCAGGCCCGAGGCGCCGTCAGGGCCAGGTCAGACCTCGGGCTTGCACAGCCGGCACGCGGTGAGCCCGGGAGCGTCGGGCCCGGCCGGCCGCAGGTCGTCGCGCGCCGCGATCAGGGCGCAGTCGGCGCGGTGGACGGTCGTGCCGCCACCCGCGACGACCAGCACCGCACCGGGGTCACGCACGGCTGCCGGGGTGGCCGAGGCGGCGACCGCCGGGGTCGTCGCCGCGCTCCGCGAGACGACGTCGGCGAGCACGAGCAGCGTGTCGGAGAGCCGCTTGGCGGAGTCCCGCTGGTCGGCGGCGATCCGGGCCAGCCAGGCCCCGAAGTACAGGAAGCCCCCGCAGAAGGTCAGCCCGAGGCCGAGCAGGCCGCCGGAGACCAGGTAGGACAGCTGGTCGTAGGCGTACGGCGTGTGCGCGGCGCCGTACCAGCCGAGGATGATCACGATCAGGCCGAGCGGGAGGAGCACTGCTCCGGCCACGAACAGCACGACCTGGAGCATCCGGTAGCCGTTGTTCCGCAGCGGTGCCGACCCGGCAGCCTGCTGGTTGCGGGCCTGGGCCCGGGGCATCACGTGGGCGGTTGCGGGCGTGGACTGTACGGTCACGGGAATCAGGCCCCTCTCAGGTCGGGTACGCCGGTCTCGAGGCCGTGCGAGCAGCTGCCCGCCCCGCCGAGCACGAGACCGCCGATCTTCTGCAGCCACCAGCCAACCCCGGCGGCGAGGATCAGGCCGCCCACCATGAGCGCGCCCGGGATGCTCGCCAGCGGCGGCAGGCCGGAGGACGCCATGGGATCGGCGGCGAGTGCGTCGAGCCCACCGGCGTCACCGGCGGCAGCCGCTTCTCCGGCCACGCCCGGCACCCCGGCGGCCGCACCGCCGGCGGTCGCCGAGCCGCTGGTGCCGCCACTCACCGGCGGTGCGCCGGCGCCGGTCAGGTCGCTGGGGTCGACCGTCGGCAGGTCGAACTCCATCTTCGGCACGGTGCTGGTCTCCGCGGCGGCGTTGCCGGCGGTGATCACCAGCTTGGGAGCCAGCTGGGTCGCCGCACCGAGCAGGCTCTTGAGCTGCTTGGCCTCCTCGGGGAACGGGATCATGTCGACCAGGTCCTGGAGCGGCACGTCCTTGAGCAGTGCGCGCAGCGGCTTGGTGTCGATGATGATCCGCAGGCCCGAGAACGCCGCGGCCGCCTCGTCACCCTTGGCCATCTTCTTCGGCTTGGGCAGCAGCAGCTGCACGCCGAGCTGCTCGAGCGCCTTGCCGGGGTCGTCGGAGAGGCCGGGGATCTTCTGCTTCTGGCCGGCGAACTCGACCCCGTCCGGCCCGATCGACATCGGGGTGCCGGCGATCTCGAGGCCGCCGATCCGGGTGATGCCGGACGCCGTCGGCTTCTTGCCGTCGGCGGTGGTCGTGGTGCGCACGGTGATCCCGTCCGCGGTGATCATCCCCCCGAGCAGGGACAGCTGGCCCAGCTTGCTGGTCGCCACGGTGGTGACCGTGCCGCCCTTGAGCATCGTGCGCGCGTCGCTGACGAGCCCGTCGACGTCCACCAGCATCGCGAGCTCGGGCGGCAGACCGGGAGTGCCCCCGTCGTCGCCGTCCTCCTCCGCGGCAGCCACCGCCCGGTCCTTGCCGGTGATCGCGGCACCGAGGTCCTGCAGGGCCTTCAGCGGGTCGGCGGGCAGCTCGGGCAGCCCCGGCAGCCCGGGCTGATCATCGCCGGGGGGCTCGGGAAGGCCGGGCACCCCGGGCTGGTCCTTCTTCTCGGGATCGGACACGTCGGAGTTGCTGGACCACCCGACGGTCGCCTGGACGCCCTTCTCCGATGCGCTGGTGCGCATCAGCGAGCCGGGCACCGGCTCGTCGGAGGCCTTGTCGTTCTCACCGGGAGTGCGGGAGTTCACCTGCACCGGGTAGCCGTCCTTGCACAGTCCGGTGTCGCCGAGCCCCAGCTGCTCCACGAAGGTCTTGCAGCCCTGGCCGAGCGGGTCGCCGGGCCACAGCCAGCTCGCCAGCCCGGCGCCGTCGCCGCTGGTGGCCTCCACCTTCGTGTAGGCGAGCTCGAACTCCAGCTGCGGCTCGGCCGGGATCGGCACCACCGGCTCGTAGATCTCGATCTTGAGCGGGGTGGCCACCGCCTCGGAGGAGTAGCCGCCGAAGGCCGGCTCGGCCTGCGCCGCCGGGATCGGGGCGGCGGTCCCCACCAGCCCGGCCGCGAGGGCGGCCAGGGCCAGGGACCTGATCGGGCGCTTCATGCTGCTCCTCCAAGGATGACGTCGGACATCTTCGCGTTGATCTCCTCGGGTTCACCGGTGGCGACGATCCGCCCGCCGGTCATCACCGCTGCGTAGTCGGAGACCCGCAGCGCCGTACGCGCGAACTGCTCGACCACCAGGATCGAGACGCCGGTCTCGGCGATCTGGGCCACCGTGTCGTAGAGCTCCTCGACGATCAGCGGCGCCAGGCCCATCGACAGCTCGTCGAGCAGCAGCAGCGCCGGGTCGGAGGCCAGCGCCCGGGACAACGCGAGCATCTGCTGCTCGCCGCCGGACATGGTCCCGGCCAGCTGGTGGCGCCGCTGGTCGAGCCGGGGGAAGTAGCTGTAGGCGGTCTCGAGCACCTTGTCGGCCGGCACCCCGGCGTAGGAGACCAGGGTGAGGTTCTCCTCGACCGTGAGGTTCGGGAAGACGCTGCGTCCCTCCGGGATGGTGCACAGGCCGTGCCGGGCGAGCTCCTCGGTGGTGGCGCCCTCCACGTTGACGCCGGCCATGTGGATGTCGCCGCTGGTCGGCTTCATCTGACCGCTGATCACCTTCAGCAGCGTGCTCTTGCCGGCGCCGTTGGGCCCGAGCAGGGCGACCACCGCGCCGCGAGGGAGGGTGAGGTCGACGCCGCGGAGCACCTCGATGCGACCGTAGGCGGCGTGGAGGTCCATGACCTCGAGGATCGGGATGCTCACCTGACCACCTCGTCGACCACGGGCGGCAGCACGGTGGTGTAGTCGTCGGCGCCGACCGGCGGCAGGTCGTTGCGGGTCGCCTCGACCTCGTGCTCGTCGGCCGCGCCGAGGTAGGCCTCCTGCACCCGCCGGTCGGCGCGGATCTGCGCGGGTGTGCCCGAGGCGATGATGTGGCCGAAGTCGAGGACGTGGATCTCGTCGCAGACGGCCATCACCAGGTCCATGTCGTGCTCGACCATGAGCACCGCACGGCCCTCCCCGGCGAGCTCGCGGAGCAGGTCGCCGAAGTCGTCGGTCTCGTTCTCGTCGAGCCCGGAGGAGGGCTCGTCGAGCAGCAGCAGCTGCGGCTCGCTGGCCAGCGCACGCGCCAGCTCGAGCAGCCGGGCGGTGCCGGTGGGGATCGAGTCGGCGCGCTCGTCGGCGTACTCCGCGATGCCGACCCGCTCCAGCAGCGCGTCGACGCGCACGCTCGGGGTGCGCTGCAGCAGTCCCCGCAGGCCGTGGTGGATGTCGAGCGCGACGCGCACGTTGTCGCGCACGGTGAGCGAGCCGAACGCCTCCAGGCGCTGGAAGGTGCGCGCCATCCCGCGCTTGGCGCGACGGTGGGGCTGCATCGAGGTGATGTCCTTGCCCTGGTAACGCACGTGGCCGCTGGTCGGCTTCTGCAGGCCGGTGATCACGTTGAAGCACGTGGTCTTGCCCGCGCCGTTGGGCCCGATCAGCCCGGTGACCCGGCCGGCCTCGAGGGAGAACCGCGCCTCGTTGACCGCGGTCACCCCACCGAACTGGACGACCACGTCGTCGACCTCAAGAAGCGCCATGGGTGGCCACCTCCTCCCTCAGCACCAGGTCGGTCTCGGAGTCGTACGTCGACCCGGCCCGGACGTCGTCGCCGTCACGGTGCTTGCCGACCGTGCCGTCGTCACGACGAGCCAGCGCCGGCACCGGGATCGACGGCAGGCCGGGAACCCGGTCGGCCACGGCGGGCCAGAGCCGCTGCTCGACCTTGCGACCGAGGCCGAAGAGCAGGTTGGCCAACCCGTTCGGGTCGCGACCGAGCGCGACCGCACCGAAGCCGATGACCACGAAGGCGAGGCCTGCGAGGTTGGGGTAGTTGCTCTGCAGCACCGGCAGCATCATGTAGAAGACGCCGCCCAGGGCCGCGCCGGTCACCGACGTCACGCCGCACACGACCGCGAGCAGGAGCAGCGGCAGGCTGGAGAGCAGCTGGAAGTCGGTGGCGGAGATGGTCTGCCGCAGACCGGCGAACAGCGCGCCGGCCAGGCCGGCCATCCCGGCCGACAGTCCGAACAGCCCGACCCGGAACCAGCGCATGTTCAGCCCGAGCGTCCCGCAGGCGGCCGGGCTGTCCCGCATCGCGATCAGGATCCGGCCCAGCCGGCCGCGACGGAGCAGGAGCAGCCCGATGCCCATGGCCACGAAGATGATCGTCATCAGCACGACGTAGGTGCCGCCGTCGCTGACCTGGATGCCGAGCACCGAGAGCCGCTCGGCCGGGAGGCTGCCGTTGAAGCCGAACGCGAACGACGCCTGGAAGACCAGCTTGTCCATCAGCGCGCCGAACGCGAGCGTGCTCAGCGCGAGGTAGAGCCCGGTCAGCCGCAGCACCGGCAGCGCGACCAGCGCACCGACGGCCGCGGCGATCAGGGCCGCGAGGAGGAGGCCGAACAGGTTCGGCGAGTCGAGCTTGGCGTAGGACAGCGCGCCGATCCCGGCGAAGGTGAACTGCGCCAGCGACACGTGCCCGCCGTAGCCGGTGAGCAGCACCAGCGAGAGCATCACCATCGCGTAGGTCGCGGCGGTGCCGGCCAGCAGGATGCTGGAGCCCGACATCGACAGCGTCAGCAGCGCGACGAGTACGACGAGCCCGCCTCCGGCGGCGACCGAGCGGCGCACGGTCGGCAGCGGCGCCGACACGATGCCCTTGACCTGGCCGACACGCAGCTGGGCCTGCGGCATCAGGACGATGACCACGAACAGGAACAGCGTCGGGATCACCGCCCGGAGGCCGGACAGGTCGCCGGTGCTCGGCAGGTAGGCGACCGCGTAGGACTGCAGGATGCCCAGGCTCATCGCGCCGGCGAAGGTCAGCGGGAGGCTCTTGAGCCGGCCGAGCATGGCGGCGGCGAAGGCGTTGATCACCAGCAGCGTGAGCTCGTAGTAGTCCAGCCCGATCACCGGCGTGAGCAGGATCCCGGCCAGCGCCGCGAGCGACGTGCCGATCGCCCAGGCGAGGGCGGCCACCATGCCCGGCTGACCGCCGTACAGCTTGAGCAGGTCGGGGTTGTCGACCGAGGCCCGCATCGCGGTGCCGACCCGGGTCCGGTTCAGCAGCAGGAACAGGCCGCCGGCCACCGCCGCGGAGAGCAGGATCGTGACCAGCTGGTGGTAGGTGACGAAGACCCCGCCGGCGGAGAACCCGGCCTGGTCGAAGAACTGCGGCACGCTCCGCGCCGCCGGCGGCCACACCTGCTGGGCCACACCGATCAGGCCGACGAAGAGGCCGACGGTGACCACGAGGGAGACGCTCACCGGGGCGTCGCCGAGACCGCGGGCGACGAACCGCTGCACGAAGAACCCGAAGGCCGGCGCCACCACGAGCAGCACCAGGGCGAGTGAGACCCAGGCCGGGATCCCCTGCCGCTGGCTGAGGTCCCAGTAGACGAAGGCCATCACCATGCCGAACGCACCGTGGGCGATGTTGAACACCCGGGTGGTGCTGTAGGTCAGCACCAACCCGCTGGCGGCGATCGCGTAGGCGGCACCGGTGAAGATGCCGAGGATCGTGAACGACAGGAGACTGGTCATGTCGCGTCCGAGACACCGTTGCAGGTGTACTTCGTCGACCCCTCAGGCACCCACTTGCCGCCCTTGAGGACGATCCACCGCCAGCAGTCGCCGGTCTCCTTGGACCCGACGTGCTGCGGGCTGTGCAGGCCGTTGCTGGTCCAGCCGTCGACCTTGCGGACCGCCTGGACCAGGGACTCGCGGTTCAGCCGACCGCCGAGCGCGAGCGACTGCTCCACGAACAGCCGGGCCGCCGACCACGAGAACAGACCGAAGAAGGTCGGGGTCGCTCCGGGCTTCACCTGCTGCAGCCAGGCCTGGTAGAGAGCCATCTCCTTGTTGGAGTTGGCCTCCTCGAACATCGCGATGTTGATGAAGATCTTCGTGCCCTCGACCGCGGCACCGCCGGACTCGACGTAGCGCGGGTCGTAGCCCGTCGGGTCGAGCACGAACGCATCGGGCTTGAAGCCCTGCTGCTGCATCGCCTGGGCCAGCCGCACGGCCTGCTGGTAGGCACCGAGGAACTGGACGTACTTGACGCCCTTCTCCTTCATCTGCTGGACGTAGGGCCCGTAGTTGAACTCCGAGACGTCGATGCCCTGCCGGTAGACGAACTTCATCCCGCGTCGCTCCATGGCGTTGGCCTGGTTGTTCGCGTTCAGCGGGCCGACGCCGGCGTTGATCCACACGTAGGCTGCGCTCTTGGCGGCCGCCGGGTAGTTCTTGAGGATGTGGTCGGGCACGGCGTTCTGGAACGTGTTGGGGTTGGCCGACTGCACACCGAAGCAGTTGTCGCACTTCTGCCGCTCCGCGGACACGTTGGCGGAGCGGAGGTCCGGGATCCCGCACTTGTCGGCCGTGGCGGCGCCACCGCTGTCGAAGGCCGACATCGAGCCGACCGCCGCGAAGGCGCTCTCGCAGGCCTTGGCGTAGGCCTGCTGGTCGGCTCCGGCGTCGGTGCGGCTGTCGAGCTTGAGCACCTCGAGCTTGCGTCCGCAGATGTCGGAGGTGGCGTTGAAGTACGCGGCGTAGGCCTGCACCGCCTGCTGCGCGGACTCGAACAGTCCCGGGACGGGTCCGCTCACGTCGGCGGCGTTGGCGATCACGATGCTCTTGTCCGTGATGCCGACCTGGTTCTTGAACCCGTTGCAGTCCCCGGCCTTCGTCGTGCCGGTCGCGGCGTTGGCACCGCCGGCCTGCGGCGCGCTGCCGCCGCCCGACGAACCGGCCGAGGCACCCGAGCCGCCGGACCCGCCGGAGGCAGCACCCCCGCCCGTGGTGGTGCCGGCCGTGGTGCCGCCGGCTCCGGTGTCGCCGCCTGCCTCGGTGCCGAGCGCCTCGCCGCCGGCAGCCATGCCCTGGTCGAGGCCGCCTCCGGTGCCGGCGCTGGCCGCGCGGACGTCCTCGGGGCTGAGCTGCGAGCCGCACGCGGCCAGCACGAGGCTGAGCGCGCCGGCGGCGGCGGTGACTGCAAGTGTGCGACCGCGAAGTTTCACGGGAGGGCTCCTCGTCGGTCCGTTCCGTGGCTCCCCAGCAACGGTGCGGACTCAGGTCTACGTGTGTACCTGCTCAGCCCGGACCAACGATCCGCTCCGCGAAAGGTGATGCGTTTCACGGTGTGGAGGTCGGTTTCTTTGCCCCGGGACTGCTCCCTCTCCCGCGTCGATGCTAGAACGCGTTCTATTTCTTTGGCAAGGGTGCAGCCACGCCCGCAACTATGCTGACCGCCATGCGCGTCTCCGTCACCCTGATCGACCCTCGATGGGACGTCCGGGAGGACGTGGTGATCGACAGCGACGACGCGACGCCGACCGGGCTGGTCGTCGACGAGCTGGTCGCCGTACTCTCCTCGCCCGCGATCGAGCAGGCCGACGTGATCCCGCTGTCCTCGCGCACCGCGGCCGCAGCCGACCGGCAGGTGCACACGCTCTACCACCGCGGGGTGCCGCTGGACCGCACGGTGCCGCTGGCCGAGTCAGGGTTGAAGGAGGGTTCGCTGCTCGCCCTCGACGACCCGGCCGCCTCGGTGGTTGACGAGCCGTCGGGGCTCGTGGAGATCCGGGTGGTCTCCGGGCGCGGCGCCGGCGCGGTCCACCGGCTGACCGCCGGCGACGCCACGATCGGCTCCGACCCCAGCTGCGTGGTGACCCTGCCCGACGAGCGCCTGCCCGCGGTCTGCCTGCTCGTGACGGTCCGGGGTGACGGTACGACGGTCGTCAGCCCCGTCGACGGCCTCACCGAGCAGCTGGCCGATGCGTTCCCCGGCGTGCCGACCCCGCTGGCGCTGGACCGAGAGGCGCTGCCCGACGGCGACACCGAGTGGGTCCTCGGCGGACAGCTCGAGGTCGGCGACCTGCTGCTGGAGCTGGAGCGGGTCACCGAGCCCGACGCGGCGGTCGAGGACAGCGCCGACCCGGGCTGGCTGGACTACAACCGCCCCCCGCGTCTGCTGCCCCCGGACCGGAAGACCGCCTTCAAGCTGCCCGCACCGCCGAGCGAACAGAACCGCGGCGGACTGCCGTGGCTGGTGATGCTGCTGCCGCTGGTGCTGGCGATCGTGATGGCGCTGGTGCTGCAACGCTGGTACATGCTGATGTTCGGCATCTTCTCCCCGGTGATGATGCTCGGCTCCTACCTGCAGACCAAGAAGCAGGGCAAGCTCACCTACCGCCAGCAGCTGGCGGACTACCGCGACAAGTCGGCCCGGATCGAGGCCGACGTCGAGCAGGCACTCGTCGCCGAGCGGCTCGCGCTGCGCGAGGCAGCCCCCGACCCCGCGCTCGCGCTGCTGATCGCACACGGCCCGCGGGCCCGGCTGTGGGAGCGCCGCCCCACGGACCCCGACTACCTGTCCCTGCGGATCGGCGTGGGCGACCTCGCCTCCGAGGTCACCGTGGAGGACCCCGAGCAGCTCGAGCACCGTCGGCGCACCGTGCGCACCGCCTACGACGTGCCGGTCACCGTCTCCCTCGCCGAGCGCGGCGTGGTCGGCGTGGCGGGCCGCGACGAGCTGCCCCGCCGTCTCGCCGCGTGGTTCGTCGCCCAGCTCGGGGTGCTGCAGAGCCCGAGCGACACCCAGGTCTACGTGCTCACCGACGCCGAGGGGGCCCGCTCGTGGGAGTGGCTGCGCTGGCTGCCGCACGCCCGCCCGCAGGCCGGCCAGGACACCACCGTCACCGTCGGGATCGACGCGGAGACCTGTGCCCGGAGGATCGCCGAGCTCACCGCGATGCTCACCGCCCGCCGTGCCGCGGTCGCGAACCGGTCCGGGGCCCGGCTCGCCGAGCCCGACGTCGTCGTGGTCTTCGACGGCGCCCGCCGGCTGCGCTCGCTGCCCGGTGTCGTCGCGCTGCTGAAGGAGGGGCCGGCGCTGGGCATCCGGTCGATCTGCCTCGACGCCGACGAGCGGCTGCTGCCGGAGGAGGCCAGCGCGGTCGTCGTACAGACCTCCCGCGGGGTGGCGCTGCGCCAGCAGAAGGTGACCGTCGTCGACGACATCACCCCCGACGTCGTCGAGTGGCCGTGGCTGCACCGGGTCGCTCGGGCGCTGGCCCCGCTGCGCGACATCTCCGGCTCCGGCGACGACTCGGTGCTGCCCAACGCGTGCCGGCTGACCGAGGTGATGGGCATCGAGCCACCGACGCCCGAGGTGGTCAAGGCCCGCTGGCAGGTCCGCCCCCGCTCGACGGAGGCGGTCGTGGGCATCTCCCTCGACGGGCCGTTCTCGATCGACCTGCGCCGCGACGGCCCGCACGGCCTGGTGGCGGGTACGACGGGCGCCGGCAAGTCCGAGCTGCTGCAGTCGCTGGTCGCCTCGCTGGCGGTGGCGAACCGTCCCGACGGGATGACGTTCGTGCTCGTCGACTACAAGGGCGGGGCGGCGTTCAAGGACTGCGTGGACCTGCCGCACACCGTCGGCATGGTCACCGACCTCGACACCCACCTCGTCGAGCGGGCGCTGGTGTCGCTCGGTGCCGAGCTGACCCGCCGCGAGCACCTCCTCGCCGCGGCCGGGGCGAAGGACATCGAGGACTACGTGGACCTTCAGGCGACCCGGTCGGGTCTGCCGGACATGCCCCGGCTGCTGATCGTGATCGACGAGTTCGCCTCGCTGGCCCGCGAGCTGCCCGACTTCGTGACCGGGCTGGTCAACATCGCCCAGCGCGGCCGGTCGCTGGGCATCCACCTGATCCTGGCCACCCAGCGCCCCTCCGGGGTGGTGTCGCCGGAGATCCGCGCCAACACCAACCTGCGGATCGCGCTGCGGGTCACCGACGGGTCGGAGAGCGCGGACGTGATCGACGCCCCCGACGCCGGCCAGATCTCCAAGAGCACCCCCGGCCGTGCCTACGTCCGGCTCGGCGCGAACTCGCTGGTGCCCTTCCAGTCCGGCCGGGTCGGCGGCCGTCGTCCCGGCGCGGTCAGCACGACGACGACCGCGAAGCCGTGGACGACCCCGGTCGGCCTCCGCGCCCTGCCCCAGCCCGCCCCCACCCCGCCGCGCACGGAGACCACCGGAGACGCCGAGGTCACCGACCTGACCGTGCTGGTCGCGGCGATCCGCGCGGCCCACGACACGCTCGGCCTGCCGCCCCAGCACAGCCCGTGGCTGCCCGCGCTCACCACCCGCGTCCTGCTCGACGAGCTGCTCGACGACGTCCCCGCGACCGAGGGCCGGCTGCCTGCGGCGCCGTACGCCGTGGAGGACCTGCCCGCTCAGCAGGCCAGGCGCAACGCGGTGATCGACTTCGCGACGTTCTCGCACCTGTCGATCGTCGGCGGACCGCGCAGCGGGCGCTCCCAGGCCCTGCGCACGATGGCCGGATCGCTGGCACAGCTGACCAGCCCCGCCGACGTGCACCTGTACGGCCTGGACTGCGGCAACGGCGCCCTGCTGCCGCTGGCCGACCTGCCGCACTGCGGCGCTGTCGTGCAGCGCACGCAGCCGGACCGGGCCACCCGGCTGCTGTCGCGGCTGATGGGCGAGCTGGCCCGCCGGCAGGAGGTGCTGGCCGGCGGCGGGTACGCCGACCTCGGCGAGCAGCGTGGCAGCGTCCCTGCGGAGGACCGGCTGCCGCACATCGTGCTGATGGTCGACCGCTGGGAGGGCTTCCTCGGCAGCATCGCCGAGCTCGACGGCGGCACCCCCAACGAGGAGGTCCAGACCCTGCTCCGCGAGGGCGCCTCGGCCGGAATCCACCTGGTGATCACCGGTGACCGGCAGCTGGTCAACGCCCGGATGGCCTCGCTGGTCGAGGACAAGATCGGCCTGCGCCTCCCCGACCGCGCCGACTACACGCTGATCGGGCTCCAGGCCCGCAAGCTGCCCGAGGACATCCCCGAGGGCCGAGGCTTCCGGTCCGAGAGCGGCATCGAGCTGCAGTTCGCGCTGCTCACCGACGACGTCAGCGGCCAGGCGCAGGCCGCCGAGCTGCGGCGGATCGGCGCGGAGGCCAAGGAGCGGTACGCCGAGGTGCCCCGGACTGCGCGACCCTTCCGGGTCGACGTGCTGCCGACCCGGATCCGGTTCGACGAGGCATGGGCGCTGCGCGAGGACGAGCGCACCCGGCCGCTGTGGGCGATGGTCGGCGTCGGCGGCGACGAGCTCACCGCCGTCGGGTTCGACCTCGCCCGCACACCGATGGCCGTGGTCGCCGGACCCGCGCGCTCGGGCCGCTCGACGACGCTGCTCTCGGTGGTCGAGTCACTGCTCCGCGGCGGCTCGGAGGTCGTCGTCGCCGCCCCGCGTCCCTCGCCGCTGCGCGACCTCGCAGGGCGTCCCGGTGTCCGTGCGGTGCTCACCGGCGCGGACCTGGAGACCGAGGAGCTCCAGGGCCTGATGGAGGACGGCGAGGTGCCCGTCGTACTCGTGGTCGACGACGGGGAGCTGCTCAAGGACGTCGAGGCCAAGGACTACCTCCGCGGACTGCAGCGCACCGGCGCCGACCGCGGCCGGGCGATCGTGCTGGGTGGCGACTCCGCGGAGGTGTGCAGCGGGTTCAGCGGCTGGCAGGTGGAGATGAAGGGCCGCCAGGGCGTGCTGATCTCACCGACGGGGATCACCGACGGCGAGCTGATCGGCGTACGCGTCCCCCGCAGCTCCCTCGGGGCCCAGTCCACGGCCGGCCGGGTGCTGGCCAACCTCGGCGACGGCGAGCTGCGCACGATCCAGGTGCCGCTGCCCGCCGAGGGCTGAGCACGTCCCCTGTCGCACCCGCACTTGCAACGAAATGCACCATTCCTTCCCGGAAACCGGTGCAGAACGTTGCAAGTCAGCCCAGCATCTCCAGGAAGTCGACGCACGCGTCGTGCTCGGTGTCGAAGACACGCACGTCGTGGTACGAGCCGCGCTCGAAGTACGCCACCATCCACGAGCCGTCGGCGCGGCGCAGCAGGCAGGAGGTGTTGTCGTACGCCGGCTTCCCCGCCGACTCCTCACCGATGTGGAATGCACCCACCCCGCGGCCGGCGGAACCCATCAGGGCACGCTCCACGTCACTGATCGTCAGGTGCACGCCGCTCGCGCCCATCACGGGCGTCCCGTGATCAGTGACCGACCGGCGGTGGCGCCCGTCGGAAGACGTCGGCAAAGCTCAGCCACGCTCATCTCCTCGTAGCCAATCCCCGGAAGGTTTGCGAGAGGCTCGTGAGGGCGGCGAGCCTGCACGAAGAGTCGACCGTGCTCACGCGTGCCCCAGAGCTGACCGTCCTGCTCCACGGGGACAAGGACCAACTGGGCGCCAAGCGGAATCCCCGGCCACGTTGCCTCCGGTCCGGTTCTCGGCCTCACCGCTGGAACGCCGGCACCTGACCGAGCAGCCACTCTCGCGTCTGCTCCGGGGTGTCCGACAGGGCCACCACCTGGATCCCCACAGGTGGCCCAGGCAGCTCCGCCAGGTCAACATAGCGATCAAGCACATCGGTGATGCTGTCGACGACCGACTCCTCCGCCTCGTCGCCGGCAGCACAGTCATAGACGATCGCGCCCTGCGGCGGTCCGTTCTCGATCCGGAACTCGGCGAACCACAGCCGGTTCAAGAACCCATAGCGTCCGCCCAGGCCCACCAACCGTTTGACCGCCTTCTTCGGCAACCCCACCCACGGCCGCCACGAGATCACCACACCACCCGGGAACACCGCGGTCTGACCACGCAGCTCATCGGCATAGTCGGCAGGGACCGTCATCGTCCGCTCGGTCGCCGGATCGATCACCACCCCCACCCCTTGTGGCAGCACCTGCAGCATCTCCCGCGCCGCGGCGTGCTGCAGCACATACCCAGGCGGGAGCTGAGACGTCGCCAGCTCCAGATCGGTCCAGCACATCCAGGTCGGCTGCCCGGCCGCATCGGTCACCATCTGATCCTCCGATCTTCGCCCGTGCCGAGGGGCGTCTGAGCAGCTCACTCGTCGTCGAACTCGTCGAGCCTCATGCGCGGTCGCGGAGAAGAGTCCCACTCCGCCCACCAGTCGGCCGTCAGGCGCCGCGCCCACCAGCCACGCTTCGCTGTGCCGTCGTAAGCTCGGCACTCGGTACGCACGTCTCGCAAGCCGGTCAACGTGCTGCCGGGCTGGCCGGCCTCCACCACCCGATCGCCGAACTCGAACTCCGCACTCAGAGCCGCTCGGTCCATCGGGTACTTGAAATGCACGTGCGGCGGATCACCGCGAAGCTGTGACTCCTGCACCAAGAAGCGGGCGCGATTGCCCCGACGCTGCTCGGCCCTCACGATGGGCCCCAGAGCCCCCAATGATTTCTCCACGTCCACCATCGAATCAGGGCTCCGTCGATGCAGCCACATGCGCATAGCCCGCGGCTCGCAGTGCCTCGCGAAAGTGCGCTGGTGGCGGTGCCCAACCCTCGACAGCCTCACGCGTGTGAATGCCCGGATACGGATTCCCCGCGCCAGACAGTTCTATGGTGCCGGCTCACCCTCCAAGGGCCGCCCGGATCGTGGACTCGACTTCGCCGGGAGCAGTGCCCGCGGGGATGTCGATCGCCCAGTCGCGCAGGCCGTCGGCGAGCTCCTGGTCGGTCTGCTCGTAGGCACGCACCGACTCGTCGAGGATCTCCTGCATCGCCTGCATGTTCTTGTCGATCTGGCCGCGGCCGTCGTCCCAGCTGCTCTCGAAGGAGTCGAGCGCGTCGTACACGACGTCGGAGCCGATGTCGTCACGGGAGGCCTCGATGACGCGGGGTGTGGCGTCGAGGTTGGAGCGCACGCTGCCCAGGGTGCAGGAGAGGGTGCGCAGTCCGGTCAGGTCGACCGCGAGGTCGGGCACGAGGACCCCCTGGGAGAGACCGAGCCCGGGCGGCGTACCCGAGCGAAGATCCCCGGGAGGGTCGCGCGACCAGCGCCGCCCCCCCGGGGACACGGGGACCCGAGATCCCGCAGGGCTACTTGTTGAGCGCGGCAGCCAGCTGCTCGTCGGTGTCCGCCAGCGCCTTCGCGGCCTGGGTGAGGTACTCGCCCATGCCGTCGAGACCCTCGATGGTCTTGGTGACGCCGGTGTTGAACTCCTCGTAGGAGGTCTGGAAGGCCTTCGAGGACTTGTCGGTGACGTAGCCACCGGACACGAGGCCGTCGACCATCGACTTCAGCTTCGACAGCTGGCTCTCGATCTCCGCGCGACCCGCCTTGAGCTGGGTGGCTGCATTGTGCATCTCGTCGTAGGTGACGTTCAGGTTCGCCATGGTGCTTCCTCCTTGTACTCCGGTCCCCCGTCGACGCCGTTCGTCGCGGGATTGTGCAGGCTCAGGACCCTGTCGCCCGTCCCCGCGTCGGCGCGAGCTCGGTGACCAGGGCGTCGGTCTCCGGCTCGGGCCGCACTCCGTGCTGGGCCAGCACGGAGTACATCTGAGTGATCTCGCCGTCCAGGTCACCGGGGGCGACTCGGGCGACCTCGCGCAGCAGCATCCGCCACAGCACCTCGGCGGTCGGCACCAGCGCGATGCCGAGCCGCAGGGCCTCGAGCGCCGCGGCCTGGTCGCCGCGGGCGGTGGCCAGCTCCGACGCGCGCCGCGCCGCGGAGGTGATCAGCAGCCGGCCCTGCCGGGCCTCGCGTGCGAACGCCAGCCAGGTGTAGCCGCGGCCCGCGCCGGAGAACGCCTCTCCGCTGCCGAGCCGGAGCGCCTCGAGGAGCTCCTCGAGGCCGCCGTCGCGCGCCGCGGCGACGAGGGCGGCGTAGTCGCTCGGCACGTCGTTCAGGTGCCAGCGTCCGTCGCTGCCGAGGCTGAGCCGGGGGTGACCGGCCGCGTCGAGCCCGAGCCACTGCTGCGCGTCGTTGAGGCGGGCCTCCATCACCGAGCGCTCCACACCGCGTGGCCACAGGCTGGCCTTGAGCACGGCCTCGTGCAGCCCCTCGGGGTGCAGGGCGACCATCACGGCCACCTCGGTGAGCAGGTCGCGGCGCGCCTCGTCGACGTGGCCGGGTGCGGTGACGGTGACCGGTCCGAGCAGGCGGATGGCGGCGGGTGCGTGCGTCAGCGTTGCAGGCGTGGCGACACCCCCGGGTACGGCGGTCAGCCCCTCGGGCTGGGCCGGGACGGGCGCGACCTGTGCCTCGGCGGCGATGTCCTGGGTGGGCGTGGACTCGAGCAGGGCGACACCGGCCGCACGACGCTCGACCGCGGCAGCGACGAGGGCCTCGAGGTGCGCCTGCCCGCCCGGGGTCAGCCGGCGCGCGACACCGCTGACACCGAGGACGCTGGCGTCGAAGGCACCCGAGCCGTCGACCACGAACCGCCAGCGCGCGCTCGGGGAGTCACCGACGCACACCACCGAGAACGAGGTGCGCCCGCCGCCGGTCAGCGCGGCGATCCGCTGCGCCTGCTCGGCGGTCGGTGGGCCGGAGACGACCGCGACCATCGGCGAGCACTCGGCCGCCGCGCCGCGCTGGCGTCCCTGGAGCACGCCGCTCAGGCCGAGCTCGGCCACGACGCGGCTCTGTGTGCTCATGCCCCGCTCGGCCTCGGCGAGCACCTCGTCGAGACCGGTGAAGTGGCGCACCCGCTGGGTGCCGAGGTCGCCGAGCTGGTCGCCGAAGCCGACCATCGCGACGTCGACGGTGTCCGACCAGGCGTGTGTGGCCAGGTCGAGCGCGACCGACATCGCCACCTCGCGTCCCACCTGGGCGTCGCCGCCGAGGGCGACCAGGCCGGGCGCCATCTCGAGGTCGACGAGCAGGTCGAAGCCGTGCGACTCCGCGACCGTCACCAGCGACGGGTAGGGCGCGGGGATACCCGCACCCGCCGGCGCCAGGTCGTCGGCGTGCACGCTCCACGAGGTGCCGTCCTCCGACACGGTCCACGGGCGCTCGGGAGCGGAGGTCCGCGCTGCGAGGTGCAGCACGACCTGCTGGTCGTTGACGTAGACGAAGAGCACCTCGGGCATCGGCTCGGACTGTGCCTGGCGCATCTGGGCGAGGCCGCGCAGGGCGTTGTCGAGCAGGTCTGCGCGGCGCAGCGCCGCGGACTCCACGAGCGCCGCCGAGGCCTCGTCGGGCTCGCCGAACGGCCCCCGTCGTGCGGTCAGCGCACGGGCGATGCCGGCGAGCACCAGGCCACCGCCGAGGAGCAGCTCGGTCATCCCGCCGCGCTGCTCGGTGGCAGACCCCGCGGCGCCCTCGGTCTCGACCGTGGAGCCGGCCAGCGCCCCGGACAGCTCGTTGCCGGCGTCGCTCGCGCCGGCACCCTGAGCGCCGCCGGTCCCCGCGGAGGGCAGGTGCGCGACGGGGGCAGGGGTGAGCCGGACCCCGGGACCACTGGCGTCGGCAGGCAGCAGCAGCTGCCAGCCGGGCCGGATCAGGTCGGCGTCGGTGAGGCGGGTGCCGTCGGGCTGAAGGCGGTCCTTGTTGAGACCGAAGATCTCCTTGTAGCGGAACGGGTCGCCGAGCGTGCGGTCGGCGATGTCCCACAGCGTGTCGTGGTTGCGGCCGTTGGGCGGCTTCACCTCGTAGTGCTTCACCCCGCGGGCCGTGCGTTCCTCGTTCGCGGCGGCCTCCGCGGCCACGGCAGCGCGCTGCTCGGGCGAGATCAGCGGAGCAGGCAGGTCGGCGGTCGCGGTCGCGGTGACCGTCGTACCGGTCGCGGTGGGTGCGTCGGCAGCGAGCGCCGTGGCGCCCTGGGCGATCGACGCACCGCCGGCCAGGAGCAGGATGCCGGCCACGAGCTGGCGTGCCAGGACCTGCGAACCGCCGCCGAACGCGACCCGGTCGGGCATCCGGCCGGCACGGATCGCCCGCCACTCGGTGAGGAAGCAGACCACGAAGTGCACCCACACCACCCAGACCAGCACGGCCAGGATGTCGATGACCAGCGTCGGGGTGACGTCGGCGGTGAGCCAGTCCCGACTCGGCGCGGAGGTGGGCAGCGGGTTGCCGACGAAGACCACCAGGGCGACGGGTACGCCGACCAGCAGCACGAGCGAGCCGACGAGGGCGAGCAGCCCGTCACGGACCCGCCGACCCCCGGAGTCGGTGCCGCGCGGCAACCGCGCGGCGCTGGTGGCATTCCCTCGTGCCTGCGACGGACGCGTCGTCGTGGCCTGCCTCATGTGTGCTCCCTCAGCGAATCACTCAGCGGATGACGAGTGCCTGGATCTCGGTGACCGGGTGGTTGGTGACCTGGGACTTGGTGAAGGTCACCGGCGAGCCGCCGAACCCGACGAACGGCTGCCACCCTCCCCCGCCCTGGGAGTACTCCACCGCCCAGTGGGTGGTCATCTGCACCGGGTACTTCTGGTCCGGCTCCCCGGCCGACGACTGCTCGTACTTGTGCCAGCACGCGTCGGCACTGACGTTGTCGGGGGTGTCGCCCTTCTGGGCCTTGTAGCCGTTGCCGGAGCAGCTCAGCATCGGCGCCTTGCCGGGGCCGAGCGGCTCCACGTCGATCCGGGTCACCGACGCGCGGAGCACCATCGCACCGGCGGTCGCCGTCACCTCGGGGTCGGTGCCGTTGAAGAACGACACCCAGGCACCGACACGGGGACGGGAGGCCGGCGAGACGCCGGCGACAGGTGCGGGGATCGTGGCGTCGCCGTCGAGGCGGAAGGTGTCGATCAGGTCCTGCTGGTTGACGGTCAGCGTGATCACGTCGTCGTCGGCACCCAGGGCGACGTAGCCGACGCTGACGTCGACCCCGTCGGGCCCGATCTCGAGGGTCTCGGGGTCGATGCCCTCGATGCAGCGCTCCCAGTACCAGGTGGAGTCGGCGGAGTTCTGCAGGCTCAGCGCCTCGAGCTCGCGCTCGGTCATCGGCTCGTGCCAGCACTCCGGCAGCTCGTCGTCGCCCAGGATCTGCTCGATGGTGCGGGTCTCGCCTCCGCCGCCGTTGCCGTTGTAGCAGGCCAGGCCGAGGTAGTTGGAGTTCGCGACGGCGTGGCAGTTGCCGAGGACGCCCTCACCGCCGCCGCTGCCCGACGAGCCACCGGTCGAGCTGGTGGGAGCGTCACCACCGCCAGAACCCCCGCTGTCTCCCGACGGGGGTTGCTGCTCGAACGCCTGGGCGGGCGCCGCGACTGACACCGCAAGAAGAAGGGCGGCAGCTGCCGCGGCCCTCACCAGCGCCCTCACCACGCCACACCCTTGACCGGGACCTGGCTGCAGTCGCCCTGGGCGAGCAGCTGGTCGTCGAGCTTCCATCGGCCGCCCTGCTTCTTCAGGAACATCGTGCCCGGCTCGATCTTGCGCTTGTCAGCCGGCCGCTTGGTCTTCGGGTCCTGAGCGAACCCGCGGGCCCACCAGCAGATGCTGATCTCGGCGCGGCGACCGTTCACCGTCACGTCGGTCGGGGTGAAGGGCATCGGGCCGGGGTAGTACAGACCCATGTCCGGCTCGACGTAGCCCCGGTAGCGCTCGCGCCCGGCGGCGGTCATGTAGCGGGCTGGGCCCTTCAACGCACGGTCCTTCTCGTTCACGGCCCGAGCCATCGCCGCGGCCCACTCGCGGGCGACGACCACCTGCGGCTCGTCCTCGAAGCGGCTCAGCGGCCGCTCGGTCGGCGTCGGGGTGGGCGTCTCGGTGACCGTCGGCGTGCTGCTCGGCGAGGAGGGCTCGGAGGAGGCTCCGACTGGCTCGGGGGCGGACTCGGCCTCGCCACCACAGGCCGCCGTGAAGGCCAGAAGGGCAGATGCGGCGGTCACTCCGACCGCCTTGACGACGCGTTGCCTCACGATGGCGCTGGGCTCCTTCCCCCGTTGCAGCTCGCTCACGCCGGGCAGACTTTACCCAGACGAGCGCTGCATCGACCAGCCGGTCCGTGCTCTGACCGGCTCAACGCTCCAGGGCCCCCCGAGTTACGGCACCAGCGCGTCCGACTCTGCTCGGCCGACGTATACCCCGGGTGTCGGACGCCGAAACAAACCCGGACAAAAAGTCGGCTGGACTCAGTCGATCGGCTCGGTGATGCCCTCGTAGGGCCGCGCCCGGGCCGTCGAGCTCGCGGTCAGCTCGCGCACCCCGACCATCCCGAGCAGGCTGGACTTGATCGCCAGCCGGACCTCGGTGACCACCACGAGCGGTCGCGGGTCACCGCCGCCGACCTCCTCGATCCCGACGAACGAGCACTCCCGGACCTGGCCGAGGCGCTCCACCTCCGCGCAGTAGGCCTCCACCCGTTCCCGGGCCATCGCCTGGTCGAGCTCGAGCTCGTCGGCGCTGATGTCGACGCCCTGCGCCCCTGCGCGGGCGGCCTCCTCGGCGAACGCCACCGCCTGCCCGCGCGCGTTGAGCTGGCGGGACGCGTCGATGGTGAGCCCGCCGAGCAGCAGCAGTGCCATCGCGATCACGGGTACGGCGGGGGCCAGCGAGCCTCGCTCGTCGCGCCGGCGGAGGAGCGTCATCAGTCCACTCCCCGGTACGGGTCGAGCATGGAGGTGAACGACGACTCCGGCCGCAGGGTGCCGGGCGCCCCGGGCAGCCCGATGTCGGAGATCGAGTAGGTGCAGCGGACCGTCACGGTCACCGGCTCTCCCGCCTCGAACGTCGGCGAGAGGTCCACGACGACGGAGTCGCGACAGGTCTCCGGCAGCCCGGCGATCGCCTCCCCGACGACGGCGCGGGCTCGGTCGCGGGCCTCGCCGTACGACCTCGCCAGCGTGGCACTGCGCGCGGCGTCGCGGGTCGCCGACTCGAGCGTGCCGTTGACCGAGGCCGCGCGGCCGTAGGCGAAGATCAGGCCGAAGATCAGCAGGATCGAGGGCACGATGATCGCCATCTCGACCGCGAGCGAGCCGCGCTGGTCCCGGCGGGTCACGGCAGGTCCCCCTCGAACCGCTCGACCGACCCCTCGGCGCGCTCGGTCACGGTGAGCTCCAGGAACGGCACCAGTGTGATCACCGCGCCGTGCACCTCCATCGACACCCGGCCGTCCACGTCGTCGTACGACGGTCGCGCCTCCGGTCGCAACAGGGCCTCCCGGCCGACCTGCATCGCGAACCGCTCGGTGCTCTCCACGACATGACCGCGGACGTCCTCGTAGACCGCGCGGTCCTGCGCCAGCCGGAGCTGGGAGACGCCCTCCCGGGCGGCCTGGATCGCGACGGTCTTGCCGTAGAAGTACAGGCCGGCCTGGATCGTGAAGAAGATCAGGAAGATCAGCCCGGGCGCGACCATCGCCAGCTCGAGCGCGCTGACTCCCCGCTCGGAGCGGGGGCGGCGAGCTAGCAGGCCGAGCCGGCGGGCTGGTTCGCGCAGTCCTCGAGCTCGGTGCTCTTGTTCTGGACGATGTTGAACACCACGCCGCCGATGATCGAGGCGGCGACCACGATCACCGCCGCGATCAGCGCCCACTCCAGCACGCTGGCCCCGGTCTCGCTGCGCCGGGCGGCACGGGCCTGGGCGAAGGCGCCGCGCATCAAGTCGACTCCGAACCAAAGCATCGGCTCCGTCCCCCACTCTCACGTTCATCGTTGTTGACCGCGCCGTCTCGTGTCAGGCCACGAGCAGCTGCGCGACTGCCGGATATGCCAAAAATATCAGGAATGCGGTGCTGATCAGCATCTGGGCGACGACCATGGACTGCGACTTCTCGCCCTCCTCGCCCTCCGCCTGGGTGAGCTCCTTGCGGCGCATCGTAGCCGCTCGGGCCGAGAGGCTCGCCCTGATCTTCGCCCCGTCGTCGGCGGCGAGGGTGAGCGCGCCGGAGAGGTCCTGGAGCTCCTCGACGGCGATCTCGCGGCCCAGCTCGCCCAGCGCGACCCAGGGGGTGGTGCCGTAGAGCCGGGCGTTGGCCAGCGCCTGCCGGATCCGCACCAGCGTCCAGTGCTCGCCGACGGTCGCCGCGGCGAGCAGGGCCTCGGGCAGGCCGCGGCCGCCGGCGAGGTTCATCGCGACCAGGTCGAGGAAGATGCCGACGGTGCGCTTGAAGTCGCGGCGTCGCTGGGCGGCCTCGCTGCGCAGCACCAGGTCGGGCAGGAAGAACCCGACGAGCCCGAGCAGCACGGCGACGAACGCCGGCAGGGCCGCCGGGAGCGGCACGCCGAACAGCCGCAGCATCGACCAGGCGAACGGGGCGAGCAGCAGCAGGCCCAGGCCGGTGGCGACCTTGGCGGCGAGGTGCGTGCCGGTGGTGCGGCCCATCAGCGCCAGGTCCGCGCGCTGGCGGCCGAGCTGCCAGCCGCGCTCGACGGCCATCACCTCGAGCCGGTCGGCGAGCGCGTTGAACGCCGACTGCGCCCGTTGCTCCAGCGCGCCGCCGCGTTCGTACGAGGTCGAGGTGTGCGTGGTCATCGAGCGCTGCCCGCCCTCGATCCGGGCGAGCAGGGTGGCGACCCCGGGCTGCGGGCGCACCCAGACCCGGACCAGGGCGTAGAGGCCCAGCCCGAGCACGGCGCCGGAGATCAGCGAGAGGGTCATCGCGCCGCCTCCTCGACGTCCGCGACACGCACGGGCAGGTGGCCGGTGAGGAACCGGTCCACCCGCGACGGCGCGGCCAGGCTGCGCAGCCACATCAGACCGCCGAAGAGGAGCAGGGCGATCACGAACAGCGCGAGCTGGCCCATGACGGTGTCGAACGGCTCGACGTACTGCCGGTTGAACACGCTGAGCATGCCCATCACGCCGAGCACGATCAGCAGCACGATGCGCACGCTGCGCCGGATGCTGCGCCGGCTCGCCTCGATCCTGCGGCGCATGTCGAGCTCCTCGCGGATCGATGCCGCCAGCGCGGTGAGCACGTCGCGGAGACCGGGTCCGCGCAGCCGGGCGTTGAGCACGAGTGCGGCACACACGACGTCGGCGCTCGGGTCGTCGAGGTCGTCGGCGAAGGCCATCAGCGCGTTGGGCAGCGGCTCGCGGATCCGCAGCCGGTCGACGAGCAGGTTCAGCGAGGGCCGGATCGAGGAGCCGGCGTTGGCCGCCGTCGCGGGGATCGCCTGCTCCAGGCCGATCGCGCCGGCGATGGTGTCGCGCAGCGACTCGGTCCAGGACGCGAGCGCCTCCAGCCGCATGATCGCCTGGCGCTCCAGCGTCGAGCTGCCGACGATCCGGTCCCAGAACGCCGCCAGCAGACCCATCGCCAGCCCGGCCACGACCCACTGGGTGAGGAGCAGGGCGACGAGTCCGACCAGGACACCGCGCACGAGACGCTGGGTGCTGCCCTTCAGGGTGGCCCGGTTGCGCCCGGGCTTGCCGGCCGGCCGCTCCGGCAGACCGACGACCGCGAGCACCGCGACGAACAGGCCGAGACCGACCGCGGCACCCGCCGCGACCGCCAGCAGCCCGTCGAGACCCATCAGGCCCACCGGGCCAGGGCGGGCGGTTCGTAGCCGTGCGCGACGAGGTCGTCGAGGCAGGAGATCGTCGCGTGCGACACGGCGCGGCCGGTGTGGTCGGCCTTGAACACCTCGCTGGAGAGCACTCGGCCGTCCACGCCGGTCACCTCGCGCACGCTCTCGACGATCCGGGACAGGCCACCACCGCTCTCGTAGTCGTTGCGCTTGCGCATGAAGACCACGAAGTTGATCGCGCCGCTGATCAGCATGTGCGTCGCCTCGACCGGGAGGTGCTCCTCAGCCTGCAGCGCGTAGGTCGAGATGCGGTTGAACACCTCGAGCGAGGAGTTCGCGTGGATCGTCGACAGCGAGCCGTCGTTGCCCTGGCTCATCGCGTTGAGCATGGTCACGATCTCGTCGCCGAGCACCTCACCGACGATCACCCGGCTGGGGTTCTGCCGCAGTGACCGGCGCACCAGCTCGGCCATCGACACACCGCCGACGCCCTCGGAGTTCGGCAGCCGCTCCTCGAACGCCACCACGTTGGGGTGCAGGTCCTCGAACTTGTCCAGGCCGAGCTCGAGTGCCCGCTCGACGGTGATCAGCCGCTCGTGCGGCGGGATCTCGTTGGCCAGCGCACGCAGCAGCGTGGTCTTCCCGGAGTTCGTGGACCCGGCGATCATGATGTTCTTGCGCGCCCGCACGGCGGCCTGCAGGAACGACGCCACCTCGTGGGTCATCGTGCCGTTCTCGATCAGGTCGTCGAGGCCGACCTTGCCGAGCCGGGCCCGCCGGATCGAGACGCTGGGCCGCGCGCACACGCCCATCACCGCGGACAGCCGGGACCCGTCGGGCAGGCGCAGGTCGAGCTGGGGGTTGGCCGAGTCGAACGGCCGGGAGGCCAGGCCGACGCTCGAGGCGAGCACCTGGATCAGCTCGATGAGCTCCTCGTCGCTCTCGGCCACCGGGTCGCTGAGCTCCTCACGGCCGTCGGCGTAGCCCACGAACACCCGGTCGCAGCCGTTGATGTCGACGTTCTCCACGTCGGGGTTCTCCAGCAGTGGCTGCAGCCGGCCCACCCCGAACAGCGCCGCGTGGACGGCGGAGGCGATGACCTCCTCCTCCTCGGCGGTCGGCGGTGTGCGACCGTCGGTGATCTCGGCGCGCGCGTAGTCCTCCAGCACCTGGACCACCAGCGAGCGGGCGAACTGGCGCTCGTCCTCGGCGCTCATCGGCGCGCGGCCGAGCACCTCGTCGCTGCGTCGCTGCTGGTTGAGCCGGTCGGCGACCTGCGCGCGAAGGGCGCGAACCAGCTGCGGGTCGGCGGTGCGCCTGTCGTTCACGATGACCTCTCTCCCCTCTTCGCGCGTCGCGCGCCACGGCGGCGCCCGGCCACCGCTGCCTCCTCCGGTACGGCGGCCAGCTCGTCGTCGTCCTCGGGCGCGGGGCCCGCCAGCGCCTCGGCGGCGCTCGACAGCAGCCGGACCTCCTCGAAGAGCCGCTCGGCGAGCGTCCGCCCGCTCCGCGCGAGGAGGGTCCGCTCGGGCCGGTGCACCTCGCCACCCTCGAACATCACGACCGCCTTGGGGTCGTGGGCGAGGGTGCCGAACGACCGGGGCCAGTCCCAGCTGGCCAGGATCGTCTGCTCCGCGGCATCGACGTCGGCGTCCTGCTTCTGGGTGGCGACCGCCACGATCCCGGTGCGGGTCGGCGCATCGGCGAGCAGCTCGCGGAGCCCCTCCAGGCGCCGGCGCGTGTGCAGGGCGGCCCAGGCGGTCGGCCGGTAGACCCACAGCACCACGTCGGAGCGCTCGAGCAGCGCGAGGTGCGGGGAGCGCTGGTGCACCTGGCCGGCGTCGACGACCACGTCGGCGTCGGGGACCTGGGCGAACGCGTCGGCCAGGGCGGGCCACAGCGGAGCGACGGCGGTGGCCTGCTCGGGCCCGGACAGGCCCGCGACCACCGGCTGGCCGCCGACGACCGGCTGCGCGTGCTGGGCGACCATCTCGGGGAGCAGCCCGCGACGCGCGGCCGGAAGCAGCGAGAGCAGCCCGCGGTCGCGGTCGAGGGCACGGCCGTCGGCACCCGCGAGCCGCAGCGCGACGTCGCCGCCGAGCGGGTCGGCGTCGACCAGGATGCTCGGGCGTGGCCACAGGGACGCGAGCAGCATCGCGGTGGTCGTCGTACCCGGTGCTCCCTTGGCCGACATCACGGTGATCAGCGCCATGTCCGGCCCCTACTCGGTGACGGTGTCGACGAGCGGCTCGGTGTCCGGCGGCAGCACGCTGACCGCGAGACTGCCCGAGGCGGCGAGCTCGGCGAGCTCACCGGCCGCCCGGTCCTGCACGAGCAGCGTCAGGCTGGTCGCGTCGGAGCCGCCGCCGCGACCGACGTCCATCACCCGGGCGGCCTCGACCACGGTGTCGCCGGGAGCGAGGTTGCCCACCGGCTGGCCGCCGGACTGGCTGACGTAGTAGACCCGGACCACGTCGCCGCGGCCGGGCCGCTTGGTGGTCCGCCGCGTCGCGTCGACCACGACGCCGACGAGCTCGGCACCGTCGGGAACGATGCCGCCGACCTTGAACATGTTGCGGTGCAGCAGGGTGCCGCGCGGGATGTTGCCGGTGGCGTAGGTGCCGACGAAGTTCTCCAGCGCCGCTGCGTCGATCACGTTGGCGCTGTCGGCGGAGACCCGGGCCTGGGTGAAGTCGCCGGCCTCCATCAGCTTGCCGACCGGGATGTCGTCACGGGCCATCAGCACGTCGACCCGGGCACCGCTGCGGTAGGCCACCAGCGCACTCCCGAGCGCACCGGTGAGCACCAGCAGCAGCGCCAGCGCGGCCAGCATTCCGCGTCGGTCCCGGCGGGCGGCCGGAAGCCGGCCCCGGCCGAGCTCGGAGCGGTTGGTGGTGATGGTCATCGTGCGTCCCCCCTGTGTGGCGCGACGGCCTGCCCGGACCGAGGTGGCAGGTGCGAGAGGAGATTACACGGACATATCCGACCAGTCGTCCGGCGCGGTCAGCGGGTGAGCGTCCCCCGCCGCTCCGCCACGGCGTAGAGCGTCACCGAGGCCGCAACGCCCGCGTTGAGCGACTCCAGCGAGTTCACCATCGGGATCGAGACCAGCTGGTCGCAGGTCTCGGCGACCAGCCGGGACAGGCCCTTGCCCTCCGAGCCGACCACGACCACCAGCGGCCCGTCGGCGAGCTCCAGGTCGGGCAGCGCGACGTCGCCGTCGGCGGTCAGCCCGATCACCATGCACCCCGCCTCCTGGTAGGCCTTCAGCTGCCGGGTCAGGTTCACCGCCTGCGCCACTGGCACCCGCGCCGCGGCTCCGGCCGAGGTCTTCCACGCCGACGCGGTCATGCCTGCCGCACGACGCTCGGGGATCAGCACACCGTGCGCACCGAACCCGGCCGCGGACCGGACGACCGCGCCGAGGTTGCGGGGGTCGGTGACCGAGTCGAGGGCGACGATCAGCGGGGGCTCCTTCATCTCCGCGGCGCGGTCGAGCAGGTCGTCGGGGTGGGCGTACTCGTAGGGCGGAACCTTCGCGGCCAGGCCCTGGTGCACCGCGCCCTGGGTCAGCCGGTCCAGCTCGTTGCGCGGCACCTCGAGCAGCGAGATCCCCCGCTCCGCGGCGACCCGGAACACCTCACGGAGCCGGCCGTCGCGCTCGGCGCCCTCGGCGACGTACACCGTGGTCACCGGCATGTGCGCCCGCAGCGCCTCGACGACCGAGTTGCGGCCGGCGACCCACTCGCTGTCGCCGGGCTTGGCCTGGCGCTTGGGGCGGCTGGACCTGGCCTTCTCGACACGCTTGGCTGCCTTGTATGCCTTATGGCCCTCGCGGTCCTTGGCCTTCGGCGTGGGTCCCTTGCCCTCAAGGCCGCGGCGAACGCGGCCGCCGGACCCGGCGGTCGGGTTGCCCTTGCCGGTCTTCTTGATCGCGCCGCGACGCGACGAGTTGCCTGCCATCAGTCGACTGCCTTCATGTTGGGGTTGGTCTCGACGGGCTCGACCACCGGAGTGCGCGCGGCCAGCGAGGAGCTCACAGGCTCCACTTGGGACCCTGCGGGGTGTCCTCGAGCTCGAAGCCCGCGGCCTTGAGCTGGTCGCGGATCGCGTCGGCCGCGGCGAAGTCCTTGCTTGCCCGGGCCGCCGCGCGCTGCTCGAGCAGCCCGGCGACCAGCGTGTTGATCGCCGCGGTCAGCCGCTCGTCGCGCCGTGCGCTGCCACCGGCCCACTGAGCGTCGTACGGGTCCAGGCCGAGCACGTCCAGCATGGCACGCACCGAGCCGGCCACCTCGCGCAGCGCCGCGGAGTCGCCGGCCGCGACGAGCTTGTTGCCCTCGCGGACGCTGTCGTAGACGGCAGCCACGGCGGCGGGCGTGCCCAGGTCGTCGTCCATCGCCTCGACGAACGCCGGTGCGAGCTGTGCGGGCTCGGGCACGCCGCCGAGCACCTCCGCGGCGCGGGTCAGGAAGTGCTCGATGCGGCCGAACCCGGCCGCTGCCTCCTCGAGCGCCTCGAAGGAGAACTCCACGTGGGACCGGTAGTGCGCCGCGACCATGTAGAAGCGCAGCTCGATCGGCCGGACCCGCTCCAGCACGTTGGGGATCGCCAGGGAGTTGCCCAGCGACTTGCTCATCTTCTCGCCCGCGGTGGTGATCCAGGCGTTGTGCAGCCAGTACGACGCGAAGCCGTGCCCGGCAGCACGGGACTGGGCCTGCTCGTTCTCGTGGTGCGGGAAGCGCAGGTCGACACCGCCGCCGTGGATGTCGAACGCCGAGCCGAGGTACTTCAGCGCCATCGCCGAGCACTCGATGTGCCAGCCCGGCCGGCCCGGCCCCCACGGCGAGGGCCACGCCGCGGTCCGCGGCTCGGAGTCCTTCTTCCAGCCCTTCCAGAGCGCGAAGTCGCGGGGGTCGCGCTTCCCGCGCGGGTCGGCGTCCTCGGCCGGCTCCATCTCGTCGACCTTCTGGCCGGAGAGCTCGCCGTAGGCCGGCCACGACATCACGTCGAAGTACACGTCGCCCGAGCCGTCGGTCGCGGCGTAGGCGTGGCCGCGCTCGATCAGGTGGTCGATCAGCTCGACCATCTCCGGGATGTGTCCGGTCGCCAGCGGCTCGTAGGTCGGCGGCAGCACGTTGAGCGCGTCGTAGGCCCGGTCGAGCTCACGCTTCATCAGGTAGGCCAGGTTGTACCAGGGGCGGCCCTGCTCGGCGGACTTCACGAGGATCTTGTCGTCGATGTCGGTGACGTTGCGGATGAACGTGACGTCGTACCCACGCGCGGCCATCCACCGGCGGAGGACGTCGAAGTTCACCCCGGACCGGACGTGCCCGACGTGCGGCTCGGACTGGACGGTCAGCCCGCACAGGTAGATCCCGGCCTTGCCGTCCTCGAGCGGCACGAAGTCACGGACCTCGCGGGTGGCGGAGTCGTAGAGCCGAAGAGTCACCTACCAATCCTATCGACCGCACGGGGCTGCCCCGACCACGTCGCACCGACCGGGTCGGGACCGCCGAGCTGTGACTGGTGTGAAACCAGTGTCGAGAGGGACGAGGTGTCCTATCGTTCTACGGTGCGCACTCTCTCTCGGACCCGCATGCTCGCCGGCACGGCCCTCGTCGCGCTCGTCGCGCCGCTCGCCGCGCTCGCTCCGGCGGCCGCCGCCCCCACCGACCCGCAACCGACGAAACCGCGCGTCCAGCGCACCGTCCAGCCGCCTGCCCGCGCGATCACCTACACCGAGTGGACCAGCCAGCAGCAGCTCGCCAAGGGCCGCTTCGTCGGCACCCGCGCGGTCGACGGCACGCTCCGGCTGGCCCGGCCCCGCCACTCGATGCGCTACCGCGACCCGCACGGCAAGCCGACCAAGAAGTACGCGCTCGGCAGCTGGCTCTCCCCCTGGACCCGTCCGGGCCACGCCTTCGACGAGCTGATCGCGTCGTGGGACGCGACCACCCCGGGCGACTCGTGGATCCGGATCCAGGTCCGTGGGCTCAGCGAGGCGGGCAAGCGCAGCAAGTGGTACGCGCTGGCCAACTGGGCCGCGACCGACCGCCGCTTCCACCGGACCAGCCTCGGCCCGCAGGCCGACGACCTCGCCCAGGTGTCGGTGGACACGCTCAAGACCCGCTACTCGATGGGCTTCACCGCCTGGCAGATGCGCGTCAGCCTGCTGCGCCGGATCGGCACCAGGGCCCAGCCCACGGTCGACACCGTCGGCGCGATGGTCTCAAGGCTCCCGTCCTCGGACCGCGTCGCGACCTCCCGGCCGGGTGTGGCCCGCGGGCTCACCGTCACGCTGCCGGGCTACTCGCAGATGATCCACGACGGCCACTACCCGCAGTACGACGCCGGCGGCGAGGCCTGGTGCTCGCCGACCTCGGTGTCGATGGTGCTCGGCGCGCTGGACCGGCTACCGGCGGAGCAGGAGTACTCCTGGGTCCCGGCCGGGCACCCGGACCCGTGGGTCGACCACGCGGCGCGCAGCCAGTACGACTACGGCTACCAGGGCGCCGGCAACTGGTCCTTCAGCGCGGCCTACGCCGCGACCCATGCCGACGCCGCGTTCGTGACCCGGCTGCGCAACCTGCGTGAGGCCGAGCGCTTCATCAAGGCCGGGATCCCGCTGGTGGCCTCGGTGAAGTTCGGCCGCGGCGAGCTCGACGGCGCTCCGATCAGCTCGACCGCCGGGCACCTGATGGTGATCGTCGGGTTCACCCAGGACGGCGACGTCGTGGTCAACGACCCGGCCGCCTCCGGCAACAGCAGCGTGGTGCGCACCTACGACCGCGGCCAGTTCGAGAACGCCTGGGTGCCGAAGTCCGGCGGGCTCGTGTACGTCGTCCGCAACCTCGACCAGCCGCTCCCGCCGACCCGGACCAGGAACTGGTGAAGCGCCGGATCCGCTTCGACCGCTGGGACGGCGAAGCCGACTTCGGCACCGGCGACCACGACGGGACCGAGGTCGCCGACGGACGGCTGACGCTCGGCGCACCGACCGGGATCTGCGGCTACGACGACCCGCACCGCGACGGCCCGCCGGTGAAGTACGACCGGGCGACCTGGACCTCGGCGGAGCTGACCCCCGGGTTCGGGTTCACCGAGCTGGTCGCGTCCTGGAACGCGCACACGCCCGAGGGGACCTGGATCGAGGTGGGCCTGCAGGTCCGCACCGCCCGGGCCACCTCCGGCTGGCTGGTGATGGGCCGCTGGGCGGAGAGCGACGCCGACATCGCCCCGACCTCCGTGCCCGGGCAGTCCGACGAGGTCGCCGCGGTGCACGTCGACCGGCTCACCCTGCCCGAGACGGCCCCGGGAACGTCGTACCGGATCCGGGTGACGCTGCTGCGCCGCACCGGCACCGCGGCCACACCGGCGGTCTCGCTGCTGGGTTGCGTCGCCTCGGCCGTGCCGCCCGGCGAGCCCGTCGTGTCCGCGGAGCGCAACGGCGCGGCGGGCACGGTGCTGGAGGTGCCGGCATACTCGCAGCGGCTGCACCTGGGGAGCTACCCGCAGTGGGCCAACGGCGGTGAGTCCTGGTGCTCCCCGACCTCGACCTCGATGGTGCTGGCGCACTGGGGACTGGGCCCGCGCAAGCTCGACTACGCCTGGGTCGACCCGGGGATGGCCGACCCGGTCGTCCCCTACGCCGCGCGGCACACGTTCGACCACGACTACCGGGCGCCGGGAAACTGGTCGTTCAACGCCGCCTACGCGGCGCGGTTCGGCGCGGTCGCGTTCGTGACCCGGCTGCGCTCGCTGGCCGAGGCCGAGCTGTTCGTCTCCGCCGGGATCCCGCTGGTGGTCGGGGTGGCGTTCACCCGCGACCAGCTCGACGGCGCCGGCTACGACACCACCGGCCACCTCGCGGTGCTGGTCGGCTTCGACGACGACGGGAACGTGGTCTGCAACGACCCGGCGTCCCACGAGATCGCCAGCAACGACGAGGTCCGGGCCACCTTCGACCGGGCGCAGTTCGAGCGGGCGTGGATGCGCTCGTCGGGCGGGATCACCTACGTGATCGCGCCGCCCGACGTACCTCTGCCGCCGGCGCCGGCCGAGCCGAACTGGTGACGGCCCAGCTCGTGGAGGACGGCGGCCGCCGCATCCTCCCCCGAGCGCACCGCGCCCTCCATGTAGCCGTTCCACACCGGTGAGCACTCCGCCCCGGCCCAGTGGATCCGGCCGACCGGCTCGCGCAGCGCGTGGCCGTAGTGGGTCCACACGCCGGGCGTGAAGTGGGCGCCGTAGCAGCCCCGGCTGAACTCCTCGGCCATCCAGTCCCGCTCGATGAACTCGCGCGGCGACGCGGCTCGCGGGCCGAAGTAGCGCTCGAAGCAGCCGAGGACCGCCTGGCGGCGCTCCGCGGGGGTACGACGGGCCAGACGCCGGCCGTCGCCCGCCTCCACGAACCCCATCAGCACCCCCGGCGTGCCCGACGGCGGTGAGTTGTCGAAGGTGACCTTGACCGGGCCCCTGTCCGAGGCGGCCTGACCGTTGAGGCCGTCGGCCCGCCAGAACGGCTCGTCGTAGATCGCGTAGACCTTCATCACCGAGCCCGCCGGGAGCCGCTGGGTCAGCTGGTCGCGCCACGACGGCAGCGGCGGGTCGTACTCCAGACGGCCGGCCAGGGTCGGCGGCAGCGTGACGATCACCCGGTCGGCGTCGTACGTCGCTCCCGCCCGCGTCGTGACCCGGACGCCGGTGCCGTGCTGGGCCACCGTGCGGACCGGACTGTCCAGGTGCACCCGGTCACCGAGCCCGGCGGCCATCGCCTCGGCGATCCGGATCGAGCCGCCGACGATCCGGTCCTGCTGCGCACCGCGGTCGACCGAGATCAGCGTCTCCAGGTCGGTGCCGGAGTGGGCGTAGAACAGCGCGTGCAGCAGGGACATGTCGGTGGACTCCGCGGAGAACACCGCCTCGCAGGCCACCCGGAAGTAGGCCCGGCCGGTGGGGGTGCGCAGGTTGCGGCGGATCCAGGTCTCGAAGGTCTGCCCGTCCTGGACATCGGCGTCGGGCGAGGTCCACGGCTCGGTGAGGCTGACCCGGTTGGCCAGACGGGTGAACCGGGCCAGGCCCTGCCCCAGGTCGGCCAGCGCGAACGGTCCGAGCCGGGGCAGCGCACCGCGGTGAGACTTCAGCCGGGACTGCCGCCCGCCGAGGTCGAGCAGCAGCTCGCCGTCGTCGTTGTGGGTGCGGAAGTGCTCGAGGCCGAGCTCCTCGACCAGGGCGTACATCCGGTTCTGGGTCGGGCCGATCCACTGGCCGCCGAGCTCGAGCGGGGTGCCGGCGTCGAGCACGTGTCCCTCGGTCCGGCCGCCGACCCGTCCGCGCGCCTCCAGCACGGTGACCTCGGCGCCGGCGTCGACGAGCCGGCGTGCCGCGGCCAGCCCCGACAAGCCGGCGCCGACCACCACCACCCGGCCGGTCACGCCGCGCGCCCGGGGGCGAGGTCGGGCATCCGGGCGGCGGTGTCGGTGCCGCGCCACTCGCGCCGGAGCCAGGCCTGCCTCCGGTCGGGCAGTGCCGCGGCAACGAGGTCGGCCAGCCAGCGCTCCTCGGCGGCATCCGCAGCCGCGAACGCCTCAGCACCTGGCGGCGGGGCGGCGATCCAGCCGGCCTCGAGCCGCTCGCGCTCGGCGGCGAACCTCGCCACGCTCGCGGGATGGTCGCGCAGCACCAGCCGGTGCAGGCGTTCGTGTCGCCACCAGCGGTAGCCCGGGTCGAAGGTGTTGCGCGGCATCGCGGACGGGTCCACGTCGAGCGGCCGTGTCACGCTGACCGGCTTGAAGACCGAGGTGCAGGGCGCGGAGGTGCCGGTGACCCAGTGCCGGGCCTCGGAGGGAACGCGCAGGTCGGCGACCCAGGACGCCGTGCTCTGCGTGGAGGTGATCAGCCCGCCGGCGTGCGCGCAGGGTGCGGACAGGGCCCCGTTGACCGGGGACCACTGCGGCCCCGCGGCGTCGCCGTGGTCGCGCAGCGCGGCCATCAGGTCGGCCGGGTGCGTCGCCCGGGAGGCGGCGTGCTCGGTGCGGGCCCGTCGAGCCGCGCAGGCGGCGACCCTGCCGCGGACCGGGTCGGCGTGCTTGTCGGCGAAGCCGGGGATGGTCAGCCCGTTGCTGATCGACCGGCCCGGGCCGGTCACCTCCTCGGTGACCCAGCGGCGTCCGGCGGTCTCCAGGACGACAGCGCCGTTTGCGTCGGCGACGAGGAAGGAGTTGTCGTAGGTGAACCGCGGGTGCTCGTGGCTGCACGAGCCGCCCTGCCCGTGCTCCTCGAGCAGCGCGACGATCAGACCGACCGCCTCGTGGGCGGTGCTCGCGCGCTCGAGGCCGAGCCGGGCCAGGTCCATGCCGAGCAGCGGGCTGGGCGCGTCCTTGTCTCGCGGGTCCTTGGCGCCGCGGGTGAACACCGCCTCGTTGCCGATCACGACGCCGGCGTCGTTGGCGCCCATCTCGGCGCCCCACATCCACCACGGCTGGCTGAGCAGCACCCGTCGGGTCTCGGCGACCTGCGGGATCACGCTCCAGGTGCACCGCAGGGTGCTGCCCGGCTCGTGCTGCTGCGCGTCGTACCACCGGAGGACCTGCGCCTCGTTGGGGTCGCGGTCGCTGTTCTTGGCAAAGAGGACGCCGTCGTCGGTCAGGCTGACCATCGTGTCGCACATGCTGGCAACGTAGCGCTGTTGGCGCCTGCGGGTGCGCGTGCTTCAGGGCCGCGCCTCCACCGGCGGGTTCAGCCGCGGCACCCCGCCGAGCCGGCGGTGGAAGCGCACGTGGTCGGCGTACGCGTCGAGGGTCCGCCACAGAGCCACGTGGGCCGCCCACGGCAGCGGCTCGTCGCCGTCGCGCCACGACGGCCCGAAGCCGATCCAGACCGGCGTCCAGTCCGCGGCGAGGTCCCACTCGCCGCGGTGCATGGTCACCAGCCGGTTCCTGACCTGGAACGCCATCCGCGGGCCGTCGGTGCAGATCGGGGCGGTCCGGACCGGCCACAGCGTCAGGTCCAGCGTCATCAGCTCGATCTCCAGGTCGCGCAGCACGACCGGCGCGACGAGGACCGTCGCGACGTTCTCGTGGGGTGCACGCCTCACACCGGGACGCTAACCCGCACCTCGGGTCGGCGTCATCCCCATCGCCTAGCCCGCGGTGAACTCGACGCTGTGCCAGCCGGTGGCGCCGTCGGGCAGCACGTCGGACTGGACACCGGTCTGGGTGTAGCCGCTGCGGTCGGTGGCCCGGACGGCCAGCGTGTGCTCGCCCGGCACCACCTCCACGGTCGCGCTCCACTGCGCCCACGTGTCGAGGTTCGGCACCCGGCCCAGCTCGGCCCGGGTCCAGGGTCCCCCGTCGAGCCGGTACTCCACCAGGGCGATGCCGGTGTGCTGGGCCCACGCCGAGCCGCCGACCCGCAGCGTCCCGGCGGCGACCTCCGCGCCCGGTGCGGGTACGTCGATCCGCGACTGGGTCTTCACCGGCGCCCGCTCGGCCCAGCCGCGCGAGGTCCAGTACGCGGTGATGTCGGCGAACCGGGTGACCTCGAGGTCGACCAGCCACTTGGTCGCAGACACGTAGCCGTACAGCCCGGGCACCACCATCCGCACCGGGAAACCGTGTTCGACGGGCAGCGGCTCGCCGTTCATCGCCAGGGCCAGCAGCGCGTTGCGGTCGTCGGTGAGCGCCTCGAGCGGGGTGCCGCACGTCCAGCCGTCCTCGGACGTCTGGAGGACCGCGTCGGCACCGGACAGCACACCCGCCGCCGCGAGGACGTCGGCGACCCGCACCCCGCTCCACCAGGCGTTGCCGACCAGGTCGCCGCCGACCTCGTTCGACACGCAGCACAGGGTGATCCAGTCCTCGGTCAGCCCCCAGTGCACGAGGTCCTGGAAGGTGAGGTCGAGCTCGCGCTCGACCATCCCGTGCACCCGCAGCCGCCACTCGACCGGGTCGATGCCGGGCACCACGAGGGCGGTGTCGATCCGGTAGAACTCCGCGGCGGGCGTACGCCAGGGAGCGACACCGGGCACGCCGAGCTCGGCACCGTCGGGCACCTTGCCCCGGCGCACCGGCAGCCGCAGCAGCCGGCGAGCGGTCTCGACGCCGCGTCGGGAGGCACCCACCGCCTGGCCGGCGACGCCCACCGCGACTGCGGCGAGCCCGACGAACCCGGCGGTCACCAGGAACCTGCGCCGCTGCGCGTCCGCGGTCTCGGCAGGCGCTTGCGCGGCCTCGGTCAGCTGGCGAGCGAGGAGCGGGTGCACGAGAAGCCAGGTGGCTGTGCCGGCGGCCACCGGGACCAGGTCGAAGGCCCGTGCGTCGGCGCGGGTGAGCACGGCGACCGCACCGACCAGACCCATCACCACGAAGACCGCTGCGCCGAGCACTCGGCCGCGCTGGGCGATCGCACCGGCCCAGGCCGAGAGGGCGAGGCCGCCCAGCACCACACCGGCGACGAGCAGCGGCTTGTCGTACTCGCCGACCAGGCCGATCAGGGTCTCGGCCAGGCCGCCGGGGGTGATCTCGATGATCCCCTCGGCGACCGCGACCACCGGGCCGGCCCTCAGGGTGAGCAGCATCGCGAGGGCATGGCTGACCGCGAGTCCGGCCAGACCGGCGGCCAGACCGGCCAGCGCGTGCAGGGATCGCGGGGCGGGGCTCACGGGTCCATCGTCGCCCATCACCGGCCGGTGTCGAGCAGTGCGGCATGATCGGCGCGTGAGCGCACTCAGGCCCCGCGTCGGCATCGGCTCCGACGTGCACCGACTCGTCGACGGCGTCCCGATGCACCTCGCCGGCCTGTTGTGGCCCGAGGAGCAGCAGGGGCTGGAGGGCCACTCCGACGCGGACGTGGCCGCGCACGCCGCCTGCGACGCGCTGTTCTCCGCGGCCGGGATCGGCGACCTGGGCAGCAACTTCGGGACCGCCGAGCCGGAGTGGTCCGGCGCCGCCGGGCGGGTGCTGCTCGCCGAGGCAGCGCGCCGGGTCCGCGAGGCCGGCTTCGAGATCGGCAACGTCGCTGTGCAGGTGATCGGCAACCGGCCGCGGCTCGGGTCCCGGCGCGCCGAGGCCGCCGCTGCGCTCTCCGAGGCGTGCGGCGCCCCGGTCACCGTCTCGGCCACCACCACCGACGGGCTCGGGCTGACCGGGCGCGGCGAGGGTGTCGCCGCGATTGCCACCGCGATCGTCTTCGGCTGACTGGAGCCCAGCCCCCGGCCGGGAGGCTCAGCCCCCGGCCGGACGCTCAGCCCTCGGCCAACCGGCCGAGCTCCTCGCCGAGCGCCTCCTCGATCACCGCGTGCAGCTCGTCGCGGAAGACCGCGAGGACCGCCTGGGAGGCGACCGGCAGCAGCGCCCGGATGCTGTCGAGCATCGCCGGCCAGCGTTCCTCGGGCAGGCCTGCCTCGACGAACGGGCTCCACATCTGGGCGCGGAACTCGTCGACGAAGCGCTGGGCGATCACGTGCAGGTGCTCGCCGAGCAGCGGCAGCAGCGCGAGCACCGAGGTCCGGTCCAGGCCGAGCGCCATCGCCTTCGCCCCGGCGCGCACGACGAACGGTCGCAGCAGGCGCACGTGCGAGTCGTCCACCCGCTCGACCAGGCCCATCTCGACCAGCCGGTCCAGGACGCCGGTCTCCTCGGTCGCCCCGGCCATCCGGAGCAGCGCGTCGACGGTCATCTCCTCGGTCTCCGCGGCCTGCCCGAGCGGGTCCTCGAGCGTGTGCAGCAGGTCGAGGGCGTGGCCGGCGGTCGCTGCGGACTGCCGCTTCATCAGCTGCTCCACCGCCGCCAGCGTGTAGCCGCGGTCCAGCAGGTCGCGGACCAGCAGCAGGCGGCTCACGTGCTCGGGCCCGTAGTAGCCGGTGCGCCCCACCAGGTGCGGCGCGGGGATCAGGCCGCGGCCGGCGTAGGCACGCACGTTGCGCACGGTCATGTTCACCGCCGCGGCCAGCTGGTCGATGGTCAGGTTCGGGGCGGACGCGGTCACGTCCCGATCTTGACATGTCCCGCACAAGGCGTGCCATTCTGGATGTTACATCGTTAATGTCATATAGCCGGACCCCGCAGACCCCCGACTTCTACGGAGCCCCCCATGCTGTTGACCGCCGCCGAGACACCCTCGGCCGGTGGCGCCCCGATCGACCAGATCGTGATCGTCGCCGGCTTCACCGCCGTCGTCTACGCCTTCATCCTCTGGGTCATGCTGCGCGAGCGCACCGGCCACGCCACGCTCGTGGGCCGGGCCGCCGACCTCGCATCCCGGCTCGACGGCAGCCCGCGCTGGTTCGCGCTGCCGCTGGCGATCAGCGTCGGGGGCGCGCTCTCCGGCGCGGTCGGCCTCTACTGGGACGTGAGCTTCCACATCGCCGCCGGCCGCGACGAAGGGCCGCTGGCGAACCCGGCGCACTACTTCATCTTCATCGGGCTGATCGCGATCTTCGCCGGAGGAGCACTCTCGCTCGCGCTGGCGAAGGACCGCCTGCCCCGCCGTACGCTCCGGCTCACCCGCACCTGGCGGGCACCGCTCGGGCCCTCGATCGGCACCGCGGTGGCGCTGTTCGCACTGCTCGGCTTCCCGCTCGACGACCTGTGGCACCGGCTGTTCGGCCAGGACGTCACCGAGTGGGGCCCCACCCACGTGCTGATGATCGGCGGCGTGCTGATGCTGCCCTACACGATGCTGCTGAGCTGTGCCGAGGCCGGTCAGGTCGGACCGTCGCGGCTGCGCGCGCACTTCGAGTGGGTGGCGATCCTGATCCTGGCCGCCGGGCCGGTCGCCTTCCTGCTGGAGTACGCCTTCGGCGTGCCGCAGTTCCCGCTGCTCAACGACCCGGTCGTGCTCACCGTGGCGACGGTGGTCACGTTCACGCTCGCGATGCACCGCGGGCTGCGCTGGGTGGCGTCCATCTGGGCCGCCCAGGCGGCCCTGCAGCTGATCCTGGTCGGCCTCAACGTCTGGGCCTTCGACGCGCTCACCCCGTGGCCGCCGATCCTGCTCGGTGGCGCCGTGGTGGCCGCCGTCCTCACCCGGTGGGCACGGCCGACGGTGGGGTACGGCGCCGCAGCCGGTGTCGCGATGACGCTGGGCATGCTGCTCGTGGAGTACTTCTGGACGCAGTACACCCGGCCGATGCCGTGGCCGGCCGAGATGATGCCGTGGGCGGTGCTGTTCGCCGGGATCACCGGCGCCGGCATCGGTGTGATCGCCACCTGGATGCACCAGCAGCTGACCACGGTCGCGGCCACGACCGTCGAGGCCACGGAGGAGCCGGCCCCTGCCCGGCCCGTGCGCACCGGCCGGTGGGCGCTGGCCGCTGCCTTCGCCGTGCTCGCGGTGTTCGTGGTCAACGTGCCGCCGGGCCACCCCGAGGGCGAGACCGCCGACATCGCCGTCGGCGAGGTCCGCGACGGCCGCGCCCCGGTCACGGTCCGGATCGACCCCGAGCTCGTCGAGGACGCCTACTGGTTCGAGGCCCTGTCGTGGCAGGGCGGCGGCGCCGTGCGTGGCGACCTGGTCCCGGTCGAGGAGGGGGTCTGGCGCACCGAGGTGCCGATGCCCGTCGAGGGCAGCTGGAAGACGCTGATCCGCCTGCACACACCGCTGCACGACCTCGCCGCGGTGCCGGTCTACCTGCCCGGCGACCCGGCCATCCCCGCCGAGGAGGTGCCCGCCGTGGACGCCTCGCGCGAGATCGTCGAGGAGAAGCTGATCCTGCGCCGCGAGGAGAAGCAGGACGTGCCCGGCTGGCTGTGGACCACCGGCTACGGGGTCGTCGGCGTGCTGTTCGCCGGGCTGTTCGCCTCGGTGGCGGTCGGCTACAACGTCGCCGGCCGGCCCGGCAGCGGCCCCGGCTCGCCTCGTCCCGGCGCCCCCTCGCGCCGGCCTCGCCTGGCGCGTCGCTTCGCCGGGGCCGGAGCATGAGCACCCGCCACCTCGTCCGGCCGAGCACCACGACGCTGCGGACGCACGACGGGCTCACGCTGCACGTGCACGTCGAGGGGCCCCGCGACGCCCCGCTGACCGTCGTACTCGCACACTGCTGGACCTCCGACCACGACTCCTGGCGCTACCAGGTCAGCGACCTGCGGCACCGGTACGGCGACGCGGTGCGGGTGCTCACCTACGACCACCGCGGACACGGCGCCTCGCAGGAGACGCCGCAGCACGCCGCGACGATCGAGAACCTCGGCCGCGACCTCGCCGACCTGATCGACACGCACGCGCCCGAGGGCGATCTGGTGCTCGGCGGCCACTCGATCGGCGGGATGACCCTGATGGCGCTCGCCGAGCACCGGCCCGAGCTGTTCGCAGAGCGGGTCCGCGGCGTGCTGTTCGTCGCCACCTCGGGCGGCTCGATGGACACGGTCACCCTCGGCCTGCCCCGGGTCGGCGACCGGGTGCGCGAGCAGATCCCGGCGATGCTGGCCCGGCGCTCGCGGATGGTCAGTCGCCGGCGTCGGCGCCGCGCCCCGATGATCGAGGCGATGATCGCTCGGCGGTTCCTGTTCGGCGACGACCTGCGGCTGCGCGACCACGCGCTCACCGTGGAGGGGATCATCAACACCCCGGCCAGCTCGATGTGCGGGTTCTTCGAGGACATCATGCGGCACGACCGCGTGGAGGGGCTCTCGGCGCTGGCGGGCGTGCCGGTGCACGTGATGGTCGGCGCGAAGGACCGGCTCACCCCGCCCGAGCACGCCGAGCTGCTCGCCGAGAAGGTGCCGGGCGCGCGGCTCACCGTCGCACCGGGCGCCGGCCACATGCTCCCGCTGGAGCGCGACGCCCTGGTGTCCGAGGCGCTCGGCGAGCTGGTCGAGGCGGCGCTGGCGCCGTCCTGACGGGCGGCTACCGTGTCCGCCGTGAACACACCTCGTACGGCGGTCGTGCTGCTCGCCGCAGGTGAGGGACGCCGGGTCGGCGCGGGCACCAACAAGGTCCTGCTGCCGCTGCTCGGCGAGCCGGTCTTCACCTGGTCGCTGCGCACCGTGCTCGGCCTCCCCGGCGTGACGCAGGTCGTGCTGGTCATCCGGCCCGAGGACCGCGCGGAGGTGGAGCGCGGGCTCGACCTCGTCGCCGAGCACCATCCCGGCGCTCAGGTGTGGATCGCCGCGGGAGGAAGCACCCGGCACGGCTCGGAGTGGAACGCGCTGCAGGTGATCGCGCCCGCCGTCGACGCCGGCGAGGTCGACGTGGTCGCGATCCACGACACCGCCCGTCCGCTGGCCGACGCCGCGCTGTTCGAGGCGGTGGCCGCGGCGGCGCACGAGCACGGTGGTGCGCTCCCGGTCCGACGACAGCGGTCCCTGCTCGCCCGTGATCGTGCCCGCGGCCTCGACAGCGACCTGGTCGCCGTACAGACCCCGCAGGCGTTCCGGGCCCGACCGCTCCTCGACGCCTACCGGCGGGCCGAGCGGGACGGGTTCACCGGCACCGACACCGCCTCGTGCGTGGAGGCCTACACCGACACCGTGATCCGGTGTGTGGACAGCCCGGCCACGAACATCAAGATCACCTTCCCCGAGGACGTCTCACTCGCCGAACGCCTGCTCCGCCAGGGATAACCCACCCGTGCGCGCCTCGTTGGTCACGGCATGCGACGCATCACCGCGGCTGCCGCCGCCCTGGCCACCACCGCCCTGCTCGCCGTCCCCGCGCTCGGGTCCGCCCCTGCCGCCGGTGCCCCCGGTGACCCGGTGGACCCGGCCGCGGAGCTGGCGAACTTCACCAAGCAGTCCGAGCGCGCGTCGGAGTACCTCACCCCCAAGGGCGTCACCGACCAGCTGACCCAGGGCGCGGAGTCGTTCACCGGCGGGCTCGTCGAGCAGCTGACCGACCCGGGCCGGCTGTTCCTCACCGACGTGTGCTGGTCGAAGTCGCTGGCCTGCGGCGGCGACCCGCGTCTGGCGCACTGGGACGAGCGCGGCTACGGGATCTCCGAGCCGGTGCACTTCACCGCCCGCAACGGCTCCACGATGGCCGGCCACGTGTGGGCGACCAAGGCCGGCCCGCGCAAGCGCCCGCTCGTGGTGATCACCAACGGGTCGGTGCAGGCCAGCGAGGAGCTCTACTGGTGGGCGGCGCAGACCCTCGCCAAGGCCGGGTACGTCGTGCTCACCCGCGACCCGCAGATGCAGGGCCGTTCGGACACCTTCGGCGCGGGTGACGACAGGTTCGACGGGTTCCCGTCCCAGACCACCGGCATCACCTTCTACGACCACACCCAGGACGCGATCGACTTCGCGCTCTCCCGGCCGGACCGCCCCTACTGCCCGCGCGAGAGCCGCTCCGGCGCCAGCCACTGCGACAAGCAGCGCACCCGCGTCGAGGATGGACTGGCCACCGCGTTCAACCCGTTCTGGCGGCTCGTCGACCGCACCCGGATCGGCCTGGCGGGACACTCGTACGGCGCCGCCGGGGTGAGCTGGGTCGGCCAGACCGACCGCCGCGTCGACGCCGTCGTCGCCTGGGACAACCTGTGCGACCCGACGCTGGAGCCGGAGTCGATCAACCCGCTCGAGGACGCCGGCGGGGTCGGCGCGGCGTGCCTCTCCGGCGGCCTCGGCAAGCCGAAGCTCCGGGTGCCCTCGCTGGGTCTCGCCGCGGACTACTTCCTGACCCCGACCCCGCACACCACCACACCCGACCCGGACGAGAAAGCCCTTGCCTCCAAGGCGTTCTCGAAGGCCGGTGTGGACACCGGAGAGATCGTGGTCCGAGGTGGGACGCACTACGAGTGGTCCTACCTGCCGCTGCCGGTGTTCGGGGCGACGCTGCGCGGCATCGACATGTCGGCGTGGTACACCACCGCCTGGTTCGACCGCTACGTCAAGGGCGACCGCTCCGCCCAGCGGCGACTGCTCACCGACCGGTGGACCCGCGACGGGCTCGAGGCGTCCGTGGACCCGACCGGCGACGGGAACCTGTACAGCTACCACTTCCGGTCCCGGCTCGACCTCGGCCACGACGGCGGCCGCCGGGTGCGCTGCGAGGACCTGCGACGTGGCTGCGCGGCGTTGACCTCGCGCGACGGGGCCGGGCCGTCGTACTCCTACCTGGCGATCGCGACCTCGGCGGACCGTTAGCCCTGTGCCGGCTGGGGATTCTCGCCCACTGCGAGCGCCTCGAGCAGTTTCAGCGACGACTCGTCCTCGACCCTCCTGGCCAGTGCCGGCGACTCCAGGAAGCGCACCTCGACGCGCTCGCGCAGCCGCGTCACGAGCGCCGCGAGGTCGTCGGTGTCGGGCCAGTCGTCGAGCCCGGCCACTACCGCGGCCGGGAGTACGACGGGTGACGTGACCGTCCAGAGGGCGTCCCGGTCGACCGTCTCCCCCACGACGCCGCCGGGGGCCGTCTTGATCGTGTCGGTCACCGGCTGCACCCCGACGACGACCACGTCGTCCTCGACGGCGAGCGCGATCGCCTTGCGCAGAAAGGGAATCGGCGTCAGTGGGCACAGCGGGTCGTGCAGCACCAACGGCCGCTCGGAGGAGCGGACGGCGGCGAACCCGGTGGTGAAGTCCAGCAGCTCGGCGCCGGCGTCCTCGAGGGCGAACGACGCGAGGGCCACGAGCGGCTCCCCGTCGAGGGTGGCGAACGGCATCGAGCCGCGCCCCGTCGTCGGCACCTGGCCCAGCGGCCGGGCCGACGGGTCGACGTCGTCGGGGAGGTCGGCGTACGGGTCGTGACAGCTCGTGCTCACCACCCCATCAGACCACGAAGGCCCCCGGGACGTTTCCGTCCCGGGGGCCTTGCACGTGTGCTGGACTGGGTTACGAGGCGAGAACCTCGTCGAGGAGGGCCTCTGCCTTGTCCTCGTTGGTGTGCTCGGCGAGCGCGAGCTCGGAGACCAGGATCTGACGGGCCTTGGCGAGCATCCGCTTCTCGCCGGCCGAGAGACCGCGGTCGCGCTCACGGCGCCACAGGTCCCGGACGACCTCGGCAACCTTCATCACGTCGCCGGAGTGCAGCTTCTCGAGGTTCGCCTTGTAGCGGCGCGACCAGTTGGTCGGCTCCTCGGTGTGCGCCGCGCGCAGCACCTCGAAGACTCGGTCCAGACCCTCCTTGTCGACCACGTCACGCACGCCCACGAGGTCCAGGTTGCAGGCGGGAACACGGACGACCAGGTCTTGCTGGGCGACGATGCGCAGTACGAGGTACTGCTTGTCCTCACCCTTGATCTGGCGGGTCTCGATGTCCTCGATTACTGCGGCCCCGTGATTTGGATAAACAACCGTTTCGCCGACGGTAAATGTCATGTGCCAAGTACCCCTTCCTAGGTGACTAGTCTAACACGTCCCGGAGCCGGGCCCTTTTGCGTTTGCCCAGGTCAGAGGCCGAATCGGGGCTTGACAGAGGCTCGATTCGTGTGCATTCGGCGGGACCGCCGACGCGCTCCGGTCCGTCGCGGGCCACTCGCGCGGCGAGCGTGCGGACTCCTCGGTGGCGCCCGAATCCCTTTGTTTTCTTCGGCGAACCCGCGAGGTGGTCCCGCGGTCGGCGGGCACGGTGGTCAATACTGCGAGCCATGAGCTACCCCAAGCAGCGGGGCGCGACAGTGTCACTCGTCCTGTCGAGCCACCCCGTCCAGGCGCTGACCATGGCGCTCGGGCTGGCGGGTGCCGCTGCGCTGACCGGCCGCACCACCCTGGAGGTGGGGCTGGTGCTGCTCACCGTGCTGCTCGGGCAGGTCACCGTCGGCTGGCTCGACGACGTGGCCGACCGCGAGCGGGACGCCCGGGTGGGCCGCCTGGACCGGCCGGTCGCGGCGGGGTGGGTCGACCCCGGCACGGTCACGTTCGCGGTCGCGGTCGTCGTACTCGTCCTGATCCCGCTCTCGATCGCCAACGGCACCTACGCCGGCCTGGCCTACCTCGGCGCGATCGTCTCCCTGTGGCTCTACGTCGGGTGGTTCAAGAAGACCGTGCTGTCCTGGCTGCCGTACGCCGTCGCGTTCGGCCTGCTGCCGGCCTTCCTGTCGTACGGCGGTCTCGGCGGTGGCATGCACGGCGGCCCACCGACCTGGGCGATGACCGTGCTGGCGGCGCTGCTCGGCATCGGCGTCCACTTCCTCACCGTGCTTCCGGACCTCGTGCAGGACAACGAGAACGGCGTCCGCCACCTCCCGCTGCGCATCGCGCTCCGGATCGGCGCGCCCAAGCTGCTGTGGGTCTCGGTGACCTGGACGGCGCTGGTCGCCGCCGGGATCGTGGTGGCAGGGCTCACGGTCGGCGTCGCTCGCTGACCGCTAGACTCCTGCCTGTTTTCTGGGCCGCCCCGAGAGGAACCGTGGAGCACGTGAACGTCACCCTTCGCCGCAGCATCGCCACCGCAGCAGCCGTGCTCCTGGTGCCGGCGCTCTCCGCCTGCGGGTTCGACCGGCCGACCGACCGGGTCTACAACCCCGGCGTCGGTGTGAACGACCGCTCCGGCTCCGTGGACGTCCTGCACGCGCTGGTGGTCTCCGGCGAGGACGGCAGCGGCACCGTCGTCGCGGGTCTGGTCAACAACGACCTCGAGGAGGCCGACGCGCTCACCGGGATCCAGGGCGCCGGCGAGGACCGGGCGGTCTCGGTCACCCTCGACGGCGACGTGGAGATCCCGGCCCGCGGGTCGGTCCAGCTCGTCGACGAGACCGAGGTCTCGGTCGAGGGCGAGAGCGTCGCCCCGGGCAACTTCGTGACGCTGACCTTCTCCTTCGAGCGCGGTGCCAACGTCACCCTGGACGTGCCCGTGGTGGACCGCCGCGGCGACTACGCCGACGTCCCGGTGCCGTAGGTCACGCCACTGCCCCTCTCGGCGCCGCGGCGCCGCCGATAGGCTGTCGCCATGAGTGCTGACGCCCCGTACACGCTGGTGCTTCTCCGCCACGGCGAGAGCGACTGGAACGCCAAGAACCTCTTCACCGGCTGGGTCGACGTGCCCCTCACCGAGAAGGGCCGCGACGAGGCGATCCGCGGCGGCTCGCTGATGACCGAGGCCGGCGTACTCCCCGACGTGCTCCACACCTCGGTGCTGCGCCGGGCGATCGCCACCGCACAGCTCGCGCTCGACGCCTGCGACCGGCACTGGATCCCGGTCAAGCGGTCCTGGCGCCTCAACGAGCGGCACTACGGCGCGCTGCAGGGCAAGAACAAGAAGGAGACCCTGGAGCAGTACGGCGAGGAGCAGTTCATGCTCTGGCGCCGCTCCTACGACACCCCGCCGCCCCGCATCGAGGACGACGACGAGTGGTCGCAGATCGGCGAGGCCCGCTACGCCGACCTGCCCGACGAGATCGTCCCCCGCACCGAGTGCCTCGCCGACGTGGTCGAGCGGATGCTCCCCTACTGGTACGACGCGATCGTGCCCGACCTGCGTGCCGGCCGGACCGTCTGCGTCGCGGCGCACGGCAACTCGCTGCGCGCGCTGGTCAAGCACCTCGACGACATGAGCGAGGAGGCCGTCGTCGGCCTCAACATCCCGACCGGCATCCCGCTGGTGTACCGGCTCGACCAGAACATGCGGCCGCTCGAGCGCGGCGGGCAGTACCTCGACCCCGACGCAGCTGCCGACGCGATCAAGGCGGTCGCCGCGCAGGGTCGCTGACCCTCCCCGAAGCCCCCGGGCGGCGTCACGATCGTTCATCTGAGCTGTTGTGACGCCGTCCGCGCATGGATCGACGTCACAACGGTTCAGGTGAACGGTGGTGACGGCCGACCGCGTGCGCTGTTGTCGCTCCCCCCGGCGGCTCAGGGGGTGAGCGGGGAGGCCAGGAACGCGCCGGGGTCGCCGTGGACGGTGATCGCCGGGTTGTCCCCAGGCAGCCGCTTCCACAGCAGCAGCATCAGCGCGGCTGCAGGCCCCGCGACGACGTCGGTGTCGCGGCCGTTCCGCTGACGGGGCACGGGGAACGGCCCCGGCAGCTCCGCCGGGTCGCCCACGACCGGAGGCCCGCCGTCGGTGGCCGGCGTGACCAGCCAGGAGTCACCGGTGTCGGTCGCCTCGAGCAGCACGGGCCCTTCGAGGCGGGCCGGGAAGCCACGGGCGTGCATCCGCGGCAGGAACACCTCGAGCACCTCGGCGATGCCGTCGGCGGCCACGGCAGGCGGCAGGTGCGTCGTACGCCCTGAGCAGCGGTGCAGGTCGACCAGGTGCACCAGGGTCTCGTGGGTCTGCCGGCGCGGCCAGAACGCCGCGGTGCGGTGCCCCGCGGAGAACGTCCAGCACGGGCTGTCGGGGTCGGCGGCACGGAGTACGGCGAGCAGGTCCTCGGCCTTCGCGAGGTACCACTCCGCGACGGTCCTCGCACGCCGGGAGCCAGGGTGGTCCTCCAGCTCGGGGGCCGCGCGACCGGTCTCCACGATCGTCGCCGCCCACGCGTGCACGTTGCCCAGGTGGCAGACCAGGTCGTATGACGTCCACCCCGGACAGCTCTTCACGGGCACAGCCATGTCGGTGGTGCGGGCAGCCGTGACGAACTCGGCGGAGACAGCGGCGAAGGCGCCCACGAAGTCGACGGGCGGGGCCGCGGGCCCAGGCGACGGCATGGCGCCCATCATGGCACCGTCGCCGCCCCGATGGGGTGATGCAGAGTGGGCGCGGCTCAGGGTTCCAGGCTGACCGGGTGCTCGCCGGTGACCAGGAAGACGACGCGACGGGCCAGCGAGACGGCGTGGTCGGCGATCCGCTCGTAGTAGCGGCCGAGCAGCGCCATGTCGATGGCCGGCTCGACGCCGTACGCCCAGTCGTCGCTGAGCATCTGCCGGAACGACGAGCGGCGCAGCTGGTCCATCTCCTCGTCGCAGCGCTCGAGCTCGATCGCGGCCTGCACGTCGCGGTCGGCGATGACGTTCTCGACCTTGCCGACCATCTCCTCGGCGACCTCGGCCATCCGCTTGACGGTCGGCAGCATCTGGTCGGGGATGGCCACGTCGGGCACCCGCAGCCGGGCGATCTTCGCGACGTGCACCGACAGGTCGCCCATCCGCTCGAGGTCGGAGACCATCCGCAGGGCGGCGACGAGCATCCGCAGGTCGCCGGCCACCGGCTGCTGAAGGGCGAGCAGCTCGAAGCTGAGCTCCTCGATGCGCTCCCGCTCGGAGTCGATGTGCGCGTCGTGCGAGATGACCTGCTCGGCGAGCTCCGCGTCCGCCTCGAGGAGGGCTCGGGTGGCCTGGTGCACCGCGATCCCCACCTCGTGGGTCATGGTCACCAGCTCGTCGATGACGGCGTCCAGCTGCTCGATATAGGCATCACGCATGGGGTACACCGTAATGACACCGGGAGAACAGGAGAAGTTGCGGCGTGAACGCGAGATGAACAGCGGCTGAAACCACGGTCGAGGGAACCCCGGAGCGGCGAACAGCCGGTGAGCATCTGCGTACGATCGAGCCGTGGACCCGACGACACAGGCCCTGCTGTTCGCGCTGCTCGGCGCGGTGCTCGGCGGCGGTGTCGTCCTGGCCTGGCGGTTCAGCGAGCACCAGCAGCAACGGGTTGCGCCGCACGAGGAGCCGGCCGTCCCGACCGGGGTCGCGACCGTCCTCGGCGTCCTGCGCAGCAGCGCGCTGGTGGTCGACCAGAACGACCAGGTGCTCAAGGCCTCGGCGCCGGCGCACGCCCTCGGCCTGGTGCGCGGCCGGGAGGTGGCCGTCGACGAGCTCGCCGACCTGGTGAGGCAGGTACGCCGGGACGGGCAGATCCGCGAGACCGAGCTGACCCTGACCCGGGGCCGGTCCACGGCACCGATCCACGTCACCGCCCGGGTGGCGCCGCTCAGCTCGCGGCTGGTGCTCGCGCTGCTCGAGGACCGCACCCGCGAACGCCGGGTGGAGGCGATCCGGCGCGACTTCGTCGCCAACGTCTCCCACGAGCTGAAGACCCCGGTCGGGGCGATCGCGCTGCTCGCCGAGGCGGTCCGCGAGGCCTCCGACGACCCGGAGGCCGTGGAGCGCTTCGCGGCCCGGATGCAGAAGGAGAGCGAGCGGCTCGGCCGGCTGGTCCAGCAGATCATCGAGCTGTCCCGGCTCCAGGGCGACGAGCCGCTCGAGGAGCCGGCCCCGGTCGACGTCGACGAGATCATCGCTCGCGCCCTGGACGCCAACGTGATCGACGCCGAGGCCAAGCAGATCACCGTGGTGCAGGACGGCGACCGCGGGCTCGTCGCCCTCGGCAGCGCCGACCAGGTTGCGGTCGCCGTGGGCAACCTGGTCGCCAACGCGGTCGCCTACTCTCCCGACGGGTCGACGGTCGTGGTCTCCGCACGGACCGACGACCTGATGGTCGAGATCACCGTCACCGACCAGGGCATCGGCATCCCGGCCGACGAGCTCGACCGGATCTTCGAGCGGTTCTACCGGGTCGACCCCGCGCGGCGCCGCTCGACCGGCGGCACCGGCCTCGGGCTCTCGATCGTCAAGCACGTGGCGGCGTCCCACGGCGGTGAGGTCCGGGTGTGGTCCTCACCAGGACACGGGTCCTCGTTCACGCTCACGCTCCCGCGCCGTACATCGACGTACACCCAGCGGGACCCGATCCAGCACACCAGCAGCCAGGAGGCACGCCCGTGACGCGGGTACTCGTCGTCGAGGATGAAGAGAGCTACAGCGACGCCTTGGCGTACATGCTCCGCAAGGAGGGGTTCGAGGTCGGCATCGCCGCCACCGGGCCCGACGCGATCGCGGAGTTCGACCGGGCCGGGGCCGACATCGTGCTGCTCGACCTGATGCTGCCCGGGATGCCGGGGACCGAGGTGTGCCGGGTGATCCGGCAGTCCTCGAACGTGCCGGTGATCATGGTCAGCGCCAAGGACAGCGAGGTGGACAAGGTGGTCGGGCTCGAGCTCGGCGCCGACGACTACGTCACCAAGCCGTACTCACCGCGCGAGCTGGTCGCCCGGATCCGCGCGGTGCTGCGCCGCGGGACCGAGCCCGACCTGGCCCCGGCGACCCTGGAGGCCGGCCCGGTGCGGATGGACGTCGAGCGGCACGTCGTGACCGTCGGGGGTGAGGAGACCAAGCTCCCGCTCAAGGAGTTCGAGCTGCTGGAGATGTTCCTGCGGAACCCCGGCCGCGTGCTGACGCGCGGCCAGCTGATCGACCGGGTGTGGGGGTCGGACTACGTCGGCGACACCAAGACCCTGGACGTGCACGTGAAGCGGCTGCGCGCCAAGATCGAGCCCGACCCGGCCAACCCGGTGCACCTGATCACCGTGCGCGGGCTGGGCTACAAGCTCGAGGTCTGAGCCGGCGGATCCTCGTCGCGCTCGAGCCAGCCGCGGAACGCCTCGAGGTTGCGGGTGGACTCGCCGCGCGACTTGCGCCACTCCCACTCCTTGCGGATGGACGTGGCGAAGCCGAGCTCCAGGATGGTGTTGAACGACTCGTCGGCATAGCTGAGCACCGCGCCGAGCAGGCGGTCCACCTCGTCGGGGGTCACCGACGACAGCGGCAGCCGGCCGTCGAGGTAGATGTCGCCGAGGTGGTCCACGGCGAACGCGACGGCGTACATCTTCAGGTTCCGCTCGAGCAGCCAGCGGTAGACCCGCTCGTGGTTCTCGTCGGGCCGCCGCGCGACGAACGCGTGGATGCCCAGGGCGTGCTCGCCGACGTCGAACCGGCACGGGGTCTGCAGCTTCTTCTCCCCGGGCAGGGTGACCGAGTAGACCCCCGGCGAGAGCTCCTTCCACTCCAGCTCGTGGGCGTCGAAGACCTCGCGCAGGGTCGACGCAGCGGCCTCCTGCAGCGGGGACATGGTCGCTTCGGTCACGGGAACATCCCTTCGATGTCGCTGCGCATGACGGCCCGGGCCCGGCGGTAGACCTCGATCGTCCGGTCGGCGGTCACCTCCCAGGCGAACCCGGCTGCCTGGAGCACCGCGCCACGCGAGAGCTCCTCGCGGAAGGCCGGTTGGTGCAGGACCCGCTCGAACGCGCGGGCGTAGTCGGCCGGGTCGTGCCCCTCGACGAGCAGGCCGGAGACCCCGTGGCGGACCGCGGTGGTGAGGCCGCCCACGGCGGCGGCCACGACCGGCGTACCGGCAGCCTGTGCCTCGACCGCGACCAGACCGAAGGACTCGTTGTACGACGGGACGCAGACCAGCGTCGCGGCGGAGTACCAGTCGACGAGCTCGGCCTGTGACACCGGCGGCACGAAGCGGACCACGTCGTCGAGGCCGAGCGAGGTGGCCAGCTGGGCGAGCGACTCGGGGTGCTCCAGCCCGCTGCCCGACGGCCCGCCGACCACCGGCACGACGACCCGGGAGCGCAGGGAGGGGTCCCGCTCGAGCAGCACCGCGACCGCTCGGAGGAGCACGTCGGGGGCCTTCAGCGGCTGGATCCGGCCCGCGAACATCAGCACGTGGGCGTCCTCGGGCAGCCCGAGCCGGGCCCGTGCGGCGCTCTGCGTGCCCGGCCGGAAGACGCTGAGGTCGACGCCGGGGTGGACCACCTCGACCCGGCCGGCGTCGGCGTCGTACAGGTTGATCAGCTGCTTGGCCTCGATGTCGGTGTTGGCGATCAGCATGTCGGCGGCGTCCACCACCTGCTCCTCGCCGATCACCCGCGCCCGCGGCTCGGGGGTGTCGCCCTCGGCGAGCATCTCGTTCTTGACCTTGGCCATGGTGTGCATCGAGTGCGCGAGCGGGACGCTCCACCGGTCGCGGACCAGGGCGCCGACCTGCCCGGAGAGCCAGTAGTGGCTGTGCACGAGGTCGTACCAGCCCTGCTCGTGGCCGGCCTCGGCGCGCAGCACCTCACGGGCGAACGCGCACAGCTGCGGCGGGAGGTCCTCCTTGCGCAGCCCCTCGAACGGGCCGGCGTGCACGTGGTGGACGTGGACGCCGGGCAGCGCCTCGACCACCGGCGGCAGCGCCGACGTCGTCGCCCGGGTGAAGATCTCGACCTCGACGTCACGCGCGGCGAGCCGCTTGGCCAGCTCGATCACGTAGACGTTCATGCCGCCCGCGTCGCCGGTGCCTGGCTGGTCGAGCGGCGAGGTGTGCAGGCTGATCATCGCGACCCGCCTCAGGGCGGTCACGTCGTCAGGCTGGTCGAACGGTGCGGACGTCACGAAAGGGCATACCTCCGGTGGGAGAACCACCGAGGATTGTTCCCCATTCCGTCCCGGTCATCCCCGGGCGGTCACCGGGGTGGGCTCGGCGTCGCGCAGTGCCGCCCGGGTCCGCCGTACGACGAGCGGGGCCAGCCGCTCGGCCGCCTGCCAGACGACGATCCCCGCGAGCAGGGAGAGCACGGTCGCCAGCCACGGCAGCCGGTCCTCGAGGTAGGGGTACACCTGCCAGTGCACGAGGTAGATGTACAGCGACGCGCCGGCCAGGGTGGCGGTCAGCCGGGCAGCCCAGGCCGGGAGCCGGACCGAGCCGACCCAGACCAGGGCGAGCATCCCGCCGAGCACGACGGCCTCACGGGCGACGTCGCCGAAGAACCCGGGCACGGTCGCGACGAGCACCGCCGAGACCAGCAGCCGCTGCGAGCGGGTCGTGGCCCGCACCGTCGCCCAGCCGAGGGCGAACAGCCAGAAGAGCACGTTGGCGCGGTGGATCGTGTCGCCGCCGGCCAGCTCGACGACCTCGAACCGGGTGAGCAGCCCGAGCCCGGCGAGCATCATCGGCAGCCAGAACGGCCAGCGTCGCTCGGCGCGGTCGACGACCGGCAGCGCCATGACCACGGTGAGCACGAGCAGCGTGTAGACCAGCGCCTCGATGAACCAGTAGTGCCAGGCCGGCTCGGTCCAGCTCGCCGGGCCGAGCACGCCGTTGAGCAGCAGCGCGTTGCGCCAGCCCAGCCCGTCGGTCCAGGTCGCGAACAGGCCGACCAGCAGCGCCGAGGGTACGGCGATCCGGGCGATGCTCGACAGCATCCGGCGCACCCGTGCCCCGCGGTCGATCCCGGTCAGCTGGAAGCGGGCGAAGTTGAACCCCGCGACGCCGAGCAGCACGTGCGCGCCGCCGAGGACCACGAACAGGTTGGCGTGCGAGCCGACGATGGCGACGATCGCCAGGGCGCGCAGCAGCACGTTCGTCTCGACCGAGCGGCCTCGCGCGACCGGGCCGGGTCGTGGCGCGAGCTCGGCGATCGGCGTGACGTGCCAGTCGGGCGGGAGGTGGCCGAGCACCTCCTCCACCCGGATCGAGGCCTCGACGTAGGACAGCGAGTCGCCCTGGAGCGAGACGAACGAGTCGTCGTCGTGCACCTGGTCCCGGCGGAGCACCTCGGCGTACACCTCGCGCAGCCGCTCGAGCGCCTCCTGATTCCCATGTTGACGTGGTAATCCGGTACTTGGCACGGGCCGCAACCCGTGCAAAGTGCCGGTTTTCCACGTTGACATGGGAAACCGCGGGGCCAGCGCCGCCACCGAGCGGTAGTCGATCTTCCCGTTGGGCAGCCGCGGGATCTCGCGCACAGGGCAGACCGTGACCGCGCTCGCGGGCAGGCCGGCGATCTCCCGGGCAACGGTCAGGACCCGCTCGGTGTCGACCGGGGCGGCGTCGTCGGAGACCGCGACCACGAGCCGTTCGCCGGCGGGACCCTCGGCGGTCGCGCAGGCGCCCAGGATCCCCTCGGCGCCGTAGGCCCGCTCGACCTGGTCGAGGTCGATGCGCAGCCCGAAGATCTTCGCGAACCGGTTGCGGCGGCCGACGATCTCGAACAGCCCTTCAGGGGTACGACGGGCGACGTCGCCGGTGTGCAACGAGGAGGTGACCCGGCCCAGCGCGAGGTCGGCCGGCGCCTCGGCGTACCCGAGCATCACGTTGGCGCCGTCGTACACCAGCTCACCGACCTCCGGCTCGCCGTCCCGAGCCAGCGGGAGCTCGGGCAGCGGCTCCAGCCGGAACGAGCCGCCGGGGATCGGCACGCCGATCGAGCCGGGTGAGGTCAGCGCGAGGTCGGGCGGCAGGTAGGCCATCCGGGCGGTGGCCTCGGTCTGGCCGTACATCACGAACAGGTCCCAGCCGTGCGACCGGCCGAGCCCGGCGTAGCGGCGCACCCGGTCGGGTGCGAGCCGGCCGCCGGCCTGGGTGACGTAGCGCAGCGTGGGCAGGTCCATCGCCTCGAAGCCCACCCGCTCGAGCAGCTCGAAGGTGTAGGGCACCGCGGCGAACGTCGTGGCACCGGCGGCGCGGAACTGGTCCCAGAAGCAGCGGTCGACCACCGACAGCGAGGTCAGCATCACCGAGGCGCCGGCCAGCAGGTGGCTGTTGACCACCGACAGGCCGTAGCAGTAGTGGATCGGCAACGTGGTCGCGGCGACGTCGCTGGGCCGGATCGCGAGGTACTCCGCGATCGAGGCGGCGTTGGCCTGCACGTTCTCCGCCGACAGCCGGACCAGCTTCGGGGAGCCGGTGGACCCGGAGGTCGAGAGCAGCAGCGCGAGGTCGGGGTGCAGGTCGTGCGCGGTGCCGGCGCGGCGCTCGTCGAGGGACCCGTCCGCGTGGGCCACCACGTCGGGGTCGTAGGCGTCGACGATCGGCTGCAGGTGGCCGGGGTGGTCGCCGGGGACCAGGATCACCGGGTGTCCGGCGGCCAGCGCGGCGAGGTAGGTGACCAGCGCCTCGAGCTCGTTGGCGCCGGCCAGCAGGACCAGACGCCGGGTGGGGCCGAGCGCGGCCGCCCGGCGCTCGACCCGGCGGGCGAGCTCGGCGTAGCTCAGCTCCTCCCCGGAGGTGCGCACCGCCACCGCGTCGCCGTGGTCCGCCAGCCGACGCGCGAACGGCACGCCCTCGCCCAGCGCGGGCAGGGGCGCGCACAGACCGGGGTGGGGCGCGACGGACACCGGACCAGGGTATTAGGTTTGCCTTACCTCAGCCAAACCGCCGGATCAGTCCGGTGGCTCAGCGCGCCGCACGACGGCCGCGCACCGGAGCCGGCGGCTCCGCCTGGGTGGCCCCCACGTCGCGCGCAGGTGGCCGGCGCCGGAACCCCCAGCCACCGAGCACCAGGGCGAGCACGGCGGCCAGCAGCCGGGTCGCCTCGTCGCGCAGCCAGCCGTCGGCGTCCCACGCCGCCTTGATCCCCTGGTCGAGCAGCTGCCAGACCATCATCACCAGCAGCGGTGTGGCCAGGGCGACGACGGCGCGCAGCCAGACCGGCGCGGTCTCGACCAGGGTGTACCCGGCCGCGGCGAGCGCGACGACCAGCAGCCCGAGCCCGACCACGAGGAGGACGTCGGCGACACCGGCGGCGGTGCCCGCCGCGACCAGGCCGACCCGCGCCAGCCAGACCACACCGCCCAGGACAGCAGCGATCGACGCGATTCTCCTCGGGTCCATGGGCACAGTCTGCCCCCTCGAAGGTGGGGCCTGCCAGAATCTGCGCCATGGCCGCACATGATGAGACAGCCGTCCGGACAGCCGTGGTCACCGGCGCGAGCAGCGGGATCGGTGCGGCGACCGCCCGGCGCCTGGCCGAGGAGGGCTACCACGTGTTCTGCGCCGCCCGTCGTGCGGACCGGGTCGAGGCGCTCGCCCGCGAGATCGGGGGTACGGCGGTCGCCTGCGACGTGACCTCCACCGACGAGGTCGCCGCGCTCGCCGAGCGGGTCGGACCGACCCTGGCCGTGCTGGTCAACAACGCCGGCGGCGCCTTCGGGTCCGACCCGGTCGCCGAGGCCGACCCCAACGACTGGCGGGCGATGTACGAGGTGAACGTGATCGGCCTGCTCAACGTCACCAAGGCGCTGCTGCCCGCGTTGGTCGCCAGTGGCGACGGGGTGATCGTGAACGTCGGCTCGACGGCCGGGCGGATCGCCTACGAGGGCGGCGCCGGCTACACCGCCGCCAAGCACGGCACCCAGGTGGTCACCGAGACGCTCCGGCTGGAGCTGTGCGGACAGCCGGTGCGTGTCACCGAGATCGCACCGGGGATGGTGAAGACCGACGAGTTCGCGCTGGTGCGCTTCGAGGGCGACCGCGAGAAGGCGGAGGCGGTCTATGCCGGGGTCGCCGAGCCGCTGGTCGCCGAGGACGTCGCGGACGCGATCGGCTGGGTGGTCACCCGGCCCTCGCACGTGAACATCGACGAGCTGGTGATCCGGCCGCGCGCCCAGGCCGCCCAGCACAAGGTGCACCGGGTCTTCGACTAGCCGAGCGGTTCCAGCCCTGCCACGGCGGCAGGCAGCACCTCGCCGGCGCGGCCGCGGACGACCAGGGTCGCCAGGTCGTCGAGCGGGGTCGGCTCGTCGTTGACGACGACCAGCCGGGCGCCGGAACGCACCGCCCACACCGGCAGGTCGGCGGCCGGGAAGACCTGCAGCGACGACCCGACCGCCAGCATCAGGTCCGCGGTGGTGGCCAGCGCGGTGGCGCGGTCGACCGCCCGCTCGTCGAGCACCTGCCCGAAGGAGATCGTCGCCGACTTCACCAGGCCGCCGCAGACCGGACAGTGCGGGTCGGGGTCGCCGGCGTCCAGCTGCTCGAAGGCCCAGGTGTAGGCCGCGGTGAAGCCACACCCGTCGGGGGTCCCGTGCCGGGGCCGGTGCCCGATGCAGACCACCTCGCGGGCGGTGCCGTGCACCTCGACGACCTCGGTGGACCCCGCGAGCTGGTGCAGCCCGTCGATGTTCTGGGTGATCACGCCGTGCCCGCGGCCGGTGCGCTCGATCGCGGCGATCGCCCGGTGTGCGGCGTTGGGCTGCACGTCCTTGGCGAAGAACTCCCGGCGCATCGCCCACGAGCCTGCTCGCACGTCGGCGGAGTCGACGTACCTGTCGAAGGTGAAGTCGCGCGGGTCGTTGCGGGTCCACACCCCGCCCGGCGAGCGGAAGTCGGGGATGCCGGACTCGGTGGAGACCCCGGCGCCGGTGAACGCGGTGACCCGGCGGCTCTCCGCGAGCAGGCCGGCCAGCCGCGTCAGCGGCTGGGTCATCTCCCGGCCCCGCCGAACTGCGGCTTCTCCTTGGCCAGGAACGCGCGGACGCCCTCGCGGAAGTCCGCGGCGCCGTAGACCTTCTCCAGCCGCTCGACGTCGTCCGCGGGCGAGACCTCGAGCGCGTCGGAGCGGCGGAGCAGCTGCTCCTTGGTGGCGGTGATCGTCATCCGCGACGCCGCCCGCACGCCTTGCACCAGCCGGCCGATCTCCTCGTCGAGCAGCTCGGGGGGTACGACGGTCATCACCGCCCCCACCGCGTAGGCCCGATCCGCCTCGACGAGCCGGGAGGCGAGCAGCATCTCCCGGGTCAGCGACTCGCCGAACACCGACGCGCAGCGGTAGACGATGAACGCCGACAGCGCGTTGCCCAGCGTGCGTGCGATCGGGTAGCCGAACCGCGCTCCGTCGGCGGCGATGCGCAGGTCGCAGTGGGTGGCCACGGCCAGCCCGCCGCCGACGCAGACCCCCTCGACGGCGGCAACGGTCACCTGCGGCAGCTCGGCGATCGCCCGGAGCACCCGGCCGACCTTCGCCTCGTAGGCGACCCCGTCCTCGCCGGTGCCGAGCGAGGTGAACTCCGAGATCTCGTTGCCAGCGGCGAACGCGCGACCGCCCGCGCCGCGGAACACCACCACGCGGGTCGCCGGGTCTTCGTGCAGCTCCGCGCACACGTCCAGGAGCCCGGCGTAGGTGCCGCTGGTGAAGGCGTTGTGCCGCTCGGGGCGGTTGAACACCACCTCGACCACGCCCAGCCTCCGGCGGACCAGCAGGTCCCCGTCCGCCAGCCGTCGCTCGGTCGCCTGCTCGTCGTACTCGGTCTCGTCTGCGCCCACGGCCGACAGCGTAAGCCCGCCCGCGGTTTGCCCGATCCGGGACGTCGGCCTCTTCCCGGAGTACGGCGGCCGCCCGACTCTGGAGGGTGGAGGTGATCGAGATGCGCGTTCTGGTCACGTACGCGAGCAAGCACGGCAGCACCCAGGGCATCGCCGAACGGATCGGCGAGGACCTGCGCAGCGACGGTTACGAGGTCGACGTGCTGGAGGCCAAGCGGGCCGGCCGGGCCGACGGGTACGACGCGGTCGTCGTGGGCAGCGCCGCCTACGCGATGCACTGGATGCGCGAGGCGTCGTCGTTCGTGAAGAAGAACAAGGAGACCCTCGCGCACAGGCCGCTGTGGTTCTTCAGCAGCGGCCCGCTGGGCACCGACAAGGTCGACAAGGAGGGCAACGACGTCGCCGAGGCGTCCCTGCCGAAGGAGGCGCAGGAGTTCGCGTTCCTCAACCCGCGCGACCATCACGTGTTCTGGGGTGCGCTCGACATGGACGAGCTGGGTTTCGGCGGCCGGATGCTGATGAAGATGCCGGCGGCCCGGGAGAACATCCCGCAGGGCGACTTCCGCGACTGGGACGACATCGACCGGTGGGCGCACGGCATCGCCCACGGGCTCGCGAGCGAACCGGGCCGGTGACCGTGCGGCCGGAGCGGCTGGCCGCACGCGCCGGGGCAGCCACGCTCGGCCTCGGGGCGCTGGGCATGGCGTTCGAGCGCGCCGACCTCTCGACTCGTCGGTCTGAGCCGCTCCGACAAGGCCGTGCTCGCCGGCGGGATCGCCTGGGTCGCCTTCCAGGACGCTGCCCAGGTCGCCCAGAGCTCCTGCCCTACCCGTTGTTCGTCGCCTGGCTCGTCGGCGTGGTCGTCACCCTGGGGCGCCGCTGACGCTCGATTCCGGGATGTGCCCGGTCCCCCGGTAGACTGGACCGTCTCCCACCCCACATCCCGAAGGCTTTCGCATGTCCGAGAACACCCTGTCCCGCGCCGACCTGCGCAACGTCGCGATCGTCGCGCACGTCGACCACGGCAAGACCACGCTGGTCGACGCGATGCTCTGGCAGGGCGGCGCCTTCGGTGAGCACCAGCACGTCGACGAGCGGGCGATGGACTCCGGTGACCTCGAGCGCGAGAAGGGCATCACGATCCTCGCGAAGAACACCGCGATCCGCTACACCGGCGCGGCCGCCCAGGGCGTCGAGGGCGGGGCGATGACGATCAACATCATCGACACCCCGGGGCACGCCGACTTCGGTGGCGAGGTGGAGCGCGGGCTGTCCATGGTCGACGGGATCGTGCTGCTCGTGGACGCCTCCGAGGGGCCGCTGCCGCAGACCCGGTTCGTGCTGCGCAAGGCGCTCAACGCCGACATGCCCGTCGTACTCGTGGTCAACAAGGTGGACCGCTCCGACGCCCGGATCAGCGAGGTCGTCGACGAGACCTACGAGCTGTTCATGGACCTGCTCGACGACAGCCACAGCGCCGACGCGCTGGACTTCCCGGTCGTCTACGCGAGCGCGAAGGCGGGCCGTGCGTCGCTGGAGATGCCGGAGAACGGCGGGCTGCCGGACTCGGAGAACCTCGAGCCGCTCTTCCAGACCATCATCGACACGATCCCCGCTCCGACGTACCACGCCGACGCACCGCTGCAGGCGCACGTGACCAACCTGGACTCCTCGCCGTTCCTCGGCCGCCTCGCGCTGGTGCGCATCAAGGAGGGCACGCTGAAGAAGGGCCAGCAGGTCGCGTGGATGAAGCGTGACGGGTCGGTGAGCAACGTCAAGATCACCGAGCTGCTGGTCACCGAGGGCCTCGAGCGCAAGCCCGGCGAGTCCGCCGGCCCCGGCGACATCGTTGCCATCGCGGGCATCCCCGAGATCATGATCGGCGAGACCCTGGCCGACCCGAACGACCCGAAGGCGCTGCCGCTGATCACGGTCGACGAGCCGGCGATCTCGATGACGATCGGCACCAACACCTCCCCGCTCGCGGGACGGGTGAAGGGCTCGAAGGTCACCGCGCGACTGGTCAAGGACCGGCTCGACTCCGAGCTGGTCGGCAACGTGTCGATCAACGTGCTGCCGACCGAGCGGCCCGACGCCTGGGAGGTGCAGGGCCGCGGCGAGCTGGCGCTGGCGATCCTCGTCGAGCAGATGCGGCGTGAGGGCTACGAGCTCACCGTCGGCAAGCCGCAGGTGGTCACCAAGGAGATCAACGGCAAGGTCCACGAGCCCGTCGAGCGGCTGACCATCGACGCGCCCGAGGAGTACCTCGGCACGATCACCCAGCTGCTCGCTGTCCGCAAGGGCCGCATGGAGCAGATGACCAACCACGGCACCGGCTGGGTCCGGATGGAGTTCCTGGTGCCCGCGCGTGGCCTGATCGGCTTCCGCACCGAGTTCCTCACCGACACCCGCGGCACCGGCATCGCCCACCACGTGTTCGAGGGCTACGAGCCGTGGGCCGGCGAGATCCGGTCCCGTGCCACCGGTTCGCTGGTCGCCGACCGGGCGGGCGCTGCCACGTCGTACGCCATGACCAACCTGCAGGAGCGCGGCACGATGTTCGTCGAGCCGACCACCGAGGTCTACGAGGGCATGATCGTCGGGGAGAACTCCCGCGAGGACGACATGGACGTCAACATCACCAAGGAGAAGAAGCAGACCAACGTGCGCTCCTCCACCGCCGACAACTTCGAGAAGCTGATCCCGCCGAAGAAGCTCTCCCTCGAGCAGTGCCTGGAGTTCTGCCGCGAGGACGAGTGCGTCGAGGTCACCCCCGAGGCGGTCCGGATCCGCAAGGTCGTCCTCGACCAGAACGAGCGGTCCCGGTCCGCCGCCCGCGCCCGCCGCAACGCCTGACGCGGGTCGCCCGCGCCCGTCGAACATGCAGCTAGGCGAACCGGCCGGCCGCCGTACGCCTGGAGACCTCCCGACAGGGAGCTAGCTGCATGTTCGACGGACCAGCCGGGGCTCAGCCGAGGTGGCCGCGGACGCTGACGTGCCCCTTCAGCAGGTTACGGGCGATCGTACGGCGCTGGATCTCGTCGGTGCCCTCGTAGGTCCGCAGCAGGCGCAGCTCGCGGTACCACCGCTCGACGGGCAGCTCGCGGGTGTAGCCCATCCCGCCGTGGATCTGCAGCACCCGGTCGACGATCTCGTTGGCCCGCACGCCGCCGTACAGCTTGGCCATCGACTGCGCCTGCCGTGAGTCGAGACCGGCGTCGACCTGCCACGCGGCCGCGAGCACCAGCCAGCGCAGCGCCTCGATCTCGACCGCGGAGTCAGCGATCATCCACTGGATGGCTTGGCGCTCGGCGATCGGCTTGCCGAAGGTGACCCGGTTGCGGGCGTGCTCCATGCCCATCTCGACCAGCCGCTCGCAGGCGCCGAGGGCCCGGGCGGGCAGCAGGTAGCGGCCCTTGCCGATCCAGCGCATCGCCAGCTCGAAGCCCTTGCCCTCCTCGCCGAGGATCGCCGAGTGCGGGACCCGGACGTCCTCGAACACCAGCGAGGCCGGACCCCACTCGCCCATCGTGTCGATGTGCTCCGAGCGCCAGCCCTGGTCCCGGTCGACGAGGAAGCAGGTCACCCCGCCGTCGGCGCCGCGCTCCTTGTCGGTGACCGCGAAGACCATGCAGAAGTCGGCCTCGTTGCCGCCGGTGATGAACGTCTTCTCGCCCTTGATCACCCACTCGTCGCCGTCGCGCACGGCCGACGTGCGGATCGCGCGGGCGTCGGACCCGGCGCCCGGCTCGGTGATCGCGAAGCAGCTGCGGCGATCCCCGTTGATGGTCGGGACCAGGTAGCGCTCCTTCTGCTCGTCGTTGGCGTAGTAGAGGATGTTGTCGGCGTCGCCGGCGAACCTGAACTGCACGAACGAGCGGCCGAGCTCGACCTCGACGAGTGCGTTCATCACCGCACCGAGGCCCATCCCGCCGTACTCCTCCGGCGTGTGCACGCCGAAGAAGCCGGAGGCTTTCGCCTTGTCCTGAAGGGCTTTGAGCTCCTCGTCCTTCAGGCCGCGCTCGTTGCGGCGCTCGCGGGCGAGCACCTCGGGCTCGAGCGGCATGATCTCCTTGCGCACGAAGGTGCGCACCCACTCGCGGATCTCGCGTTCTTCGTCGGAGAGGTTCAGGTCCATCCGGTTCCGCCTTGTCTGGTGTGTCGGGGTGCGACGGGGTCAGAGGTACGGCGGTCAGCCGACCGGCTCGACCTCGGGCAGGCCGCTGTCGGACGGAGCGTCGTCCGCCTGTCCTGAGGAGTCCTCCTCGATCGGGGCGTCGCCGATGTCGGTGACGAGCACCGGGGTCAGCTCCTTGGTGGCCTCGCCCTGGATCTCGACGAGCTGCACACCGGAGATGCCCATGTGGCTGTCGGCGCTGTAGCGGAACGGCGCGAGCTGCGGGCCCTCGAGCTCGGTGCCGACCTCCTCGAGCGCCTCGACGATCCCGTCGCGGGTGGGGTTCTCGCCGGCTGCCATCAGCGCCTGCACGAACGCGTAGGCGTGCGACATGCCGTAGATCCGGTAGTTGGTGAGCTCGCCGTCCTTGCCGTGCTCGTCCCACACCTTCTGCCACAGCTGCGTCCACGGGCTGTCGGGGGTGTCGACACCGGGGATGTACTCCGAGGTCAGCACGCCGTCCAGCGCGCCACCGCCCTCGACCGCGCCCTCGGAGAACTTCGCGAGCAGACCGCCGACGAGCGCCGGGTCGGAGCCGATCGAGCTGTAGAACCACTTCGGCTTGTAGCCGATCTTCATCGCGACCAGCTGGCTGAGCGCGGTGTAGGAGGGGGTGTTGAAGCCGAGGACCAGGTCGGCGCCCTTGGCCTGCAGCCCGGCGATCTGCGGGGCGACGTCGGTGTTGCCCGAGGTGTAGCGCTCGACCGCGACGATCTGCTTGTCGAGGTACTGCCGCACGCCCTTCTCGCTGTCGACGCCGAGGTCGTCGTCCTGGAGGAACAGCCCGACCTTGGCGTCGGGCATGTTCTCGGCGACGTACTGGCCGATGATCTTGCCCTCGATCTCGTAGTCGGGCTGCCAGCCGAAGGTGTAGGGCTTCTCCTCGGGGTTGTCGCCCCACTGCAGGGAGCCGGAGGAGACGAACAGGTCCGGCACGCCCTCGCTGTTGAGGAAGTCCACGACCGCGCTGTGCGTGGGGGTGCCGAGGCCGCCGACCATCGCGAAGATCTCGTCCTGGAGCACGAGCTCGTTGGTGACCTGGCTGGTGTTCGTCGGGTTGTAGCCGTCGTCGCGGACGATGTACTCGATCGTGCGGCCGTTCACGCCGCCGGCGGCGTTGACGTAGTCGAAGTAGGCCTGAGCCCCGGTCGGGATCTCGCTGTAGCCGGGCGACGCGACGCCGGTCAGCGGGAAGTGCGCGCCGATCGTGATCGTGTCCTCGGTGATTCCGACGTCGGAGGCCTCACCGCCCCCGCCGTCGCCCTCCGACTCACGCTCGGCGCCGGCTCCGCACGCCGCGACCATCGCGCCTGTCGTGATGACGCTGGTGACCAGCGTCAGCTTCCTGGTCAGTCTCCTCATGGTGTCCTGCCTCCTGATGTTCGACGAATCCACCTGCTACGAGCCAGAAGTCCGACGGCGCCACCACCCCCGCACGCTGCCGACGATCCCGGCCGGGGCCAGCAGGATCACCAGCACCATCGTCAGGCCGTAGACCAGCGGCGAGAGCTCGGCCGCCTGGAGGGCCGACAGCCCCATGTCCTGCCCGAGGTTCGTGACGACCTGCGGCAGGAAGGTCAGCAGCGCGGCACCGATCAGCGCGCCGAGGAGGCTGCCCAGACCGCCGAGCACGACAGCGGTGAGCAGCGTCAGCGAAAGCGCGAGAGTGAACCCGCTCGGTGCCGTGATCCGCACGGCCATCGCCATCACCCCACCGGCGAGCCCGGCGGCCGCGGCGCTCACCACGAACGCCAGCACCCGGGCGCGGCCGAGGTTGATCCCCGCGATCTCGGCGGCGACCTCGTCGTCGCGCACCGCGCGCCAGACCCGGCCGACGCGGCTCCGGGAGAGGTTCGCCAGCAGCACGAAGGTGAGGATCAGCGCCAGCCAGCCGATGTAGGCGATGTAGCGGCTGCGGGTCACCTCGTTGGCGGTGAGGAAGAAGACGGCGTCGGCGAACCAGTCCGGGATGTCGGGCACCCGGACGTTCAGCCCCTGCTCGCCGCCGAGGGTGTCGCCGAAGAACAGCGCGATCCCGGGTACGGCGATCGCCAGGGCCAGCGTGGCACCGGCGATGTAAGGGCCGTGCAGCCGAGCCGCGGCGACACCGACAACTGCCCCGATCACCAGGGTGACCAGCGTTGCGGCGGCGAGCACGCCCACGACCGGGAGCACCGGCTCGGTGTCCTGGTAGAACAGCGCGGTCGTGTAGGCGCCGATCGCCATGAACGCCCCGTGGCCCAGCGACAGCTGGCCGTTGAGGCCGGTCAGCACGGTGAGCCCGCCGGCGGCGATGCCGAGGTAGGCCATCGAGGCAAGCTGGGCGTTGCGGAACGCGCTGGTGCTCTCCAGCACCACGACCACGACCACCAGGCCCGCGAGTGCGAGCAGCAGGTGGCGGAGCAGGGTCGAGGTGCGGAACCGTTCCCGGGCGGCGGCGATCGCGGTCATGTCAGACCCTCCGCTCTCGTGCGTGCGAGAACAGGCCGCCGGGTTTGAGCAGCAGGACCAGCATCAGGATCACCAGCGAGGAGAGCGCGACGAGCTCGGATCCGACGTACCCACTGACATAGCTGAGCGAGAGCCCCAGCAGCAGCCCGCCGATCACCGCGCCGAGCGGGCTGTCGAGGCCGCCGAGGACCGCGGCCACGAACCCGAACACCACGACGGAGTCCATGTAGCCGGGGTGCACCAGGCTGCCGCCGGCGATGAGCAGGCCCGACAGCGAGCCGACCACCGCCGCCAGCGCCCAGCCGAGGGTCAGCATCCGGCCGACCTTCACCCCGAGCAGCCGGGCGACCTCGGCGTTGAACGCCGACGCGCGCATCCGCAGGCCGAGGTCGGTGAAGCGGAACAGCGCGACGAGCAGCCCCATCACCACGAGCACGGCCACGATTGTGAAGATGCCGAACCCGGTCAACGCGATCGTGAGGTCGCCGGCCTGGAAGCCGCGAACCCCGAACGGGGCCGGGAACGACCGGTAGCGGTTGCCGAAGATCACCGCAGCCAGGGCGTGGATCACGATGAACAGGCCGAGGGTGAGGATGACCGCGTTGATCTCCGACTTGCCCTCGACCGGCCGCACGAAGACCCGCTCGACGACCGCGCCGAGCACGAAGCCGGACAGCAGGGCGGCGGCGAACGCGATCCAGTACGACAGCCCGGCGTCGATCACCACCAGCGCGACGTAGGTGGTGATCATCGCCATCGGCGCCTGGGCGAAGTTCACGATCCGGGTCGAGCGCCAGATCAGCACGAGCGCGAGCGCGAACGCGGCGTAGACGAAGCCGAGCGTGAGCCCGGTCAACGTGGTGGTGAGGAACTGCTGCACGAGGTCTCCCGTCTCGTTCGCGGCTCAGAAGCCGAGGTAGGCGTGGCGGAGGCCCTCGTCCGCGGCGAGGACGTGCGCCTCGTCGTGGACCACGAGGCGACCGAGGTTCAGCACGACTCCGAAGTCGGCGATGGACAGGGCGCTGCGGGCGTTCTGCTCGACGAGCAGCACGGTCAGCCCGTCGCGCTCGACGAGGCCCTTGAGCAGGTCGAAGATCTGCGCGACGATCCGCGGCGCGAGCCCGAGGGACGGCTCGTCGAGCAGCAGGATCTTCGGGTCGGCCATCAGAGCGCGGCCGATCACGAGCATCTGCCGCTCACCGCCGGAGAGCGTGTCCGCGGTTGCGTTGCGGCGGTCGCCGAGCACCGGGAACAGCACGTAGACCCGCTCCAGGTCGATCGGCTTGGCCTTGTCGGCCCGGCCGAGTCCGCCCAGCCGGAGGTTCTCGGCGACGGTCAGCTCGGTGATCACGCCGCGCCCTTCGGGGACGTGGGCCAGCCCGAGGGCCGACATCGCCTCGGTCGGTGTCCTGGCCAGGTCCACCCCGTCCAGCCTCGCCTCGCCGCTGACGGGACGGATCAGCCCGGACAGGGTGCGCAGCAACGTGGTCTTGCCCGCCCCGTTGGCCCCCAGTACGGCGGTCACCTTGCCCTGCGGGGAGGAGAAGCTGACGCCGTCCAGGGCCTTGACGGGCCCGTAGCTGGTAGTGAGCTCGTGCACGTCGAGCATCAGTGCGCCACCTCCTCGCCGAGATAGGCGGCCAGCACAGCCGGGTCGTTGCGGATCTCGTCCGGACCCCCGCGCGCGATCACCTTGCCGAAGTCGAGCACGACGATGTGGTCGCACACGCTCATCACCAGGTCCATGTGGTGCTCGACGAGCATCAGCGACATCCGGTCGGTGAGCCCGCGGATCAGCTCGCCGAGCTCGGCCATCTCGGCGTTGGACAGGCCGCTGGCGGGCTCGTCGAGCAGCAGCAGCTCCGGCTCGCCGACCAGCGCCCGCGCGAGGGCGACCCGCTTGCGGATCGGGTAGGGAAGGCTGGACGGGAGCCGCCCGGCGTACTCCACGATGCCGAGCTCGGACAGGACCGCGAGCGCCCGCTCCCGCAGCGCACGCTCGTCCTTGGCACTCCGCGGCAGGGCCAGCAGGCCGGAGAAGAACCCGGCCCGGGCGTGCCGGTCGGCGCCGACCATGACGTTCTCGATCACCGGCATGTGGTCGAAGAGGCCCAGGCCCTGCAGGGTGCGTCCGATACCGAGGCCGGCCAGCTGGTGCGGGCGGAGCCGAGCGAGCTCCTGGCCCTTCCAGGTCAGCCGGCCGGTGTCAGGCTGGACGAAGCCGCAGGCGACGTTGAACAGGGTGGTCTTCCCGGCACCGTTGGGGCCGATCACGCCGAGCACCTGGCGGGGCTGCACCTCGAGTCCGACTCCGTCGAGCGCGACGATGCCGCCGAAGGTGACCCCGACGCCCGACATCGTGAAGACGGCCTCGCTCATGTGGCTCCCTCGGACGGCAGGTGTGACGCACACCACCTTGGACGCTGCGCACAGCACGGGATATGGGCGGTCCGCACAGAACTGGTCGTGCAGAATGCCGCGATATCACTTTGTGACCTAGCGGTTCTGTGCGCTCAGTGCGACAGTGACGCAATGACACCGGCGCAGGTGGCACCCGCGGACGGGCTCGAGGAGCGGATCCGGCGCGCCTGGGGGTCGTTGATCGACCGCTCCGACGCGATCGCCGACGACATCGCGCTGCGGCTGTTCGAGAAGGACCAGGAGTGGTACCAGAAGGCCGGCCCCGACATGCGCGCCGACGTCCGGGCCAGCACCCGTGAGCACATCCGGCGCGGCATCCTCACCATGTCCGGCCAGGTCGAGCCGGGCAAGCGCGCCGCCGACGTGTGGCGCGAGACCGGCCGGCGCCGCGCCCGGCAGGGGATGCCGATGGAGCTGGTGCTCAACGCCTACAGCCTGGGCACCCGGGTGCTCTGGGAGGCGCTGCTGGAGCAGGGCCCGCGGCACGACCTCGGCGTCGACGACCATGTGCTGCTCACGGCCGGCCAGCGGATCTGGCACGCGCTGGACGTCCAGAACGCCGTGCTCGTCGAGGCCTACCGCCGCGAGAGCGCGCGGCTCCAGCGCCGCGACCTGCAACGTCAGCAGAGCTTCCTCGACGGGCTCGTCGGCGGGCGCGGCTCGGACCCGGAGTTCGCCGGCGAGGCGGCGGAGATCCTCGGCGTCTCGACGGAGGTGCCGATCGCGTGCGTGGTCGCGCCGTTCGACGAGGCGCTCGACGAGCCGCTGCGGGGACCTGAGGACCGGCTGGAGCGAGCGGGGCTGGTGTCGCACTGGCACGTGCGCGGCGGGACGTACTTCGGCCTGGTGCAGCTCGCCGCCGACGGCGTGGCCGAGCTGGTCGAGCTGCTCTCACCGCTCGCGGCGGGGCGGGTCGGTGTCGCCGTCGCGGCGGACGGGATCGCCGGGTTCGCCTCCGCCTACACGCTGGCCGCCCGGGCCGCCCAGACGGTTCCTCGTGGCCGGACGCAGGTGGTCACCGTCACCGACCGGCTGCCCGAGGTGCTGCTGAACGGCCAGCCGGAGGTGGCGTCGCTGCTGGTGGAGGAGTCGATCGGACCGCTGCTCGCCCAGCCGGGCCCGCAGGCCGAGGTGCTGCTGGAGACGCTGATGGCGCTGATCGAGAACAATGTCTCGCCCACCCACGCCGCCGAGGCGTTGTACTGCCACCGCAACACCGTGATCTACCGGCTCAAGCAGATCGAGCAGCTCACCGGCCGCAGCCTCCAGGTCCCGCGTGACCGGCTGCTGCTGGTGCTCGGCCTGATGGCGACCGGGCGCACCAGCCGTGGCGCCGCCCCGATCCACGTCTGACGCGTCCGGCCCCCAGGGCCGAACCGACGTGCACTCGAGCGCGACAGCCTGACTGCTCAGGCGGCGGGCCGCTCCGACCGGCTCTGGAGTGCACGTCCATGTGGCCCTCCTCCGAGCAGGCGTACGGCGGCCAGCAGCACGTCGCGCACATAGTCGGGCTCGTGCATGACGTGCTCCCAGGCGAATCGGAGGACGAACCATCCCCGGAGCACGAAGATGTTGTACCGCTCGCAGTCGCGCTTCAGCAGCTTGCGGACGCCGTGGAACTCGAACGACTCGGCCTCCACGGCGATCCGCAGCCGCTCGTCCGCCAGGTCGGTCCGACGGCGACCGATCTGCACCTGAGGCGTCACCGACAGTCCCGGGACATCCAGGGCGATCGCCCTGAGCACCGATTCGAACGGGTTGTCCGCCCGGCCATCCGCCTCGCGGACGACGCGCTGGCACCTGCTCCGATAACGGTCAGGCATGAGGTCGGCGGCCTGCACCAGCTCCGGCTTGCTCACGTCACCCTCACGCAGGGCGGAGTCGGCAATCGCGAGCGCCTCGTCGAACGGCAGACGGCTCGCGCAGTCCATCACCGTGCGGACGGGGCCGGTCGCCCTGCCCCGGACGTCAGCCGTCGGCAGATCGACGTACAGGACGCGGACTCCCTCCCGTCGCGCGGCCGGGAGCTTGCGGTTGCGCGGCACCGCCACCGCCGGGGAGGACCACCGGGTCTTGGTCTTCCAGCCATGGTAGAGCGCGGCACTGTCGAGGCACAGCACCCCGCTGAGTCGGTTCGCCGCACGCAGTGCCTCATCGGCCTCCGGGAGCGCGTATCGGCCATGACCGTCGCGGACCACACGGCCGCGCGCCAGTGCCAGTCTCAGCCGCTTGCGCGAACAGAAGCGCCCCAGCTCCGCCGCCGTGGCCACGCCGCCGAGGCGCTCGAGTGCCCGCTCCACCTTCACCCGCCCCAATCTGTCGCAGGCGGGCCGAGCTCGCATCCGGCCATCCACAGGGGCCGACTCGACGTGCACTCACGCCCGGTCCAAGCTCCCGTCAGGCGGCGGCCGGCCACGAAGGCCGGCCGAGTGCACGTCGGTTCGGCCCCACCGGCCCTCAGGCGAGGAGCGACGCGAACATCCGGCAGGACTCGTCGATGGCCGCCTGTGCCGCGGGCGAGAACGTGCCCATGTCGAAGAAGCCGTGGATCATCCCGTCGAACCGGCGTACCTCCACCTTCACCCCGGCCGCGGAGAGCTCGCGGGCGTAGGCCTCGCCCTCGTCGCGGAGCGGGTCGTACTCCGCGGTCACGACGACCGCCGGCGGCAGGCCGGAGAGGTCGTGGTGACGCAGCGGGGAGAGCCGGGGGTCCTCGTGCGCGCCGGCGTCGGCGGCGTAGTGGTTCATGAACCACGCCATCGTGGCGAGGTCGAGGAAGTAGCCCTCGGCGTTCTCCAGGCGGGAGGCGTACTCCCCCGTCACGTCGACGGCCGGGTAGACGAGCAGCTGTGCGGCGATCGCCGGACCGCCGGCGTCGCGCAGCTGCTGGGCGACCACCGCCGCGAGGTTGCCGCCGGCGCTGTCTCCGGCCACTGCCAGCGTCGAGGAGCCGCCGAAGTCCGCGAGACGGTCACCGACCCACCGGGTCGCGGCCAGCGCGTCGTCGACGGCGGCGGGGAACGGCGCCTCGGGCGCGAGCCGGTAGTCGACCGACACGACCACCGCGGAGCAGTCGCGGCAGATGCTGCGCGCCATGTTGTCGTGGGTGTCGAGGTCGCCGATCACCCAGCCACCGCCGTGGAAGAGCATCACGGTCGGCAGCCCGGTCGCCTCGACGGCCGGCCGGTAGACCCGTGCTGCCAGGTCGCCGGCCGGGCCCGGGATCGTGATGTCCTCGACCGCGCCGACCGGCACGACGTTCTCCGGGGACCGGGCGTCGACGGTGAGCTTGCGGAACGCCTCGCGCGCCTGCTCCGGCGATCCGGCGTGCATGGGCGGGACGGCGGTGAGGAGCTCGAGCAGCGGGGCGATGTGCGGGTCGACAGGCATGGGTCTCCTTCGGGGCTGGGGTCTGCGGCCTGAGACTACGACGCCGAAGCGTTAGGGACTTTCGCCCCATCCGGTCGTGGTTCGGACAGCGCATGCTGTGGGGAAACTCGGAGGGGGTCACCATGGGAACGCTTCAGGAGATGTCGCAGGAGGAGTGCGTCGAGCTGCTCGCGGCCGGCCTGGTCGGGCGAGCGGCGATCTGTACGCCGGACGGCCCGTACGTCGTACCGGTCAACTACTCGGTGCACGCGGACACGATCGTCTTCCGGACGACCCCCTACAGCGTGCTCGGCACCTACGGCTGGGCCGGCGACGTCGCCTTCGAGATCGACGAGGTCGACCGGGAGCGGCACGAGGGCTGGAGCGTGGTCGCCCGCGGCCGCGCCGAGATGGTCGAGGACGTGGAGGAGATCGAGGAGATCCGCTGGGCCCACGACCCCAAGCCGTGGGCCGACGGCGCCCGCCCGCTCTACGTCCGCCTGCGCTGGCGCGAGATCACCGGTCGCCGCATCGGGTGACCCTCCGGTCCCCCCGGCGGTGGCGGGGGGGACGCGTTCCCACGCTCACGCAGCGCTCACCCCCCGTTCGGGCTATGTGCCCCGGTCGGCTGCCGACCGAGCATGGCCGGACCGGACGACCGACGGGGGTGGTTCTCATGAACAGGAGCAAGCTCGGGACGCTTGCAGCCGTGGCCACGCTGGCCCTGACGACAGTCGGTTCGCCGCCGGCCCAGGCGGGCCCGCCGGAACCGACGCAGCCGGAGCAGATCGCACCGACGCTCCCCTCCGTGGCGCCGGTCGACTGGGGCCGCTGCCGCCAACGCGAGCTGAGGAAAGCCGGCGTCCGCTGCGGGTTCGTCACCGTGCCGCTGGACTACGACAACCCCACGGGACGGAAGATCAAGATCGCCGTGTCGCGGGTGCGGCACACCACCCGGGCCTACCGCGGCGTGATGCTGATCAACCCGGGCGGACCGGGCGGCTCCGGTCTGGCGATGTCCACCTACGGCTCGCTCATGCCGCGTCGCAGCGGCGCTGCCTACGACTGGATCGGCTTCGACCCGCGCGGCGTCGGCGCCAGCAGGCCCGCGCTGTCGTGCAAGCCGAACTACTTCCACGCCGACCGCCCGCCGTACGTGCCCCGCAACGGGGCCGACATCGCGGCCTGGACGCGTCGGGCGAGGTCGTACGCCGACGCGTGCGGCGCCAAGTACGGGTCGCTGCTCGAGCACATGAAGTCCGTCGACACGGTCCTGGACATGGAGATGATCCGGCGGGCGCTTCGTGCGAGGCGGATCAGCTACTACGGCTACTCCCACGGCACCTACCTCGGGCAGGTCTACGCGACCTTGTTCCCCGACCGGGTGCGGCGGATGGTCCTCGACAGCAACATCGACCCGACGAAGACCTGGGCCGAGAGCACCTCCGCCCAGACGCTGGCCTTCCAACGGGTCTACGACGAGTTCTTCCGCTGGGTGGCCCGGCACCGTGCCACCTACCACCTCGGCCGGACCGCGGAGGCGGTGCAGCGCCACTACCTCCGGCAGCGTCGGCTGCTCCGGGATCGGCCCGCCGCCGGCGTGCTCGGTGCCAGCGAGTTCGACGACGCGCTGGTGGTGGCCGGCTACACCGAACCGACCTGGCCCGACCTGGCGGCCGCCCTGTCCGCCTTGGTGAACCGGGACAACGCCCGACCGCTGATCCGCTGGTGGCGGCTGGTGGACACACCCGGCGACGACAACCAGTACGCCGCGTTCCTGGCCACGCTGTGCACCGACGAGGAGGTCGGCAGCCTCGAGGACGAGCTCGCCCGCACCCGCCGGTTGCACCGCCAGGCACCCATCCCGGCGTGGGGCAGCATGTGGTTCTCCGCGTCATGCTTCTTCTGGCCCGCGGAGCCCGGCGAACCCGTCGAGGTCACCGGCAACGCCGTGCCGGCACTGCTGTTCGGAGGGACCCTGGACGGCGCGACGCCGTTCGCCGACAGCCTCGCCGTGCGCGGCCTGTTCCCCGGCTCGAGGCTCGTGGCGATCCGCGGAGGTACGACGCACGGCTCGACGCCCGACCTCAGCGGACCCTGCGCCCGCAGGCACCTGGCCGCCTACCTGACATCGGGCACGCTGCCGATGCGCAAGCCCGGCCGGCGCGCGGACGTCGTGTGCCCCGCGCCGCCGAAGCCGAAGGTCAGCTGACCGGCAGGTCGACCAGCTCGCCGAGCCGGGCGCGGTGCGTGGCCGCGTTGCCGAGGGCGATCTGGTCGGCCTTGGCGCGCTTGAGGTACAGGTGCGCGGGGTGCTCCCAGGTCATCCCGATGCCGCCGTGCAGCTGGACGCACTCCTCGGCGGCACGCACCGCGACGTCGGCGCAGTAGGCCTGCGCGACCGAGGCGGCCACCTCGGCGTCCGGGTCGTCCTCGGCGAGGGTCGCGGCGGCGTAGCGCGCGGCGGCGCGGGCCTGCTCGACCTCCGTGTAGAGGTCGGCCAGCCGGTGCTTGAGCGCCTGGAACCCGCCGACCACCCGGCCGAACTGCCGGCGCTCCTTGAGGTACGCCACGGTGGCGTCCAGGCACCATTGCGCGATCCCGAGCTGCTCCGACGCCAGCAGCGCCGCTCCGGCGGTCAGCGCCCGGTGCACGGCCGCCTCCCCCGCGTCGGCGGGTACGACGGGCGTGGACGCTGCGCTCTCGAAGGACACGTCGGCGACCTGGCGGCTCATGTCGAGGGACACGACCGGCGTGACGACGGCGGCGGTCGCCGGCACGGCACGCACCTCCACCCCGTCGGGCGTGGTGACCGGCACGAGCAGCACGTCGGCCTCGAGCGCGCCGGCGACCGAGCGGACCTCCCCGGTGAGCCGGTCCCCCTCCGCGGCGAGCACCGGCACGAAGGCGGCCGAGCTCGTCGACCACGGCAGCACCAGGGCCGCCGTACGCTCCCCCGCGGCGAGCGCCGAGAGCAGTGCGTCGTCGGAGCCGGCGGAGGCGACGAGCGTGGCGATGACCGAGCTGGTCAGGAACGGCACCGGCGCCACCGACCGGCCGAGCTCCTCGAGCACGACCGCGACCTCGCGCGCCGAGGCGCCGGCGCCGCCGGCGGACTCGGGCACCAGCAGGCCGGCCAGCCCGAGCTCGACGCCGAGCGATCGCCACAGCGGCGCCACCACGGAGCGGTCCCCGTCGTAGAGCGCGGTGACGGCGTCGGAGGAGCAGCGGGCGGCGAGCAGGTCGCGCACCGAGGAGCGCAGCGAGTCCTCCACGTCGGTGTAGAGCAGGTCGAGGTCGCTCATCGGGGGATCTCCTTCCAGGCGATGTCCTTGTCGACGCGCGGCTCGCTCGGCAGGCCGAGGACCCGTTCGGCGACGATGTTGCGCAGGATCTCCGAGGTGCCGCCCTCGATGGAGTTGCCCTTGGCGCGCAGGTAGCGGTAGCCGGCGTCGCGGCCGGTCATGTCGACCTTCTGCGGCCGGGTCATCGTCCAGTCGGAGTAGCGCAGGCCCTCGGAGCCGAGCAGCTCGACCTCCAGCCCGCTGAGCTCCTGGGCGAGCCGGGCGAAGGTCAGCTTCATCGCCGACCCCTCCGGGCCGGGGGCGCCGGCGGCGAGCTTCTGCCGCAGCCGCATCCCGGTCAGCCGGAACACCTCCGACTCGACCCAGCCGGCCATCAGCCGGTCGTGCAGCTCGGGCCGCCGCACCGACGGCTGGGAGCGCCAGGTCTCGGCGACCTTGCCGATCATCCCGCTCTCACGCGGTGCAGCCTGGCCGCCGATCGCGACCCGCTCGTTCATCAAGGTGGCGTTGGCGACCTTCCAGCCTTCGCCGACCTCGCCGAGCCGGTCGGCGTCGGGGACGCGCACGTCGGTCAGGAAGACCTCGTTGAACTCCGCCTCACCGGTGATCTGGCGCAGCGGGCGGACCTCGACGCCGGGGTCGGTCATGTCGAGCAGGAAGTAGGTCAGCCCCTGGTGCTTGGGCAGGTCCGGGTCGGTGCGGGCGACGAGGATCGCGCGCTGCGCCTCGTGGGCCGAGGAGGTCCACACCTTCTGCCCGTTGACCACCCAGTCGCCGGAGGGGTCCCGCACCGCGCGCGTGGCCAGCGCCGCGAGGTCGGAGCCGGCGCCCGGCTCGCTGAACAGCTGGCACCACACCTCCTCGCCGGTCCACAGCGGCCGCAGGAACCGCTCCTTCTGCTCCTGCGTGCCGAAGGCCAGGATCGTCGGTGCGGCCATGCCGAGCCCGATCCCGATCCGGCGCGGGTCGTTGTCGGGTGCGCCGGCCTCGGCGAGGAGCTGGTCGACGTACCCCTGCAGGCCGCGGGGCAGGCCGAGCCCGCCGAGGCCCTCGGGGAAGTGCACCCACGCCAGCCCGGCGTCGAACCGGGCGCGGAGGAGCTCCAACCGGTCGGTCGAGGCGGGAGGGTACGACGCCAGCAGCTGCTCGACCCGGGAGGCGAGGTCGGCTCGCACGTCGACGCTCACAGGCCCGCGTGCTTCTTGATCTCGCGCCGCGCGAGCGACATCTTGTGCACCTCGTCAGGGCCGTCGGCGAAGCGCAGGGTCCGGATGCCGGCGAACGACTGCGCCAGCGGGAAGTCCTGGGAGAGCCCGGCGCCGCCGTGCACCTGGATCGCCTTGTCGAGGATCCACTGCACGGTCTCGGGGGTGGCGATCTTGATCGCCTGGATCTCGGTGTGCGCGCCCTTGTTGCCGACGGTGTCCATCAGCCAGGCGGTCTTGAGCACCAGCAGCCGGAGCTGCTCGACCCGCACCCGGGACTCCGCGATCCACTCGCGGACCACGCCTTGACGGGCCAGGTGCTTGCCGAAGGCGACCCGCTCCACCGAACGCTGGCACATCAGCTCGATCGCGCGCTCGGCGACGCCGATGGCGCGCATGCAGTGGTGGATCCGGCCCGGGCCGAGTCGCGCCTGCGCGATCGCGAACCCGTCGCCCTCCTCGCCGATCAGGTTCGACGCGGGCACCCGGACGTCGCGGAACACCAGCTCGGCGTGGCCGCCGTGCTCGCGGTCGTCGTAGCCGAAGACCTCCATGCCCCGGACCACCTCGACGCCCGGGGTGTCCCGGGGGACCAGGATCATCGACTGTTGCCGGTGCCGGTCGGCCTCGGGGTCGGTCTTGCCCATGACGATGAAGATCTTCGCCGCCGGGCTCATCGCGCCGGTGATCCACCACTTGCGGCCGTTGATGACGTATTCGTCGCCCTCGCGGCGGATCGTGGTGCTGATGTTGGTGGCGTCGGAGGAGGCGACGTCGGGCTCGGTCATCGCGAACGCCGAGCGGATGTCACCGGCGAGCAGCGGGGTGAGCCACTGCTCCTGCTGCTCGGGCGTGCCGAACTGCGTGAGCACCTCCATGTTGCCGGTGTCAGGCGCCGCGCAGTTGAAGGCCGCCGGCGCGAGGTGTCCGCTGCGGCCGGTGATCTCGGCGAGCGGGGCGTACTGCAGGTTGGTCAGGCCGGCGCCGTGCTCGCCGGGCAGGAAGGCGTTCCACAGCTCGGTCTGCTTGCCGCGCTCGCGCAGCTTCTGCATCACCGGGGTGGCGGTCCAGTCCCAGCGGTCCTCGAGCTGGTCGAGCTGCTCGTGGAAGCGCTTCTCGTTGGGGTGGACGTGGTGGTCCATGAAGCTGAGCAGCTGCTCGCGCAGCTCCTCGGTGCGGGCGTCGAAGGCGAAGTCCATCAGTTCTCCTTGAGCGAGGTGAGGCCGGATGCGATGAGGGGCTCGACGGCGGCGCCGACGGAGTCGAAGCCCTCGCCGACGGTCTGACCCTGGGTGAAGCGGTAGTGGATGCCCTCGAGGATGACCGCGAGCTTGAAGCAGGCCAGGCCGAGGTAGAAGCCCATCGCCGACAGGTCGCGGCCGCTGCGCTCGCGGTAGAGCGCGAGCGTCTCGTCCTCGTCGAGGAACCCGGGGGCGGTCGAGGCGTCGGAGACGGCGGTGTCCATCGAGGCCAGCCGGCCGTAGACCACCATCAGCGCAACGTCGGTGACGGGGTCGCCGAGGGTGGCCATCTCCCAGTCCAGGACGGCGGCGACCCGGTCCTCGTCGTCGATGAGCAGGTTGTCGAGGCGGTAGTCGCCGTGCACGATCGCCGGCTTCTGCTCGGCGGGGACGTTCGCGGCGAGCAGGGTGCGAAGCTCGTCGGCACCGGCGAGGTCGCGGCTGCGCGAGGCGTCGAGCTGCTTGCCCCAGCGGCGGACCTGCCGCTCGAGGAACCCCTCGGGCCGGCCGAAGTCGGCCAGGCCCACGGCGGCCGGGTCCACGCTGTGCAGCGCGGCCAGCGTCTCCACCGAGCGCCGCGAGATCGCCTCGGTGCGCTCGGGACCGAGCGGCGCGAGCTCGGCGGCGGTGCGGTACGGCGTCCCGTGCACGCGCTCCATCACGTAGAACTTCGCGCCGATCACGTCCTCGTCCTCGCAGTAGGCGTAGGTGCGGGGAACCGGCACGTCGGTGTCGCGCAGCGCGGTCATCACGCGGTGCTCCCGGCCCATGTCGTGTGCGGTCGCGAGGACGTGGCCGAGCGGTGGACGCCGTACCACCCACTCGCGGTGGCCGTCGCCGACGATGTAGGTCAGGTTGGACTTGCCGCCGGCGACCAGCCTGCCGGTCAGCGGTCCGGTGACCTCGCCGGGGCAGGCGGCGCCGAACCAGGCAGCGAACGCGTCGAGGTCGAGGCCGGGGAGGCCCGGGGTCGGTTGAGTGGTCACGAGGCGCCGTCCAGCTTCTGCTGCAGCCGGCGCATCCCGGCCAGCCAGCGGTCGGTGTCGAGCGCGCGGTGCTTGTAGTACTCCGCGACCTCGGGGTGCGGCAGCACCAGGAACCGGTCGTCGGCCAGCGCCTGCCAGACCGCCTCGGCGACGTCCTCCGGCTCCAGCGCGGAGTCGTGGGTCAGCAGCTCCTGCAGCGGCCCGGCCTCCTCGAGCATCCGGGTGCGCACGCCCTGGGGGCAGATCGCCTGCACGGTGATCCCGCGGTGGCCGTAGGTCGCCGAGAGCCACTCCGCGAAGCCGACCGCCGCGTGCTTGGTGACCGAGTACGGCGCGCTGCCCAGCATCGTGAGCAGGCCGGCCGCCGATGCCGTGACGACGAACCTGCCGCCTCCGGTCTCCAGCCAGGCAGGAACCAGCTGGCGAGCCGCGCGGACGTGCGCCATCACGTTCACCTCGAGCGCGCGGGCCCAGTCCGACTCCGGCGCGTCGAGGCCGGCGCCGACGTCGATGCCGGCGTTGGCGAAGTAGATGTCGATCTTGCCGAGGTGGTCGCGAGCGGTGGCGACGAGCTCGGCGACCCCGTCCTCGGTGGCGGCGTCGCCGGGTGCGGCGATCCCGCCGATCTCGGTCGCGACCTGCTCGACCGCGTCCGCGTCGAGGTCGTTGACCACCACCCGGGCACCCTCGGCGGCCATCCGCCGGGCGATCGCGCGGCCGATGCCGTGCCCGGCGCCGGTGACGACGACGCCGAGTCCGTGGACGTCGGGCTGGGGGACGTCGGGCATGCTCACACCCCGCCGGTGAGGGTCAGCCCGCCGTCGACGACGACGGTCTGGCCGGTGAGCCAGGCGGCGTCGTCGGAGAGCAGGAACGCCACCACGCTGCCGATGTCCTCCGGGACCCCGAGCCGCTTGAGCGGGTACTGCGAGGAGACCTCCTCCTCCTTGCCCTCGTAGAGCGCGGTGGCGAACTTGGTCTTCACCACGGCCGGCGCGACGCCGTTGACGCGGATCTTCGGGCCCAGCTCGACGGCGAGCTCGGAGGTGATGTGCATGAGCATCGCCTTGCTGGCGCCGTAGAAGCCGATGCCGGGGGCGGGCTTGAGGCCGGCCACCGAGGACACGTTGACGACCGCGCCGCCGTGCTTGCCCATCCACGCGCGGTGCGCCTGCTGGGTCCACGACAGCGCGGCGAGGCTGTTGACCTCGAAGATCTTGCGGGCTGCGGCGAGGTCGATCTCGATCATCGGCCCGTAGACGGGGTTGATGCCGGTGTTGTTGGCGAGTGCGTCGAGGCGGCCGAACCGCTCGATCGTCCTGGCCACGGTCTCGCTCTGGTGCTCGACGTCGTCGCCCTTGCCGGCGACCGCCATCGCCACGTCGGGGCCGCCGAGCCGCTCCACCGCCTCGTCGAGGGCGTCCTGCTTGCGCGCGGTGATCGTGACCTTGGCGCCCTCGGCGACGAGCCGCTCGGCGATGCCGAGGCCGATCCCTCGGCTGGCTCCGGTGACGATCGCGACCTTGCCCTCGAACCTCTTCACGTGCCTGCCCTTCGATGTCGACGACGCTAAGCGCTTGCTTAGTGACTAAGCGTTCGCTTAGCGTTCCTCACGTGGAGCAGATCCGTCAAGAGTCCGACGCCCGGGCCCGCCTGATGGCGGCGGCCGTCGCTTCCTTTGCGGAGAAGGGCTTTCACGGTACGACGACCCGCGACATCGCCTCTGCCGCCGGGATGAGCCCGGCCGCGCTGTACGTGCACCATCGGTCCAAGGAGGAGATGCTCCACCTGATCACCCGGGCCGGGCACGACAAGACGCTCGCGCTGGTGCGAGCGGCCGTCGCCACGTCCGCGGATCCGCGAGCGCAGCTGCTGGCCGTCGTACACGCCTTCGTGGTGCACCACGCCGAGGACCACACCGGCGCGCGGATCGTGAACTACGAGCTCGCCGCGCTGTCGCCCGAGCACCTCGAGGAGATCGCGGCGACCCGCCGCGAGATCGAGCAGGAGATGCGTGGCGTGGTCGACCGCGGTGTGGCGGCCGGGGTGTTCCACACCGGCAACTCGCACATGACCGCGCTCGCCCTGCTCTCGCTGGGGATCGATGTGGCGCGGTGGTACCGCGACGAGGGTGAGTGGACGCCTCAGCAGATCGCCGACCACTACTGCGAGCTCGCGCTGCGGATCGTCGGGGCGGACTGACCCCGGGCGCTCCGGGTGCCCGATAGTCTGACCGCACCGCCCGCCGCCACGCCCTGAGGAGAGACGTGCCGCAGACCCCGACGGAGAAGAGCCCCCAGGTCGTCGCGCACAGCTGGCAGGCGACCGACCGGTTCGTGCCGAGGCGGGTGGTGCGACCGCTCCAGAACCTCATGCAGGTCGAGACCAGCAGCGCCATGGCGATCCTGTTCGCCACGATCCTGGCCCTGGTCATCGCCAACACCGGCTGGTTCGACACCTACCAGCACTTCTGGGAGAGCGAGGTCGCCCTCGACATCGGCGACCTGCACATCATCTCGCTCTCGCTGCACGGAATCGTCAACGACGGCCTGATGACACTGTTCTTCCTGCTGGTCTCCCTGGAGATCAAGCGGGAGATGGTGTTCGGCGAGCTGCGCGACCCGAAGGCCGCGGCGCTGCCGATCGTCGCGGCGCTGGGCGGCATGGTGGTGCCGGCCCTGATCTACGTCGCGTTCAACGCGGGCACCGACAACCTGCACGGCTGGGGCATCCCGATGGCCACCGACATCGCGTTCGCGGTGGCGCTGCTCGCCTCCCTCGGCAGCCGGGTGCCGCTGGGGGCGCGGCTGTTCCTGCTGACGCTGGCGATCGTCGACGACCTGGGCGCGATCCTGGTGATCGCGATCTTCTACACCGCCGGCATCGAGCTGTGGTGGCTGCTGGGTGCCGCGGCCACCGTCGCCGTCGCGCTGTTCTTCCAGAAGGTGCGGATCCGGGCGATGGCGCCGTACATCGTCCTCGGCGTGGTCGGCTGGTACGCCCTCCACGAGTCGGGCGTGCACGCCACGATCATCGGCGTGGCGTTCGGCCTGATCACCCCGGCGTTCGCGCTGCTGCCGCCGAACCGGTATCCCGAGGTCGCGATCCCGCTGGTCAACGAGGTGGTGGTCCGCAACGCCGACGACATCGTGACCGCGGACGAGCACGAGGAGAACGACCACACCCTGCGCGAGATCCGGCGGCTGACCCTGGAGACCCAGTCGCCGCTGCACCGGGTGGAGAACCGGCTCGCGCCGTGGTCGGCGTTCCTGATCGTGCCGCTGTTCGCGTTCGCCAACGCGGGCGTGCCCTACCCCGACGTGCCGTTGACCGAGTGGCTGACCGACCCGGTGGTGCTCGGCATCGCGCTCGGCCTGGTCCTCGGCAAGACGCTGGGCATCTTCGGGGCCGCCTGGCTGACCGAGAAGGTCGGCCTCGGCCGGTTCCCGACCGGGATGACCAAGAGCCACCTGTTCGGTGTCGCGATGACCGCCGGCATCGGGTTCACCGTGGCGATCTTCATCGCCAACCTGGCGTTCACCGACGGCGAGGTCGTCGAGATCGCCAAGCTCGGCATCCTGGTCGGCAGCCTGGTCGCCGCGGTCGCCGGCTACCTCGTGCTGCGGTTCACCAGCAAGGAGACCCCCGAGGAGACGACATGACCTCACCCGTCACGCAGGCCCGCGCCCAGTCGCTCGGGGACGTGCCCCGACGTACGGCGAACCGGTTCCCCGACAAGCTCGCGCTCGTCGATCCCTCGACGGGGCGTGAGGGCACGCGGCTCACCTTCGCCGAGCTCGAGGCGGTGATCGCGCGTACGACGGCCGCGCTGGCTGCCGCGGGGATGACCAAGGGCGACCGGCTTGCCCTGCTCTCCCACAACTGCTGGGAGTTCGCGGTGCTCAACTACGCGACCGCCCGGCTCGGCGTCATCCTCGTGCCGATCAACTTCATGCTCGGCCCGGACGAGATCGCGTTCATCCTCGACCACTCCGGGTCGTCGGCGTTCGTGGTCGAGGACGGGCTGGTCGACGTGGCCGAGGCCGCGATCGCCGCGTCGGGCTCGACCGCGGTGACCACGCGCGCGGTGATCCGGCCGTCGGCCGAGCGCGAGGGGTGGGTGGACCTGAAGGTCTGGCTCGAGCACGACGGCGAGGCGCCGGTGGTGGTGCTCGAGGACGACGACCCGGTGCGGATGATGTACACCTCCGGCACCGAGTCCCGTCCGAAGGGCGCGCTCCACTCCAGCCGCTCGCTGATGTGGCAGTACGTCTCGTGCGTGGTCGACGGCGGGATGGAGTCCGGCGACGTCGAGGTGCACGCGCTGCCGCTGTACCACACCGCCCAGCTCGACTGCTTCCTCAACGTCGACGTCTTCCTCGGCGCGACCAGCATCATCCTGCCCGCGCCGGACCCGGTGGCGCTGCTGCGCACGATCGAGACCGAGCGGGTGACCAAGCTGTTCGCCCCGCCGACGGTGTGGATCTCGCTGCTGCGCTGCCCGGAGTTCGACAGCACCGACCTGTCGTCGCTGCGCAAGGGCTACTACGGCGCCTCGCCGATGCCGGTGGAGATCCTCAACGAGATGCAGCAGCGGCTGCCCGACGTGCGGCTGTGGAACTTCTACGGCCAGACCGAGATGGCCCCGCTCGCGACGATCCTCGGTCCCGACGAGCAGATCAGCCACGCCGGGTCCGCCGGCCGGGCGGCGCTGAACGTCGAGACCCGCGTGGTCGACGACGAGGACAACCCGCTGCCCGCCGGCGAGGTCGGCGAGATCGTGCACCGCAGCCCGCACGCGATGCTCGGCTACTACCGCGACGAGGAGAAGACCGCGGAGGCGTTCCGCAACGGCTGGTTCCACTCCGGGGACCTCGGCTACCTCGACGACGAGGGCCGGCTGACCGTGGTGGACCGCAAGAAGGACATGATCAAGACCGGCGGCGAGAACGTCGCCAGCCGGGAGGTCGAGGAGGCGATCTACACCCTCGACGGGGTCGCGGAGGTCGCGGTGTTCGGCGTGAGCCACCCGCGTTGGGTCGAGGCGGTCGCCGCGGTCGTCGTACCCAAGCCCGGGGCGTCGCTCACCGAGGCCGACGTCATCGAGCACACGCGGCAACACCTGGCCGGCTACAAGACGCCCAAGCACGTGGTGATCGCCGACGCCCTGCCGAAGAACCCGAGCGGGAAGATCCTCAAGCGCCAGCTGCGCGAGCAGCACGCCGACATCGCGGCCGGCGACGCGTGAACCATCCGCGGCTGCCGGACCTGCGCAACCTGCGCGACGTCGGAGGCCTGCGGACCGGTGACGGTCGCCGGGTGCGCAACGGGGTCCTGCTGCGGAGCGCGACGCCGTTCTTCCTCGACGCTCCCCAGGCGCATGCGCTCGTCGAGGAGCTGGGGGTCCGCACGCGCGTGGATCTGCGCTCGGAGGTGGAGATCGAGGAGCTGCCCAACGAGCACGTCTCCTCGCTGCCCCACCAGGCGGTGCACCTGCCGTTGCGCGCCGGAGGCGAGTGGGCGCACCACACCGACCCGGTCGACCGGCACGAGGCGGTGGCGGCGCACTACGCGCGCTACCTGCGCCACTCCGCCGACTCGATCACGCGGATCGCGTCGCTCGCCGCGGACCCGGACAGCGCGGCGATGCTCGTGCACTGCTCGGCCGGCAAGGACCGCACCGGCGTCGCGGTCGCGGTGCTGCTGTCCGCGGCGGGTGTGGTGCACGACGAGATCGTCGCCGACTACGCCCGCACCCGCGAGGACCTCGACGCGATGCTCGACCAGCTGCGCACGCTGCCGGCGTACAAGGAGCGCCTCGCCGCGCTGCCGGAGGAGTCGCTGACCGCCGAGCCGCGGACGATGGAGCTGTTCCTGGCCCACCTGGAGGCGGAGTACGGCGGCGCGGCCGGCTACCTCACCGCGCACGGCGTCGGCGGCGAGCTCCTCGACGGGCTGCGGCGCGCGCTGCTGGAGTCCTGACCAGTTCGAGAGCACGTGTCGACAGCGCGGTGACCGGGTGACGGCCGCCTCATGTCACGTCCCGCAAACGCGGGACGACGACATCCTCTGACCAACCTCGGCGGCTTGCCCGGTTTGCGCCTCTGGCCGGACCGCTCGGCTACCAGCGCGGGGCGTACATGTCCAAATTTGTTCCCGGGCGACTGGGGATGAGCAGGGCAGGCGACTCCGAACTGCACAGTTTGCGAAAACCGCACCTTGCGGACTGGAACGGGGGTCGTGCTCTCACAGAAGCCGGCTCCGTCTTCCGCGATGTCGATTTACCGTCGCGGTTAACCGGTGTCGGTCTCTTCCGGACCATGCGTGCACCGGTCAGTGAATCGTTCGAACAGTCGGCCGATACCACCATCCACACGGACGGGGGAGTCCTGTGACCACCATTGACCAGCGCTCTACTCAGACAGTCGTCGAGGTCGCACCGACAGGTCGTGTGGCCGTGGTCGGGCTCGGCTATGTCGGTTTGCCGACGGCGCTTGCCCTCTTCCAGGCCGGCACCGCCGTCGTCGGCATCGACGTTTCCGGGGACCGGCTGGCCGCTGTCCGCAGCGGCATCCCTGACCTGCTCCCTGGCGACATGGCGTTGCTGCGGCAAGCGCGGCACGCACGGGATCGCTTTGCAGTGACCTCTGATGAAGCCGCCATCGGCGAAGCCGATGCCGTGATCGTGTGCGTTCCCACACCCGTCGACGCCTCGCTGACACCCGACCTGACGATGCTGCAAACGGCGTGCGCCAGTGTCGTGAAGCATGCTCGACCTGGCCAGACTCTCGTGCTGACCTCAACCAGCTACGTCGGGTGCACCCGAGAGTTGCTGGTAGAGCCGCTGCGGCATCGCGGTCTCGAAGCCGGCGCCAACGTGCATGTGGCCTTCTCGCCAGAACGCATCAATCCCGGCAGCGATGGTCTCGACCACTACGACGTTCCGCGCGTTGTCGGCGGCGCGACTCCGGCCTGCGTGCTGAGCGCGGCGCGCTTCCTCTCGAGGACCGTTCGAGACGTACACGTGGTCTCGTCGATGGAAGCCGCAGAGTTGGTAAAGCTGCTGGAGAACACGTTCCGGGCGGTCAACATCTCGCTGGCCAACGAGTTTTCCGATGTCGCTCGTCACCTACAGCTGGACGCGGTCGAGGTGATCGAGGCAGCGGCCACGAAGCCATACGGGTTCATGCCCTTCTACCCCGGCCCGGGGGTGGGCGGGCACTGCATTCCGTGCGATCCTCACTACCTGCTTTGGCAGCTCAGACGCGAGCACGTTCATCCACCACTGATTGCCTCTGCGATGCAGAGCATCTCCGAACGGCCGGCCAGGATCGTCGCCCGGGCCGTTGAGATCCTTGCAGAGGCTGGGAAAACGCCCGCAGGATCGCGCGTGCTGGTCGTTGGCGTCGCGTACAAGCCAGACGTAGCAGACACCCGGGAGTCACCAGCGTTGCAGGTCATCGCCGGCTTGGAACGTCGCGGCGTCAGCGTTCTCATTCACGATCCTGTGGTCGGGACCGTGAAGGTGGCAGACAAGACCTACCCCTCGGTGGACCCGGCGTCGGTGGCAGGCTGCGACGCTGACCTCGTCGTCGTGTGCTGTCTCCACTCGGCCACGGGTGTGGCCCTGCCTACCCAAACTCCGATCCTCGACGCGACCTATCGACTTCCGCAGACGCGCCGCACGTTCGTGCCGTGACCTTCCGACCGCCAACACTCACACCCTGGAACTAGCATGACGACACTTATCACCGGCGGCGCCGGGTTCATCGGCTCCCACCTGGTCGACCATCTCGTCGACTGTGGGGAGCGGGTCATCGTATTGGACGACCTGAGCACGGGACGGCTCTCCAACCTCGACCGGCATGGAGACGATTCCGTCCATCTCGTCCGCGGAAGCATCGTGGACACGGAGCTCGTGGACCGTCTTGTCGCCGAGGTCGACCGCGTTTTCCACCTCGCCGCCGCAGTCGGAGTCTTCCGCATTCAGAACGACACGCTGGACAGCATGCGGGTGAACGTGCGAGGTACGGAAGTGATAGTGGAGGCGGCGACGCGTCATAGCGCCGCACTGCTTCTGGCGTCCACAAGCGAGGTGTACGGCAAGAACACGGCACCGGGCCTGCGCGAGGACGACGACCGCATCATCGGCTCGCCGCAACTCAGTCGTTGGTCGTACGCCGAAGCCAAGGCGCTCGACGAGGCTCTGGTCCATCAGCACGTCATGCACCATGGCTTGCGCGCGGTCACGGTACGGCTGTTCAACACGGTGGGTCCCAGGCAGACAGGCCGTTACGGGATGGTGATGCCGCGCTTCGTGAGGCAGGCGATCCGCGAGGAGCCGGTCACTGTCTACGGCTCGGGTGACCAGGTTCGGTGCTTCTGCCACGTCGAGGACGTTGTCCCGGCGCTGGTGGCACTCATGGATTCCCCCGACGCCGTGGGCTCGGTGTTCAACCTGGGCAGCACCGAGCAGGTGAGCATCCAGGAACTTGCTGAGCGAGTGATCGGACGCACGGGCTCTCACAGCTCAGTGGTGCACCTGCCGTACTACGAGGTCTATGGCGACGGGTTCGAGGATATGGAACGCCGAATTCCGAACTGCGAACGGGCCCGGAAGCTCGTCGGTTTCGAACCTGCCCGTCGCCTCGATGACATCATCGATGCCGTCGCGGCAGATCTCTCGGCGTAGCGGGGCCCGGCCCATGCTATGGCTGGCGCTTATCGCGATCACGACGGTCGGCATCTACCCGTCGCTGTGTCTCTGTCTAGGAGCAGCACGCTTGGTCGACGACCGCAGGCGCAGCCGGGTCTCCGATGCGAGGAGCCGTGGGCGGATCGCAGTTGAGCAGGTCGCTGTGCTCGTCGCTGCACATAACGAGGAGCTGGTGATCGAGCGGACCATCGCATCAGCCGCCCGACAGTTCCCGCTGGCTAACATCTACGTAGTCTCGGACGGGTCCCACGATGCCACCAGCTCCGTCGCCGGAGCCATGGGAGCCAACGTGCTCGAACTTCAGCCGAACCGCGGTAAGGGCGGTGCGATCGCGGCGGCGGTCCGGGACTTCGAACTGTGCGACAACTATCAGGCCGTGCTGTTGCTGGACGCCGACACTGTGCTGAGTGATGACTACGCGCGGAGCGGTCTCGAGATGTTCGATGACCCGGAGGTCGCAGTAGTCTGCGGCGCTGCCCGGACCATCTGGCCCGGGCAGAAAGTGGGCGCATTCGGGAGACTGCTGCTTGCGTATCGCGAGCGTGTGTACTTCTGGGGGCAGACGTTCTTGAAGTTCGGGCAGGCCTGGCGCCGCGCCAACGCTGTGCTCGTCGTACCCGGTTTCGCCAGCATGTACCGCACATCCGCCCTTCGGCACATCGACGTAGCCGCCCCTGGTCTCGTGGTCGAGGACCTCAACATGACCTTCGAGGTGCACCGTCTGAGGCTCGGCCGCATCGCATTTCACCCATCCGCCGCAGTCGCCTACACACAGGATCCAGTGACCTTCTCCGACTACTTCCACCAGGTGAAGAGATGGGCCTTGGTCCTGTGGCAGACGGTCCGCCGGCATGGCGTGCTACGCCTCGGCTTCTTCTGGATCACGCTAGGCGTGTGCATCCTTGAGCTCATCCTGTACTGCCTCGTGGTCCTGGCCTCTGTCTTACTGCCGTTGGCCGCGGCAACAGGTGTGCTCTCGGGAACGGACCTGGCAGCGGCGGTGGGCGGACCGCTCGGATGGCTGCTGGAGCGCTACACCGTTGCCATGCTGCTTCTGATCGTCGTGCTTCCTGAGCTGGTGATCGGGACGATCGTGGCTGTCGCACTCCAGCGCCCGCAGTATGCCGCCTACGCGCTGGGGTTCCCTGCCCTTCGCGTCATCGACGCTGCACTTGTGCTGGCGACCCTGCCCTTGGCGTGGACGACGCGTTCGACGGGTGCCTGGAAGAGCCCAGCACGCCGGGAGGAGGGCATGTCCGGAGCAACAAGTTCCGAGGTGTGTCGTGATGCCGCATGACGAGGTGAGAGGTGCCCGGCCTCGCGCGCGTGGCCCGACCCGGCGCGACCGGATCCGGTCGGGCTTGGCGGTCGTGCTGGTGTGCATGCCTTCGGCGATCATCGTCTACCTGGGTGTACCCGCACTCTTGACTGCCTCCGCCGACAGCCGACTTATGCCCGACTCGGGCGCTGTATCTCCGCTGCCACACCCGCGTCCGGTCAGCAGTGACTGTTCGGGCGGCTACGTGTACCTCACCTTCGATGACGGCCCGTTCGTGAATACGCCGTTGTTGCTTGATCGTCTCAAGTTGTTGAATCTACGGGCTACCTTCTTCGTGGTCGGCCGGCGCGTCCAGGAACGGCCCGAGGTGGTCGTGCGAGAAGTCCGCGAGGGGCACAGCGTCCAGAACCACACCTACGCTCACACCGCGCTCACCGTCCGTGCAGCAGCGGGATCGTCGGCCGACACCCACGACAGAGCGTACGAGGAACTGGCCGAGGCAAACGAAGCGATAGTTGCCGCTGGCGCCCCTCGTCCTATCTACTACCGCCCGCCGTATGGACTGATCGCCGACACGTCGAAACGCGCAGCTCGGCAGCTGGGACTTCAGTTGGTGATGCCGTTCAGCGACGTCGCAGACGGGCGCGTCATCGACAGTCGGGACACAGAGTCCGGCGTGACGACCGGAGAGATCGTCAAGGTTGTGACCGAAGAGATGAGCGCCGGGAAGGTCATCACCATGCACGATGGCGCGCGATTGGGGACGATCAACAGCCTGAACGCCCTGCAGGCTGTCGCAGACAGGATGAACGCTCTGAGGCTGTGCTCCTCGACCAGGATTCCGCGAAGTCTGACGGAGGGAAACCATGCCTTCGCTGCAAGCTGTCCGAGAGACTTCGGGCCACGCTGCTGGAGGGATGACTAGGTCGATAACGCGTGCACCACCAGCGAGGCGAGCTCGGCGTACGCCTCCGCGTCGCTCATCTCCAGCCGCGCGAACATCTCACCGCGCTGGATCTCGAACATCGCCACGGCGACGATCTCGCCGACGAACGCCGCGTGCACCTTGCGGAACGCACCGGCCTCGACGCCCTCGGCGATCAGCTCCCTGATCCGGGCGGCGGCCGCGGCGGTGTTCTGCCGGTACACCGCCGCCGCGGGCTCGAACGAGGACAGGTCGTCCATGAACGCGCGCGACAGCGGCTGGAGGTAGTCGGCCACCGCGGCGAGGTAGGCCTCGACGCGCTCCGCCGGACCCTCAACCGCGGAGACCTGCGCCTCCACGGCCGGCACCGCTGCCCGGAAGTACTGCTTGACCACCTCGACCACCAGCTCCTGCTTGGTCGGGGCAAGCGCGTAGAGCGTTGTCTTGGAGCACCGCAGCCGCTCGGCGAGGTCGTCGAGGGTGAACTGCGAGAAGCCCTCGCTCGCCATCAGGCGGACGAGCCGGTCGAGCAGGTCGACCTGCCGGGCGGTGCGACGGCGCGCGGTCACGCGTTCGCGCGCTCGCGCAGCACGAACCGCTGGATCTTGCCGCTCGGCGTCTTCGGCAGCTCCTCGACGAAGTGGACGGTGCGCGGGTAGGCGTGCGCGGCGAGCTTCTTCTTGACGCGCTGCTTGAGCGACTCGGCGAGGTCGTCGGAGGCCTCCACCCCGGGAGCGAGTACGACGAACGCCTCGATCACCTCGCCACGGAGCTCGTCGGGCATCCCGACGACAGCCGCCTCCGCGACCGAGGGATCGGCGACGAGGACCGACTCGACCTCGAACGGGCCGATCCGGTAGCCGGCCATGATGATCACGTCGTCGTCGCGGGCGGAGAAGAAGATGTAGCCGTCCTCGTCCATGGATCCCGCGTCACCGGTGACGTACCAGCGGCCGTCCGGGCTGAACCGCTCCGCGGTCTTCTCCGGGGCGTCGACGTAACCGGTGAACCACATGCCGGGGCTGTGCGCGAGGTCGACCGCGACCCGGCCCAGCTCACCGGGCTCGGCGACCTCGTCGGAGAGGTTCTTCAGGATCGCCATCGACCAGCCCGGCTGCGGGCGGCCCATCGAGCCCTCCTTGACCGGCGCCTTCACGTCCGGGTGCCAGCCGTTCACGACACACATGCCGAGCTCGGTCTGGCCGTAGGTGTCGTGGATCGCGACACCGAGCGTCTGGGTCGCCCAGGACACCATCTCCGGGTTCAGCGGCTCGCCGGCCGAGGTAATCCGGCGTACCTTCAGGCCCTCGGGGACCGGACCGCCGGCACTGCGCAGCGAGCGGAACACCGTCGGCGCCGCAGCGAGGTTGGTGACGCCGAACCTCTCGAGCACCTGCCAGGTCAGCTCGGTGGAGAAGCCCGCCTGCAGGAGCAGCGAACGGCGCCCGGCGGCCATCGGCGCGATGATCGCGTAGTACAGGCCGTAGGCCCAGCCGGGGTCGGCGGCGTTCCAGAACACGTCGTCCTCGGTGACGTACAGGCCGTAGTCGAGGTAGGTCACGAACGAGGCGATCGCCCGCACCGGGATCGGGACACCCTTCGGGGTGCCCGTCGTGCCGGAGGTGAACAGGCGCACGAACTCGGTCGACCCGGACGCGCGTACGACGGGCGCGGCGCTCGCCTCGGCGGCCGGGACCTGGTCCGGGGTGACCACCTGCCAGCCGGCGTCCGCGGGGATGTCCTCGCCCGGATCGAGCTTGGCCCGCTGAGCCGGGTCGCAGACGACGACCTTCGCGTCGGCCCCCTCGAGCCGGAGCGCGATGGCGGGCGGCGCGAACGCCGTGAACAGGGGCACGTGCACCGCACCGGCGCGCCACAGCCCGAGCACGGTCACCACGTAGTCGAGGGACTTGCCCATCAGGGTGGCGACCCGGTCGCCGGGACGCACCCCCAGCTCGGCGAGCCCGGCGGCGAACCGCTGGGACCGCTCCGCGAGCTCGCCGTAGGTCAGGTCGACCGAGGAGAGGTCGCTCTGGATGATCGTGAACGCGGTCGCGTCGGCCGGGTGCCGGTCGCACAGCAGCTCGGCGAGGCTGAGGTCGGGGCGGTCGAAGGTCGCGAGGAGCTCGGAGACGCGCTCGTCCGGGGTCATGGGTCCCTCCCGGGGTGTGGGGTGCTGGTGGCGTGATCGTACTCACAACAGTACTCTCGTGTCAGCATCAGTATCATTTCGGCCCCCGGTGGTCGGACCCGGTGGTCGAGCTTGTCGAGACCCCGAGACCCCGAGACCCCGAGACCCCCAGAACCCAGCCCGAGGAGAGCCCATGCCAGCCACCCGCGTCATGCCGACGGCCGAGGCCGCGGACCTGATCGCGCTCACCCGCGAGCTCGTGGAGAAGGAGCTCGCGCCGGCGGTCGCCCAGGCGGAGGCGACCGAGACCTTCCCGCGGGAGGTGTTCCGGATCCTCGGCCGCGCGGGGCTGCTCTCGCTGCCCTACCCGGAGGAGTACGGCGGCGGTGGCCAGCCCTACGAGGTGTACCTCCAGGTGCTCGAGGAGATCGGGGCGGTATGGTCCAGCGTCGGTGTCGGCGTCTCGGTGCACGCGCTCTCCTGCTTCGGGCTGTTCTCCAAGGGCACCGAGGAGCAGAAGCAGCGCTGGCTCCCGGAGATGCTGAGCGGCGAGCAGCTCGGCGCGTACTGCCTGTCCGAGGCGCACGCCGGCTCCGACCCGGCGGCGATGCGGACCACCGCCCGCCGCGAGGGCGACGAGTACGTCATCAACGGCGCGAAGGCCTGGACCACGCACGGCGGTCAGGCGGACTTCTACAAGGTGATGGCCCGCACCGGCGAGGGCAGCCGCGGGATCTCGACGTTCCTGGTCCCGGCGGGCACGCCGGGCCTGGTCGCCGACCCGCCGGAGCGGAAGATGGGCCTCACCGGGTCCGCCACCGCCACGATGCGCTTCGACGACGTGCGGATCCCCGTCGAGCGACGTCTCGGCGAGGAGGGCGAGGGGCTGCGGATCGCGCTCGAGGGACTCGACTCGGGCCGGCTCGGCATCGCCGCGGTGGCGACGGGGCTGGCGCAGGGGGCGCTGGACCACGCGATCGCCTACGCCAAGGAGCGCGAGACGTTCGGCAAGCGAATCATCGACCACCAGGGCCTGGCGTTCGTACTTGCCGACATGGCCGCCGCCGTCGAGTCCGCCCGGGCCACCGTGCTGGCCGCCGCCCGGCGCAAGGACCAGGGGCTGCCGTTCAGCAAGGAGGCGAGCATCGCGAAGATGGTCGCGACCGACAGCGCCATGAAGGTCACCACCGACGCCGTGCAGGTGCTCGGCGGCTACGGCTACACCCGCGACTTCCCGGTCGAGCGCTACATGCGCGAGGCCAAGGTCATGCAGATCTTCGAGGGCACCAACCAGATCCAGCGGATGGTGATCGGACGTCACCTCGACCGCGAGAACAAGGGCGCGATCACCGTCGCCCGCACCAACTGACGACACAGGAGCACAACCAGATGAAGCTCGACAACACCGCCGCGATCGTCACCGGAGGTGCCTCCGGCCTCGGCGCCGCGACGGCCGAAGCCCTGGCCAAGCAGGGCGCGAAGGTGTTCGCGTTCGACCTGCCCACCTCGGTCGGGAACGCTCCCGCGGTGGACGGCGTCGAGTACGTCGCGGTCGACGTCACCGACGAGGAGCAGGTCCGCGCGGGCGTCGCGCAGGCGGCCGGCTCCGGCGTACCCCTGCGCACGGTCGTCAACTGCGCGGGCATCGGTCCGTCGATGCGGATCCTCGGGAAGAAGGGCGTCCACGACCTCGCGTTGTACGCCAAGATCGTCCAGGTCAACCTGATCGGCACGTTCAACGTGCTTGCTCTGGCCTCGGAGGAGATCGCCAAGGCCGACGCGTTCGAGCACGGCCAGCGCGGCGTCATCGTCAACACCGCCAGCATCGCGGCGTACGACGGTCAGGTCGGCCAGGCGGCGTACGCCTCGTCCAAGGGCGGTGTCGTCGGCCTCACCCTGCCCGCCGCGCGCGACCTCGCGCAGTACGGCATCCGGGTCTGCACCATCGCCCCGGGCCTCGTTGAGACGCCGATGCTGGCCACCGTGTCGGAGGAGTTCCGGGCCGGTCTCGCCGCGGGCGTGCCGTTCCCGCAGCGGCTGGCACGCCCCGACGAGTACGCCCAGCTGGCACTGGCGATCATCGACCACGACTACCTCAACGGCGAGGTCATTCGGATGGACGGCGCTCTGCGGATGGCTCCGCGCTGACGCGCTCGCACTGAGCGCAACCCCGGCTCCCCTGTGACGATGACGTCCGGAGGAGCCGGGGTCCTCGCCTGTCAAACGGTGCGGCGTCGCGCCGCGAGGAGCAGGACCCCCGCGGCGAGCAGCGTGATCCCGCCCAGCGCCGAGGTGACGACGCCGCCGGCGGCACCGGTCCAGGGCAGGATGCCGCGCGAGGGCAGTCCCTGCGCCTCGGCGGGCGCCGCGACGACGGCGGGCGACTGCCGCTCTGCCTCGACGCCGAGCACCTCGGGTTCCGTCGTCGGGGGCTTGCCGGAGCCGGTCGGTGCGGCGACGACCACGTCCTCGTCGGCGTCCTCGTTCGCCGGCGGCTCGACCTCGATCACGTCGACCGGCGGGACGCAGCGGCCGTCCTCACGCTGCATGTCCTCCGGGCACGGGTTCCCGGGGGTGCCCGGCGGGCCCGGCGGAGGACCCGGGGGCGTGCTCGGCTGTCCTGGGGGCGTCACGGGTGGCGTCACCGGGGGCGTCGGCTTCTCCGGCTTGCCGGGCTTCTCCGGCTTCTCGGGTTCCTCAGGATTCGGGGCGGGCGGCTCGACCGGCGGCGTCGACGGGTTGCCCGTCGTACAGCCGGTGTGTGCCGGGTTGGACTTGCCGATGCCATTGTTGCGGTCGCACTCGTAGCCGGCGTTGTGGTCGCTGCCGTTCGGGTACTGACCCTTGGGGTTCTTGTTGTCGGCCTTGCCGACACAGCCGGCGCACGGCTTGCCCTTCGCCTTGCCGTTGCCGTTGCCGTTCTTCGAGGCCGACCCGTCCCGGGTCGAGCAGTACGCGTGCTTCGGACCCTCGGCACAGTCACCGGCGTTCGCCCCACCGTCATTCTTGTCCGCGGTGCTCGCCGGCTGCGGTTCGTCGTGCGGGCCCTGCGTCGAGGCGTTGCCCTCGGAGTGGTCGGACTTGCCCTTGCCCGGAGACGACCCCTGGCTCTGCGACTCGGCCTTCTTCTGCTGGCCTGGTGCCTGGTCGGACTTCCCGGGCGCAGCGTCCGCGGACTCCTGCGGCGCGACAGCGCCCTCCGGCTCGGCCTTCTTGGCCTGGCCCGGCGCCTGGTCGGACTTGCCCGACGCACCCTGGCTGTTGCCCTGGCCGATGCCCTGGTCGTTGCCCTGGCCGTTGCCGGGCTTCGCCTGCGCCGGGAGCGACATCCCGACCAGGAACACGGCTATCAGTACGACGAACGCGAGCCGCCACACCGGCATGCTTCGCAACATGGTTCGCACCATGTGATCAACCCCCACCTCCGGCTCCCCAGCCGGCTTCTGATTTCGGCGGCGCCCCCGCGTCGCCAGCCCCCAACAAGGTCCCGACACTAGGAATGGGTCGAATGCCCCCACAACCCCGCGCGCGGTGAGTCGTCCGAGAATTTACGAAACGTCGAAGTGTCGAAACGGGCGGAAGGTGACCAACCGGGGCAAGGTGGCAAACGGTCGACCCGTCAGCCGGGGTGAGTCTTCGACGTCGGCCGCTTCAGGTAGGTGAAGACGGTCCAGCTGCCGACGACTCGCCAGCCGGCCTCCTGCAGTGCGGCCAGGGCGTCCGGCGAGGGCAGCACCAGCCGCAGGTGTTGCCAGGGGTGGTCGGACGGTTCGAGTTCGAGCCGGAGGACGCCGAAGTCCACGAGGTGGTATCCGTGCTGGCCCTCCTCCTCCAGGATCGACATCTCGCTGAGCGCCGTCGCCCTTCTGATCTTCCGCGTCGCGGTCTCACCCATACCTCCTTCCTACGCCTCGGGGCGACCTGCAGACGGGATCGGAAATGAGTTGGCTCATAGCCGCAGCCCAGCGAGCATGGGTGCATGAGCACGGTGCGGATCGTCGAGGTCGACGAGCGGGACAGCGCCTGGGAGGACTCCGACCCCAGGTTCCGGGTGTACCTGCACGGCAGCGGTGCCGACTCGACGCGCGGGTCGACAGCGACGTACGACGTCACCGGCGCCGACGTCCTCCAGGTGATCGACTGGGCCCAGAGGCAGGCGGGCGATCGGCTCACGTATGCCGTCGCGCTGGTCCGCGACCGCGGCGGCGACTCCGTCGCCCTGGCGCACGGTCGAGGACTCGTCTGGCTAGTGGGCATGGATGGCAACGACTCCGCGACAAGCGAGCAGGAGCGGGACGTCCAGTCGCGAATGCTGGCTCGTCGGGCAGACCCAGTTGGCATCACGTCGGCGGACCACATGCCAGACGACACGCCCCGCCCTAGACCGCTCGTTCGACGGGCAGCCAGAGCTCGCAGGTCGCCGTACTGAAGTCCTCCGCCCGGTCGATCACCGCCACGACCGAGGGGCCGGGGCGCAGCTGCCACGGGTTGGACGGGAACCAATCGGTCGCGGTGGCGGCCCAGGTCTCCTGCAGCGCGGCCGGGTAGGCACCCGAGGACCGGAACGCCGCCCAGGTGCCGGCCGCGACGTCGATCGCGTCGAGGTCGTCGGGCACCGGAGTGTGGTCGCTGACCGCAACGCCGTGCAGGTAGGTGAGCTCGCTGCCCTCCGTCGCGTCCGGGTCCACGCCGTCGCTCACCTGAAGCAGTCCGGCGGGCTCGGTGTTGCTGAGCTCCTTGAGCCGAAAATGCTCCTCGGCAGGGATCGAGGTGACGTGCGCCTGGATGTGCGGGTTGATGCCTTCGTGGATCAGCGGCACGCGGGTGGCGTGGCCGACGAGGCGGAATGCGGGCCGTTCGACGATGCGGGCGTCCATCGGGGTGCTCCCTTCGACGGTCAGGCGGAACCTGAGCTGCGGTTGTGTCCGAAGGGGGCCGCCGTCCCGGCGCGCGTCGCCGAGTCCGATGCCGTGGACCGCCCGGAAGGCGCGGCCGAACGCCTCGGTGGAGCCGTAGCCGTAGCGCACCGCGATGCTCAGAAGGTCGCCGCCGCCGGCGACCACGTCGGCCGCAGCGACGGTCATCCGCCGACGCCGGACGTACTCCGACAGTGGCATCCCGGCCAGCGAGGAGAACATCCGGCGGACGTGGTACTCCGTCGAGCCGAGGCTCCCCGCGAGCGCGCCGACGTCCAGCTCGTCGGTGAGTCGTTCCTCGACGAGCTCGACCAGCCGGTTGAGCACTCCGATCATGCGGCCCCCTTTCACGGCCTACCCTGACCGACGACGCATGGCGCGCACCCGATCATCGCGGTCCGATCCGATCAGGCAACCACAAGGAGGTCGACGGGGGTCTTCTCGAGTGCCCTACCGCGCACCCGCTACCGCGAGCTCCCGGTCGTGGGTCTCGCGCGACAGCTGCTCGACGAGCTCCCGGACGGTGTCGGGCCACTCGTCGTCGACGCACGGTTCGTCGGCCTCCTCGAACCACCAGGCGGGCGGCTCGTCCGGCACGGGCCACGCGACCGCCGGGTAGTCCGGCGCCGGCTTGCGGAAGACGGAACCGAACCTGCTGGTCCAGGTGTAGGACCCGTCGTCGTTGCGCACGACGGTGAACCCTTCGGAGTGCTTGACGGTGTGGTGGTGCTCGCACAGCGGCTGCAGGTTGCTCGTGCACGTGGGCCCGACCGGATGCGGCTCCCGGTGGTCGCACTCGCAGATCGTCGCCGGCCGCGTGCAGCCGGGGAAGACACACTCGGGATCTCTGGCCGCCACCTCCCGCCGTATAGCGGCGGTCGGTGTGTAGCTGTCGACCGACAGCTCCCGGAACCCTCGCTCCGGATCCACCAGCATGCGGTAGACCATCGCGTTGGGGTCGGCCGCGATCTGGCGGGCCAGGTCGGCGGGGATCGGGCTGCCCCCGAGCAAGGCCGGCTCGTCGCTGACCTCGATGAGCGAGGTCAGCGGCACGATCACGGAGATCACGGGCCGAGCCCACTGCCCGACCAGGTCGCGCTGCTTGACCATTTCGCCGACAGCGGGACCCGCGTCGTCGGGATCCTCGAGCTGAGCGTCCGACGCCGACACGGCGATCCGGCCGAGTGCCAGGTCGACGAGCGTGTCGTCCCTGAGCTGCTCGAGGGTGCGAGTCTCACCAGGCTCCTCACGACGCCTCTTCGCGATGAGCGTGAGCCGGTAGTCCACCAGCATTGCCTCGTGCGCTGCCATCGTGGCCACGAGCGTGGACATGCCGTGCTCGCCGTCGCGGATGCTGACCCGCCGCTTCTTGAACGCCTCGGCGTATGACTCGTCCTCGCTCTTCTGCGGGAACTTCAGGCAGATCCGGCGCACCGCGCGCTGCACCTGGTATCGCTTCATCGGGAACACCGGCGCGTCCGGGTCGTCGTTGCGGTCCAGCCAGTCCTGGACCAGCTCGCAGTAGGCGGCCTTGTCCTCGTCGCTGGTGAGGTTGCCGAGCTGGGCGTGCACCACCTGCGCGCGGCTGATGTCCAACCGGCCGCTCAGGCATCGCCCCCACAGCTGGGGCAGCCAGTGCTTCAGGTCGTTGGTCAGGTCGATGTCGACCTCGATCCACATGTCGGACAGCGCGAGGAGCGGCCCGAACTCGGCCTTGGTGGCCTGCAACGGTGTCAGCCGGAAGTAGCCCGGCAGTTCCGACGAGGAGCCGCCAGCCGACGCTCGTGCCTCCACCTCCGCCACGCGCCTGGTGTGGAAGCAGGCCATCGCGTCGAGCATCTGCGCCTGGGACCGGTTCCGCATCACAGTGGCGGCCACCGCGGCCTCGATCAACGCGCGGTCGTGGTCGATGGCGCGATCGTCACTGGTATCGGGTGGAGCCTTGGGGCTCGCTGTCTCTGTCGGACCCATCCATCCCCCTCACGAGTCGGTTCGAACATCTGTCCTGCATCTCTGCTTGAGTGCAGTTGGCGCTCAGCCGCCGATCAGTTCCTTGAGCGGGTGAGGG
>NZ_BAAGUV010000024.1:0-81506 GCF_054781215.1 Nocardioides pakistanensis | reverse complement strand
CGCCCAGCGCCGCCCGCGCCGCGCCGCCCAGCGCCGCCCGCGCCGCGCCGCCCAGCGCCGCCCGCGCCGCGCCGCCCAGCGCCGCCCGCGCCGCGCCGCCCAGCGCCGCCCGCGCCGCGCCGCCCAGCGCCACCCGCGCCGCCGCCCCGCGCCGCCCCCGCGGCCCAGGGTCGCGCCGGGGACCGGGATCGCACCGCGGGTCAGGGGAAGCGGACGCCGGTGGCCTGCTCGGAGACCTCCCACAGCTGCCGCGCGAGGTCCTCGTCGCGGGCGACGCGGGAGGCGGTCACCACGGTCGGCAGTCCGCGCATCTCCGCGTAGCCCCGCGGCCCGGTGTAGCTGCCGCCCGGCAGGCCGGGCATGGTCGCCGCCATCAACGAGGGCTGCGCTGCGATGTCCGACGGTTGACCCAGCAGCCGGGTCGCGCCGACGGCGATCGCCCCGTCGGCGGTGGTTCCTTCCAGGTTCATGCCCTGGAACAGGTTCGTCGCGGCGTACCCGGGGTGCGCCGCCATCGACTGCACCGGACAGCCGCGGGCCCGCGCCCGGCGCTCCAGCTCGAACGCGAACAGCAGGTTGGCGAGCTTCGACTCGGCGTACGCCTTCCACTTCTGGTAGCGCCCGGTGGGATGACGCGGATCCTCCAGCGGCACGGTGCGCGCCATCCGGTGCGCCTGGGACGCCACGGTGACCACGCGGGCGGCGCGAGACTCGACGAGCTGCGGCCACAGCAGGCCGGTCAACGCGAAGTGACCGAGGTGGTTGGTGCCGAACTGCAGCTCGAAGCCGTCGACGGTACGACGGTACGGCGTGGCCATGACGCCGGCGTTGTTGATCAGGATGTCGAGCGGCCCGAGCCGCCCGGACTCCTCGACCGCCCGGCGGATCGAACCCAGGTCGGCGAGGTCCATCAGCAGCGGGGACAGCGAGGCCGAGGGCAGCATCCGCTTCACGTCGGCCACGGCGGCGGTGAGCTTCTCCTCCGAGCGGGCCGCCATCACGACGAGCGCTCCCTTGCGGGCGAGCTCGAGCACCACGTGCTCACCGAGCCCGCTGGTCACCCCGGTGACCAGCGCTCGCTTGCCTGCCAGGTCGGGGATGTCGTCGAGGGTCCACTGGTGTGCGCTCACGGGGTGACCGCCATCGCGGCGAGCACCTTCCGAGCGAGCTCGTCGTCCCCGGCGATCTCGACCGGCACCTGGTCGGCCGGGCGACGGCCGCCGGCGAGGATCACGAACGTCTCCACGTCCATCCGCAGGACCACGGTCGGGTCGCCCGGCTCGTCGGTGACGGGTACGGCGCGCCCGGACTCGTTCATCTCCACGGCGAGGTGCACCGGGCTGACCCCCGTGACATCGAGCACGACCGTCGTACCGGCGGGCGGAGCCACGACCTTGCCGACCACGAACGGGAACGCGCGCGTGAACGTGGCAACTGTGTGCGCCGCACCGGGGGTGTTCATCCCACCGGGCCGGCCGACGGCGCGCCGGATGTCCTGCTCGTGCATCCACACGTCGACCACGCGGTTGCTCAGCAGCGTCTCCCAGTCCCAGCCGATCTTGCCGGGGGTGCGGGGCGGGTCGGCCTTGCCGTCGGTGGGCGGGTCGGCGAGGAGCCGCTCGTGGCGCACCCGCGCGGCCTCCTCCAGCTCGTCGGTGACCTCCGGGCCGGTCATGTCGGCGCGGGCGACCAGGCCCATCTCGGTGAACACCGACGTCGGCGCGGTCAGGTGAGCGCCTTGCGGCACCTCCACCCGCTTCTGCTTCACGCCGGCGAGGTCGGACTCCAGGTGCGCCAGGTGGCAGGCGATGCCCTTCACGTCCCAGCCCGGCAGGTCGGTCGGGCGTGACCAGTCCTCGTCGTCGAGGCTGCGCAGGAGGCTGACGACGTCGTCGACGGCGCTGCGCCAGGACTCGACGTAACCGCTGAGACGTTCCCGGTCCGAAGTCATGGCCGAAGCGTAGGACATGGCCGTCGGCGGTCTATCGTCGATCTCATGCTGATCGCGGAGGACCTGCTGCTCCTGCTCACCAGGGACGACACCGGCAAGCTGGTGGCCTCGTCGACCGAGGTCGACGTCGCTCTCGGCGGGGCGATGCTGGTCGAGCTGACCCTGATGGAGCGCGTCGACCTCGCTGCCGAGGGCGAGGACGTGCGCGCCGGCAGGCTCGTGGTCCGCGACGCCGGCCCGACCTCCGACGCGCTGCTCGACGACGCCCTGCGCATCGTGGTCGACAAGCAGGGGAAGAAGCCGCAGGCGGTGGTCACGCCGCTCGGCAAGGGGCTGCGCAAACGGCTCTACGAGCGGCTCGCCGACCGGGGCATCCTGCGCTCCGAGAGCGGCAAGGTGCTCGGTGTCTTCCCCACCCAGCAGTGGCCCGCGCAGGACGCGGCGCACGAGGACGCGGTCAGGGTCCGGCTGGTCCACGCGCTTCGTGTGGGTGCCACCGACGACGACCGGGTCGCCGCACTGGTCTCCCTGTTGAACGCGTTGCGCGCGGTGCCCAAGGTCGTGGACCCGGACGAGATCGGGGTCGCCAAGAAGGAGCTGAACGCGCGTGCCAAGCAGATTGCCGAGGGCAACTGGGGTTCGGCGGCCGTCCGACGCGCGATCGACGACATGATGGCGGCGATCATGACTGCGGTGATGGCCGGCGCCGTCGCCTCCGGCAGCTCCTGAGGTCTTCGGTCAGGCGACGGCCTCGAGCTTCTGCCGGAACCGCGGCACGGTGGTCTCACCCATCCGGGCGATGCCCATCCCCACCAGCTTCTCCAGCGGCGGGATCCGCCAGAACGACTGCGGCTGGATCGTGAAGGTCACCTTCGTCCCGGTCCCCTCAGGCTCGAAGTCGTAATCCCACTTCCCGAACATCGACACCGATGACCGCTCGGTGATGTGCTTGTTGGGAACGACGTCGGTCAGCACGTCGAAGGCGTGGAAGCGGAGCCCGGCAACCTTCATGTCCCACTCGAAGTGGGTGCCGACACCGTCCTGGGTCTTGTGGATGTCGTGGACATCCATCAACCCGAGTTCCTTCCACTCGTCGGGGTTGCTGAAGAAACCGAACACCTTCTCGACCGGCGCCTCGATGTGGTAGCTCCTCTGGATGCTCATGGCGCTCATCTCCCTTGGGTCTTCGTCATCTCCACGCTAGGCACGCCCTCGTCGCTCCCTCCAGGGGCGATCGACCCTGTCGTGGACTCGCGAGCGGTCGGTTGGCGACGGTTGAGAGGATTGCGCGGTGACTCCCCGCAACGACGGTCCTCGTCCTCGCGTCCGCGCCCCCGAGCTCCGTGGCCGCGGCTGGCTCAACACCGGCGGCAGGTCGTACTCGATGACCGACTTCCGTGGGCGCTTCCTCCTCCTGGACTTCTGGACCTTCTGCTGCGTGAACTGTCTGCACGTCCTCGACGAGCTTCGCCCGCTGGAGGAGAAGTACGACGGTGAGCTCGTCGTCGTGGGGGTGCACTCGCCGAAGTTCGTGCACGAGGCCGACCCGGATGCACTCGCCGCGGCCGTCGAGCGCTACGAGGTCACCCACCCCGTCCTCGACGACCCCGACCTCGAGACCTGGCAGGCCTTCACAGCCCGCGCCTGGCCGACGCTGGTGCTCGTCGACCCGGAGGGCTACGTCGTCGCGCAGTACGCCGGGGAGGGTCACGAGCACGCCATCGACGCCCTGGTGGCCGAGCTCCGTGAGGAGCACCTCGCGAAGGGCACCCTCCAGCCCGGCGACTCGCCCTACGTCGCGCCGGAGCCCTCGACACGCGACCTGAAGTTTCCCGCCAAGGCGATCCGCCTTGCAGGCAAGGGATTCCTCGTCGCCGACGCCGGACATCACCAGCTCGTGGAGCTCGACGAGGACGCGGCGACCGTCGTACGCCGGATCGGGTCGGGTGAGCGGGGCCGCGCGGACGGGCCGGCCGAGCACGCGTCCTTCAACGAGCCGAACGGACTGGCCCTGCTGCCGTCCGCGGTCGCCGAGCGGGTCGGCTACGACGTCGTGGTCGCCGACACCGTGAACCACCTGCTCCGCGGCGTCGACACGGCCACCGGGACCGTCCGGACGGTCGCCGGCAACGGGAAGCAGTGGATGCAGGGCGACGGCACCGTCAGCCTGTCGAGCCCGTGGGACGTCGCCTGGTGGCAGGGGCGCGTGTGGGTGGCGATGGCCGGCATCCACCAGCTGTGGACCTTCGACCCGTTCACCGGGGAGGTCGACGTCGCGGCGGGCACCACCAACGAGGGGCTGCTCGACGGGCCGCTCCCGGAAGCGTGGTTCGCGCAGACCTCGGGGCTGGCCGCCGACGGCGACCGGCTGTGGCTGGCCGACTCGGAGACCTCGTCGCTGCGCTACGTCGAGGTCTCGACCTACGGGGACTCGACCCTTCGACAGGCCCAGGGCACCGCGGGCTCGACCTCCGCGGCCTCGACCAGCGGCGCTCGGGTGCACACGGTGGTCGGCAAGGGGCTGTTCGACTTCGGCTTCCGGGACGGCCCGGGTGACGAGGCGCTGCTGCAGCACCCGCTCGGGGTCACCGTGCTGCCCGACGGGTCGGTCGCGGTCTGCGACACCTACAACGGCGCGGTCCGCCGCTTCGACCCGGCGACCAGCGAGCTGTCGACGATCGCCACGGAGCTCGCCGAGCCGAGCGGCGCGGTCGTCGACGGTGATCACCTCGTGGTCGTCGAGTCCACCGCGCACCGGCTCACCCGGGTCGGCCTCGGTCAAGCCGCGCAGGCCGGCGGCTTCTCGCACACGACCCAGCGTCCGGTGACCGAGGTGGCCGGCGGCGAGCTCGAGCTGGTGGTGTCCTTCGAGCCGCCACCCGGTCAGAAGGTCGACGACCGGTTCGGACCCTCGGCACAGCTCCTCGTCTCGGCCACCCCGCCCGCGTTGCTCAAGGACGGCGAAGGTCGCGGCACCGACCTGACCCGCCGGCTCGTCATCGACCCCTCGGTCGGCGACGGCGTGCTCCACATCGCGGCACGGGCCGCCTCCTGCGACGCCCACGGCGGGGAGGGCGCGGCCTGCCACATGCACCAGCAGGACTGGGGTGTGCCGGTGCGCGTCGCGGCCGGTGGCACGGCCCGCCTGGTGCTCCCGCTGTCGGGCCGCTCCGAGCACTGACCGGCCGCGTCGGCGACGTCACGATCGTTCAGCTGAGCCCTTGTGACCATCGGAATCGGCTCGGCCGATGTCACAACCGGTCAGATGAGCGATCGTGGCGGGCTACCGTGGAGGCCATGACAGGCAAGGAGATCGGCGTGCGGACCGGTCGAGGCGTCGCGGTGGCCGCCCGCGTCACGGCGAGGTTGGTGCGGGTCCTGGTGCCGCTGGTGGTCGCGTTGCTCGTGCTGACCGGCCGGGTTGCCCGTCGTACCCTCCTGCTGGTCGTCGCCCTGCTCCGCACGCGCCTGGCAGCCCGAGGCCCGCAGACGCCGCCGGTGACACACACGAGCGCCCCGGCGCTCTGAGAGCTCCGGGGCGCTCGGCGATCCGATGGCCGACCGTTACCGAGGCGGACCCTCGTAGCGACGCTCCTCCACGTGGCGCGTCTCGGACCGCTGCTTGTTCATCACCAGCGCCAGGATGATCGCCAGCGCGCCGACGATCACGAAGATCCAGCCGAGCCCGTAGTCCTCCACGAACTGCACGTCGGGGACCACGCCCAGCAGCAGGACCAGACCGATCAGCAGAAGTACGACGCCCAAACCGATGCCCATGTTCACTCCCTGAGTTCAGCGGCAGCGCGTGTGCTGCCTCGGCGGCGCGCGCCTCGTGGGCCGCGCCGTTGGCTGACCTGACGCGTACCCGCCCGGGAGCCCGGCCAATCCTGGAACCAGGCAAAGGATGACAGAGCACAGGGGCCGTCCCGCCAGGTCGGCGGGACGGCCCCTGCGTGGTCCGGTACGGCGGTCGCGCCGGTGTGCGTCGGCCGCCGAAGGCCCTAGGTCAGAACGCCTCCTCGGCGAGGTCCATCAGCGACAGCTCGGTGGCGTCGGCGATGTGGCGCTCCGCGCTGATCTTCGGCAGCACGTTGCGCGCGAAGAACTGCGCCGCAGCGACCTTGCCCTCGTAGAAGGCCTTGTCCTTCTCGCTGACGTCACCGGCCAGCTTCTCGAGCGCGACCTCGGCCTGACGCATGAGCAGCCACGCGGAGACGATGTCGCCGAGCACCATCAGCAGGCGGCTGGTGTTGAGGCCGACCTTGTAGATGTTGCGCTGGTCGCCACCCTCGGCGTTCGGGTCGGCCGACATCAGCTGGTTGATCAGCGTGCCGACGATCGCCTGGCCGTCCTCGAGGCCCTTGGCGAGCAGCTCGCGCTCGATCTTGAGCCGGCCGTTGCCGGCCTCGCTCGAGACGAACTTCTCGATCTCGCCGGCGAGGAAGCCGAGGGCCTTGGCCTGGTCCTTGACGATCTTGCGGAAGAACAGGTCCTGGCCCTGGATCGCGGTCGTGCCCTCGTAGAGGGTGTCGATCTTCGCGTCGCGGACGTACTGCTCGACCGGGTACTCCTGCAGGAAGCCGGAGCCACCGAAGGTCTGCAGGGACTCGGTGCCGAGCAGCACCCAGGAACGCTCGGAGCCGTAGCCCTTGACGATCGGCAGGAGCAGGTCGTTGACGCGCTCGGCGAGCTCATCACGCTCACCCTTGTGCTCGGCCAGCTGGACCCGGTCCTGCCAGGTCGCGGTGTAGATGACCAGCGCGCGCAGCGCCTCGGCGTACGACTTCTGGGTCATCAGCGACCGGCGCACGTCGGGGTGGTGGGTGATCGTCACGCGCGGTGCGGTCTTGTCGGCCGCCTGCGTGAGGTCGGCGCCCTGCACGCGGCTCTTGGCGAACTCGAGCGCGTTGAGGTAGCCGGTGGACAGCGTGGCGATGGCCTTGGTGCCGACCATCATCCGGGCGTTCTCGATGACCTGGAACATCTGCGCGATGCCGTCGTGCACCTCGCCGAGCAGCCAGCCCTTGGCGGGCTCCTTCTCGCCGAAGGTCACCTCGCAGGTGTTGGACACCTTGATGCCCATCTTCTTCTCGACGTTGGTGACGTAGACGCCGTTGCGCTCGCCGGTCAGCTCACCGGTCTCGTGGTCGAAGTGGAACTTCGGCACGATGAACAGCGAGAGGCCCTTGGTGCCCGGACCGCCGGCACCCTCGACGCCCACCGGGCGCGCGAGCACGAGGTGGATGATGTTCTCGCTCATGTCGTGCTCGGCGGAGGTGATGAAGCGCTTCACGCCCTCGATGTGCCAGGAGCCGTCCTCCTGCAGCATCGCCTTGGAACGGCCGGCGCCGACGTCGGAGCCGGCGTCGGGCTCGGTGAGCACCATGGTCGAGCCCCACTGCCGGTCGACCATGTGCTGCGCGATCAGCTTGTCGCGCTCGTTGCCGTTGCGGTACACCACGGAGGCGAAGCTCGGGCCGGCGGCGTACATCCAGATCGGCGCGTTGGAGCCGAGGATCATCTCGCCGATCGCCCAGTTGAGGCTCGACGGCGCGGGCTGCCCACCCAGCTCGGCGGGGATGGCCAGACGCCAGTACTCCGCGTCCATCCAGGCCTGGTAGCTCTTCTTGAACGACTCGGGGATGTCCGCGGTGCCGGCCTCGGGGTCGAAGACCGGCGGGTTGCGGTCGCTGTCCTCGTACGACGCGGCAAGGTCCTCGCGCGACAGCCGGTCGACCTCGGCCAGGATCGACTTCGCGGTATCCACGTCGACCTCCTCGAAGGGGCCGGTGCCGAGGATCTCGTCGCGGCCGAACACCTCGAAGAGGTTGAACTCGATGTCGCGGATGTTGCTCTTGTAGTGGCTCACAGCTCCACCTTCGATATCGGGGTACCGGCGCTCTGCGGTCCGGTCCGGATCCGTCCCGGGCAGGGGAGAGCCCCGGGCATACTCGTCAGTAACCTATTGTCGTACCGGCGAGTAATAAAGGCAACCCCGCAGCGGCCTCCGGGCTACTGGTGAGCCTGGTCACCCGCGACCGAGTCCATGCCGCCTCGCTGCGGCGGGCGGTGACCGTCGAGCCCCATGTCGGACTCGCGCAACAGCTTCGAGACCAGCTGGTGGCCAAGCTCGATCGTCTGGGTGAGCGTCGTGAGGCCGGCCTCGACCCGGCCGGCCTCGAAGGCCCACTTGGCCGCCGCCATCCCCTGGATCAGCGTGTCGTTGACCTCGGCGGCGTCGCGCTGGCGCTGGGCGGCCGCCTCCAGGGCCCGCTGTCGCTCCGTCGCGACCGCGAGCCGGTCCGAGGCGTCGCCGAGGAGCCCGCCGAGCAGCAGGAACGGCACGAGTCGTGAGGTCCACCCCACGAACGACAGGTCGATGTCGCGGGCCACCACCCAGATGGCGACCAGGCAGCAGGCGACGAGCCCGGCGGCGAAGCCGGCTGCGCGGCCGAAGGCGAGCGCGAGCAGCGCGATCGGCAGCATGTAGAGCATGCTCACCGCGTCCCTGGGCGCGTCACCGATGAGGATCCGGGTCATGAACACGCCGAGGGCGAGTGTGATCGCCACCCCGACGGCCCAGTGCGGCCGCTCCCGGAACCAGGGGAGGGGTGCGCCCTCGGTGCGCTTGGCTCCCCCGAAAAAGGACATGCCGGCAACTGTCGCATGAAAGACGCGCGACTTTCAGTGGGTCGAAGGTCCCGACTTTGCGATCGCCGTGAGGTGAGTCACCTATCTCAGTCGTCTCACGTATGTATAGTGACTCACTAGAGTTAGATCGCCCCAGGGCGATGTCCGAGCCGCCTCATCCGAGAAGGACCACCTCCCATGCGCAACCTGATCGTCCTCGCCGTCGTCGGCCTCGTCGCCCAGCTCGTCGACGGCTCGCTCGGGATGGGGTTCGGCGTCACCTCGTCGACCCTCTTGATCGCGGCGGGGATCGCGCCGGCGACCGCGTCGGCCTCGATCCACCTTGCGGAGGTGGGCACCACGCTGATCTCGGGCTTCTCCCACTACAAGTTCGGCAACGTCGACTGGCGCACGGTCGCGATCATGGCCCTGCCCGGCGGCATCGGCGCCTTCCTCGGTGCGCAGTTCCTGGTCAGCCTGCCCGCGGAGACCGCCAAGCCGTGGGTGGCCGGCCTGCTGTTCGCGCTCGGCCTGTACGTGATCTGGCGCTTCCTCTTCCTCGGAGGTCGGCGTCCGGAGTTCCGGGGGCGGCTCTCGGCACGGTTCCTGGTGCCGCTCGGCCTGGTCGGCGGCACGCTCGACGCGGTGGGTGGTGGCGGCTGGGGCCCGGTCGGGACCACCTCGCTGCTGTCCTCCGGCCGGCTCTCCCCGCGCATGGTGGTCGGCTCGGTCTCCGCCTCGGAGTTCGTGGTCGCGGTGGGTGGCTCGCTGGGCTTCCTGCTCGCCCTCGGGAGCGCGGGCATCAACTACGGCTTCGTCGCGGCGCTCCTCGCCGGTGGCGTGTTCGCGGCCCCGCTGGCCGCCTGGCTGGTCAGGCACCTCCCGGCCCGGGTGCTCGGCGTCGCCGCCGGCGGTCTGATCCTGCTCACCAACAGCAAGACGGTGCTCGAGTCGCTCGGCGCCTCGGGTGGGACCCTGCTGCTGGCCGGCTCGGCGGTCGCGGTGGTCTGGGTGGCGCTGATCGGCCTGGCCGTGCGTCAGGAGCGCGCTGCCCGTGCCGTGCGCACCGACGGGGCCGGCGACACCCTCGAGCCCGTCGCCTGACCGGTGATCCGGCGCCCGCGCAGGCGGCGGGCGGCCGACCTTGGCGTAGGGCCTCCCGCCCTGGTCAGTGCGGGAGCCAGGCGTCCTCGCCCTGGGTGAGAGCCTCGACCTGGTCCGGCAGCCTCTTCTCCACCAGGGCGGCGATCGTGACCCGCTCCAGGACCTCGCGCAGGCCGGCGCGGGCGGCGATCCAGACGTGCTGCAGCACCCGGGCGGTGTCGTTGTACTCCACCGCCTCCGGCCTGACGCCGTACACGCTCACCAGGGGGCCGTCCACCGCTCTGATCACGTCGGCCACGGTCACGTCGTCGGCAGCCCGGGCCAGCCGCCAGCCGCCGGCCTGACCTCGCTGGCTGCGCACGATGCCGGCGCGGCGGAGGTCGGCGAGGATGGCCTGGAGGAACCCGCGTGGGATCTCCTGCCTGCGGCCGAGCTCCTCGGCGCTGAGCGCCACCCCTCCGTGCTCGGTCGCGATCTCGATCAACGCACGCAGTGCGTAGTCGGTCTTCGCGGACACTCGCATGGCCGCAAGTCTGTCAGATCGACTGGATCGCTCGACATTCCGCCGGGTCGGCTGCAGCCGCCCCGCCGCAGGCGCCGGACCCGCCGTGCTCCGGGCAGGCAGGCACTGGAACACGTTCTAGTTCACCGGCTAGAGTGGCACCGTGATCGAGACCGACGCCATCACCTGGACCGCGCCCGACAGTGACCACCCGGCCCGGCGGGCCTCTCAGGTCTCCGCCGCGACCGTCGCCCGCGGGGTCAAGGAGGACTGGCTGGACCTGTTCGCGCCCGACGCCGTGGTCGAGGACCCGGTCGGCCCCTCGATGTTCGACCCCAAGGGCAAGGGTCATCACGGCCGCGAGGGCATCGCGGCCTTCTGGGACCTCGCGATCGCCGGCGTCCAGCGGTTCCACTTCACGATCACCGACTCGTTCGCCGGCGGCGACTCCTGTGCCAACGTCGGCACGATCAGCACGGTCCTGGAGGACGGCACCCGCGTCGACACCGAGGGCGTCTTCGTCTACCGCGTCGACGAGGCGGGCCGGATCACGTCGATCAGGGCGCACTGGGAGTTCGACCGCGCGATGGCGACCGTCACGCCGGGCTGAGGCGGTGCGGTCACGCCTGCCGGTCCCCGATCTGGACCGGTTACAGGTTTGCGCGGCGGTCGTGTTTCAATCATCGGCGGGTTGAAGAAGGCAGCCCATCCGGCTTGACGGCCGGAGCGGGCTGAGCCACCGGGGGCACGCCCGCTGTCGTGCCGTCTGTACGAGGAGTTGACGATGCGCTCCGGCTGTGCGGCATGACGACCGTCATCACCGGTCCCTACGGGTCCTTTCGCTACACCGTCGCCACCCAGGAGTGGTGGTGGGACGACGATCTGTTCCGCATCCACGGGTTCGAGCCGGGTGACGTCGTACCCACGACCGACCTGCTCGTCGCGCACAAGCACCCCGACGACGCCGCCGTCGCCACCGCGATCATCCTCAACGCGTTCACCAGCGGCGAGCCGTTCGCGCTGTGGCACCGGATCATCGACGCCCGGCTGCGCACCCGCCAGGTGGTCTCGGTCGGCGACGGCTTCCGCGGTGAGGACGGGAACCTGCTCGAGGTGCGCGGCTACATGGTCGACGTCACCGGCTCCAAGCGCAGCCAGACCGCGCGCGACATCGACGAGGCGGTACGACGCTCCGCCGAGTCCCGAGGCGCGATCGAGCAGGCCAAGGGGATGGTGATGGCCACCCTCGGGATCGGCGCCGACGAGGCCTTCGACTTGATCAAGCGCACCTCGCAGAACGCCAACATCAAGGTGCGCGACCTCGCGCAGACCCTGCTCGACACCTTCGAGAAGATGCGCGCCGACGAGATCGACGCCCGCAAGGTCGTGGCCCAGGTCCTCGGCGTGTGACCAACCCTCGCGGGCTCACTCCGGCCCGGCGTGGTCGCAGACCCACTCGACGAACGGACGCGCCTCGCGCCAGTCGGACCTGACCCGGTCGAGCAGGTCCGGGGTGTGGATGAACGGCTCGAACCCGTAGCTCTTGCCGAGCGTCATCGACCGGTGCCGCAGCAGCTCGATCCGCGGGTGGTCGGCGTCGTACCCGCGAGGCGAGGTCTTGAGCCGGTCGCCGCCCAGCGTCCAGCCGGCTCCGGTCAGTGCGGCCAGGATCCGCTCCAGGTCGCCGCCGCGGCGGTCGTCGGCCATCGCCTCGCGGATCCGGGCCAGTCTCGGCCCCGAAGCCTCGTAGAACCCGACGCCGACCCGGACCCCGGGAGCAGCGACCTCGATGTAGTAGCCGGTCGCGGGGCCGCGCGGGACGAAGACGCCCTGGTGGGTCTTGTAGGGCGTCTTGTCCTTGGCGAAGCGCACGTCGCGGTACGGCCGGAACACCTTCGCCTGGCCGAACTCGTCCTCCAGCGCTCGGGCCAGCGCGGTCATCGGGCCGCGCACCGCGGTCTCGTAGGTCGCCTTGTGGGCGGCCCAGAAGGACTTGCTGTTGTCCACCTCGAGGTCGTCGTAGAAGTCCAGGGCGGCCACCGGGATCCCGGTGAAGTCGGTGTGCTCGGCCATGCGCCGAGAATAGGCACGGCCCGGTCGCGGGAGGTCAGCGGTCGCCCGGCGGTCCGTCCTTGATCCGCCGCCGGGTGTGGTCGAGGTCGCCGCGCCACCATCCGAGCTTCTCGACCCACCAGGTCAGTCCCGCCTCGGCGTACTCGTCCAGCGGCGGCGCGCCGGGTGTCACGCCCTCCAGCACCACGTCGAGGGGTCCGGCGTCGGGTGCCCGGTGCCGGCGGACGAACGCCACGGCCTCGGCCAGCTGCTCGGGTGCCGCGTTGCCGGTGTGCGGCATGCCGCGGAAGGTCGGGAAGACCCCGTCCCAGCGGGCGGCGCGGCGGAACCCGGGCTTGGCGGGCCAGGTGCCGGCGACCCAGATCGGGACCCGCGGTCGTTGGACGGGGCGCGGCCGGAAGGTCACGTCGTCGACGGTGAAGTGCTCGCCGCGGTAGCTGAACGGCTCGCCTGTCCAGAGCCCGGCGATCACGTCGAGCCCCTCGTCGGTCTTGCGCCCCCGGACCACCGGGTCCGGGTCGTCGCCGAAGCCGCTGAAGTCCTCGACCCGGGAGCCGAGACCCACCCCGAGCACCATCCGGCCGCCGCTGAGCAGGTCCAGGGAGGCCATCTCGTGGGCGACCTTGGCGGGCCGGCGCCGGCCGAGCTGCACCACGCAGATGCCCAGCGTGATCCGCTCGGTGGCGGACGCGGCGGCGGCGATCGCGACCTGCGGGTCGGTGACCGGCTCGCCGGGGTAGACCAGGTGGTCCCAGAGCAGGAGCCCGTCCCAACCGTGCTGCTCGGCGAGCGCGGCCAGCTCGCGCGTGACCCGCGGGTCGGCGTACTCGCCGATGTTCGGGATCCCCACGGCCCGGCGGATCATCGAGCGCCTCGCCCGGCCGGTGGGGCGTCAGCGGACTCCGGGCCGTGGCCGCGGCGGAGCACCTCGTCGCGCGCCCGGTCGATCCCGCCGTGCTCGAGGGCGGCCACCGTCGACGTGCCCGACCAGACGAGCCGGCCGCGGTGGCGCACGCTCACCGTCATCGTCGCGCCGAGGTGCTCGATCGCGCCGGGGACGTTGCGCCGCTCGCTGGGCAGGGGCACGGGCAGGACGTGAGCGTGCTCGAGCGGGCTGTGTCCCTCCACGTCGATCCGCCACCGGGCGCTGCGTCCGCGCAGCAGCCAGGTGTCGTCGGAGACCTCGGCGTGCACCGGCGAGACGACCGGGTCGCCGAGGCGGACCAGCCGGCCGTCGGGCAGGAGTACGACGAGCGCGGTGACCGTCGTACGCAACGGCCCGGCGGTGACCTCGCCGCCGGCGAACGCCACGCACACCGCCGGCTCCGCGAACCCGTGCGCCTGCCCCCACCACCAGGAGTCCGGGAAGCCGCCCTTCCCCCAGTTCTTCTCGCCGTAGACCACCCAGCCGTCGAGGTCCCAGGTGTCCCCGCCCACGACCGCGGTGCCGCGGGCGGAGCCGCCGAGGAGCCAGGGATGCCAGTACTGGTTCAGCCCCGGGACCGCCTGGAACACGCTCGAGCCGCCGAGGCTGCGGCGTGGCCAGGGGACCGGTGCCTCGATCCGGGCGTCGATCCGCGCGTCCTCGCCGAGGTCGACCCGCAGGGTGTCGCGGGTGCCCTGGAACGCATCGCCGGCGAATGCGCCGAGCCCCGTCGGCGACGCCGAGCCGACCGGATGGGCGACGGTGCGGACGAAGTCGTTCGGGTGCGCGGCGACACCGAGGGTCGACCAGTGGTCGCCGCCGGGACCCCGGTTGACGCCGTTCAGCGCGATCACCACGCGGCCGCTCGCCGGGTCGGTGAACCGCCAGAAGTACCCCTCCATCGCCACGTCGTGGGCGCGCAGCGGATCCCCGAACGGGAGGTCGGCTCCGATGGCCCGGTAGCGCGCCGCGAGTGCGGACACGCGCGATGCCCGACGTACGGCTCTCAGGGGTGCGGCCACCGGCCCATCATGGCAGGGCGGCGCGGCTCAGCCGGGCCGGACGGCCCCGGAGAACGGCATCGAGGTCACGCTCGCGACCCGCACCCCGGTGCCCGGGTTGGCGGCGTCGACGATCTGCCCGTTCCCGATGTAGATGCCCACGTGGCTGACCGGGCTGTAGTAGAAGACCAGGTCGCCGGGGCGGAGCTCGGACTGTGCCACCGGCGTGCCGGCGCCCATCTGCGCGCTGGAGGAGTGCGGCAGGCTGACGCCGGCCTGGGCCCACGCCATCATGGTCAGCCCGGAACAGTCGTAGCCGCCGGGACCGGCCGCGGCCCAGATGTAGGCCTTGCCCACCTGGGCGAGCGCGTACTCGACGACGGCGGCGGCGTCGCCGGACACCCGGGCCGGTTCGGGCGCGCTCCCAGATGCCTGGGCCCGCGCCAGCTCCCGGCGTTCGTCGGCCTCGAGCGTGGCGAGCAGCTCCTCGGCCTCCTCGGCCTTGTCCTGGATGCGCGTCTTCTCGGTGGCCAGGCGCTTCTTGCGGTCCGCGACTCCGGCGAGCTCGCGGGCCATCGCCTGCTTCCGCAGCTCCAGCCGCCGTGCCTCGGTGGCGTAGGCGTGCATCACCTGGGCCTGCTGGTCGTCGTACGCCGCGACCGTGGAGAGTGTCTCGAGGAACGTGTCGGGGTCCTCCGAGAGCAGCACCTGCGCGGCCGAGGAGAACGCCTCGCCCTGGTAGCGGGCGACGACCGCCGCGGCCACCTCGTCACGGACCTGCTCGGCGGCCCGACGTTGCCGGCGGACGTCGCTGCGGAGCGCTGCGACGCGGGCGCGTGACTCGTCGAGCTCGAGCCGGATGTCGTTGTAGCGCTCGGAGGCGATCTCGGCGCGGTGGTAGAGCCGGTCGACCCGCTCCCTCACCTCCTCGATCTCCGGCTCGGCCTGGCTCACGCCCTGCAGCAGCAGGGGCGCGGCCAGAGCCGAGACGGCGAGCGTGGTCAGCAGGCGGCGGGTGCGGCGGAGGGTGGAGCTCACGCGGAGAAGGAGTCCTCTCGGTCGGGGTCCTGGTCGGACGCCGGTACGTCGGTCACGTCACTTCTGCGGGTGCGGCGCCAGGCGACCAGCCCGGCGACGAGCGCGATCGTCAGCGGCAGCACCCAGCCCGGGATCGCCGCGGCGACCTCGCTGATCGCCCGCTGCGCCTCGAACTCCAGATCGGTGGTGTCACCCAGACCGAGCACGCCGGTGATGCCCGCGGTGCCGTCGAAGCGCAGGAACAGCACACCGATCGCCACGAACAGCAGGCCGGAGACCAGCGAGGTGGTGTGCACGGTGACCGGCCCCAGCTTCAGCATCCGGCCGCGCAGCCAGCGCTTGCGACCGAGCTGGAAGCGGTCCCACAGCGCGGCCAGCACGAACAGCGGCGCGGCCATGCCGAGGGCGTAGACGGCCAGGAGCAGGCCGCCTTGCAGCGGTGAGTCCTGGGTGGCGGCCATGGTCAGGATCGCGCCGAGCACCGGCCCGGAGCAGAACCCGGCGAGGCCGTAGACCGCGCCGAGGGCCACGGTGGACAGCCAGGTCGCGGTGCCGCCGGCGTTCTTGGCCGACTGCCGGTTGGACCACGCCTGCAGCTTGTCCGCGAACGGCATCGCGAAGCTGCGGCCGAGGATCTGCATCACGCCGAGGGCGATGATCGACCAGCCGGCGATCGAGATCAGCAGGCCGCGGTGGCCGTAGAACAGGGCCGACGCCGCACCCGCCCCGGTGCCGAGCGGCACCAGGGTGAGCACGAGTCCGCCGTAGAACGCGGCGGTGCGCAGCAGCAGCGCGGACCGGCTCGCGAACGCGTAGGCGAAGAACGACGGCAGGAGCAGCGCACTGCAGGGGGAGAGCAGCGCGAGCACCCCGGCGGCGAAGGCCGCCAGCAGGCCGACCTCGGTCACCGGGCTGCTTCCGCTGCCTGCTCGATGGCCTCGGCGAAGACCTCGGTCGGCTGGGCGCCCATGATCGGCTGGCCGTTGACGAGGAAGGCCGGAGTGCCGGTGACGCCGATCGACTGGCCCTCCTGGAAGTCCTTCTGCACCGCGGCCGCGACCGCGTCGGACTTCAGGTCCTTGGCGAACTGCTCGGCGTCGAGGCCGGCCTCCTTCGCCACGCCGACGAGGTACTCCTCGGTGAGCTTGCCGGAGTTCGGCGGCTGCTGGTCGGCGAACATCGCGTCGTGGAACTCCCAGAACTTGCCCTGGGCGCCGGCGGCCCGGCCGGCCTGCGCGGCGGTGGTCGACTCGGGGCCGAGGTAGGGGAAGTCGCGCCACTCGATGCGCAGCGTGCCGTCCTCGACGTACTTCTGGACGAGCTCGGGCTTGGTGTCGCGCGCGAACTTCCCGCAGAACGGGCACTGGAACTCGGAGTAGTTGATCATCACGACCGGGGCGTCGACCTCGCCGAGCGCCATCGGGTCGTCGGCGTCCCGGCGGACCAGCGCGGCGAACGGGTCGCTCTCGCCGTCGACCGGCGGGCGGCTGCCGTCGCGCGAGACGCCGGCGACCGGCGCCTCGGACTCGTTGCCGCCGCCACCGGCGAGAGCAGGGGCGAGCAGCATCACGCCGGTGATCAGGGCAGCGACGACGGCCACCACGATCGGGACGGTCGCCTTGTTGCGGGCGGGCCCGGAAGTGGGCGTGCTGGTCTTTGTGGACATGGAGAAGCTCCTCCGAGACTCGGGTGCGAGGGATGTGGAACCGGGATGGAAAGCGGGGTCAGCGGGGTTGCTCGGGCAAGGCGCAGGAGACCTGCCCACGCAGCCGGGTGCGCAGGGCCCAGACGAGCACGGCGATCGCTGCGAGCGACAGCACGGGCTGGACCGGCTCGAACCAGGTGAGGGCGCCGGAGGTGCCCAACGCGAGCAGGACGAGCTTGTTGCAGACCGGGCAGCCGACGGCGAAGAAGGTGAGGAAGCCGCCGACGTACCCGCCCTTGACCGAGCGGTCGGTGCCCTCTCCCGCCTCGTCGCCCTTGGCGGCCGGGTCGGCGACGTAGGTGGCGGTGAGCAGCCCGGCCAGCACCGAGGACACGACGAGCGCCGGCCACGACCACCAGGTCGGCGGGATCTCCCGGCCGAAGACGGGGGTGTCGATGAGGTCGGTGGGGATGCCGATCAGCAGGGCGTAGGCGACCGTCGAGCCGACGGCGACCAGCCAGTGGCGCGACGTCCACGCGCGCAGGCCGGACCGGATCCGAGGCGCCTCGACCTGGGGGACTGTGCTCATGCTCCGACCTCCACGGGATGTCCTTGGGTGCGCCACTCGAGGAGCCCGTCCTGGAGCCTGCGGGCGCGGCGGCCCTGGGCCTGCAGCAGTCGGACGGCGTCGTGGGCCAGCACGCAGTAGGCGCCACGGCAGTAGGCGATGATGTCGGCGTCCTCGGCCAGGTCCTCGACGGCGCTGAGGTCCTCGGCGAGCCGGCCGAACGGCAGCGAGCGTGCCCCGGGGATGTGCCCTGCGGCGTACTCCTCGGGCGGGCGGACGTCGAGCAGCACCACCTCGCCGCGCTCGAGCACGTCGAGGAGGTCCTCGCGGCTGATCTCCTCCACGTCCGCGTCGGCGTCGCCGTGGCTGCCCATCCCGAGGTAGGACTCGAGCGCGCGGTCGACGTCGGCGGAGTGCACGCGGGCGACGGTGCGCATGGTGGCGTACAGCGCAGCGACGTCCTCGCCGGCCAACCGGTAGTACACCCTGGTGCCCTCGCGGCGGGTGGTCACCAGGTTCGAGAGCTTGAGCACCTGCAGGTGCGCGGAGGCGGTGCTCACGCCGAGGCCGGCCTCGCGGGCCAGCGACTCGACCGTGCGCTCGCCCTGGCTGAGCAGGTCGATCAGCTCCAGCCGCTTGGCGCTTCCGAAGGCCTTGCCCACGATCGCCAGCTGGCTGAAGAGGGTGCTCTTCGCCTCGCGGTTCTCCACCTGTCCTCCAAAGTTCTTTGGAATACCGTACATGACGGAGCCAGGTGGAGAACCGCCGGCGGCTCGCCCTCAGGCCACGTCGGAGGCGGCGCCGCGGATCACCGGGTAGCCGGCCGACTCCCAGCCGGAGGTGCCGCCGGCGACCGAGCGGGCGTCGAAGCCCTCCCGGATCAGCGCGTCGGTCACGGTGAGGCTGCGGTTGCCCGTGGCGCAGATGACGTAGAGCGGCGCGTTGCGGGGGAGCTCGCCGGCCCGGCCGAGCACCTCGCTCATCGGCATGAGGCGGACGCCGGGGACGTGACCGGCCAGGTACTCCGCCGGTTCCCGGACGTCGATCGTCACGGCACCGTCCGCGCGGGCCGAGGCGAACGCCTGGATGCTGACTTCACGCATGGACACACTCCTGTACGCTGGATGACAGATACCCCAGGGGGTATCTTACCGAACCGCTCCGGCGCTCCCGCTATTCCCCCGTCGAGCGGACCGTCCGGATCTGTGAAGGGACGCAGAGTTGATCCGCACCGCCCTCGACGCGTGGCCCACCCGCCGTCGCGTCGCCGTCGTCGTGCTGCTCCCGCTGGTGGCTGCCTGGTTCCTCTACGTCGGTCGCCCGGCCGACATTCCGGTCGGCACGGGGTGGTACGTCGCTGTGGCGGTCGCCGCCCTCCTCGGCGCCGGTGTGCTCGCCAGCTACCTCCCGGTCGCCGGGCGCGGCCTGGACCTGGGCTGCACGCCGTGCGCGACGCTGGCCGCGCTGACCCTGGTGGGTGCCACGATGGCACTGCGCAACTACGGCGCCGACATCGCCGGACCGCTCGTCGCGGCCGGCGTGCTGCTGTTCGGCCTCACCCAGCGGTTGAGCCAGCCCGCCACCTGCGCCACCCCGGTCCGCGACGCCTGAGGGCCGCGGTTCCGGGGCCTGTTCGCGACGCTCCGACAGGTCTAGATTCGGTTCCAGCAGCCCTGCTCCCAGCGCCGCACGGCGGTCGTGGGCGAGAAAGTGCGCATAGCGGACGCCGGCCTGGGCACAGACCGTCTGCTGAACGCACAACGAACAGCTAGACACGAACCAACAAGGGAGCACACCCATGATCTGGGACCTCATCGGATTCCTCGTCTTCGGCCTCGTCGTCGGAGCCATCGCGCGCCTCATCAAGCCGGGCAAGCAGAACCTCAGCATCGGCATGACCCTGCTGCTCGGTGTGGCCGGATCGATCATCGGCGGACTGATCGCCAGCCTGCTCGGCACCGGCGACATCTTCGAGCTGAACATCATCGGCGGCATCGTGGCGATCATCGCCGCTGTCCTGCTGATCGGCGTCGCCGAGGGGATGTCGGGCAAGAACAAGGCTCACGTCTGACCGTGCACCACGAGGAAGGGCCCCGGGACGTCCCGGGGCCCTTTCCTTGTCCGCGTGCCTTACGCTGGTGCGCGAGGGGAGTACTTCCCAAACTCGTCCCGGTCACTACGGTCGCTCAGCAGCGGCTCCGGGCGGGTGCCTGTGGCGGTCGTGCCGGAGGCGAAGGAGACCTCAGACACGTGAATCTCGTCTGAGGAGCCCCCATGTCCTTTGCTGCCGCAGCCGCCCTCGCCGCCCCGGACAATACGTCCGCCGCCGGCTCCGTCGGCACGCCGACCCTGTGGTTCGCCACGATCGGTGCGGTCGTCGTACTCCTGGTCCTCGACTTCCTGCTGACCCGCCGTCCGCACGAGGTCTCGATGAAGGAGGCCGTCGGCTGGTCGGCGTTCTACATCGCGCTGCCGCTCGCGTTCGGCGGCTTCGTCTGGGCGCAGTACGGCTCCGACCGGGGCCTGGAGTACCTCACCGGGTACCTCGTCGAGAAGTCGCTCAGCGTGGACAACCTGTTCGTGTTCATGCTGCTGCTCTCGGCGTTCGCGGTGCCGCGGGTGCTCCAGCAGCGGGTCCTGCTCTACGGCATCATCGGCGCGCTCGTGCTGCGTGGCATCTTCATCGCCCTCGGTGCTGCGGCGCTGGCGCGGTTCGACTGGATGTTCCTGGTCTTCGGCCTGATCCTCGCCGCCACCGGGGTGAAGATCCTGCGAGACGCGCTGCGCGGTCACCAGCACGAGGTGCACGTCGACCAGATGCGCAGCGTCCGGCTGGCGCGGCGGTTCTTCCCGGTCACCGGCGAGTACGACGGTCCGCGGCTGTTCGGACGGCTGGACGGCCGGCGTGCTCTCACGCCGTTCGCGCTGGTCGTGCTCGCCGTCTTCGCCACCGACATCGTCTTCGCCGTCGACTCGGTGCCGGCCGTCTACGGGATCACCGGCGACCCCTACCTGGTGTTCGCCACCAACGCCTTCGCCCTGCTGGGCCTGAGGGCGCTGTACTTCGTGCTCGAGGGCGCGCTGTCCAAGCTGGTGCACCTCAGCTACGGGCTGGCGATCATCCTCGGGTTCATCGGCGTGAAGCTCGCGCTGCACTGGGCGCACCTGCAGTGGCCGTCCGTGCCGGAGGTGCCGACGTTGATGTCACTGGTCGTGATCGTCGTCGTGCTCGCCGTGACCACCGCGACCAGCCTGACCGCCAGCAGGCGCGCGGAGCGGACGCGGCTGTCTAAGGCCGGTCAGGAGGCGGAAGCTCGACGATGACGGTGCACCGGCTGTTGCCCTGATGGAGCACGGTGGCCGGCCCGAGGCGGCGCAGCATCGCCAGCGAGGCGGGGTTGTCGCCGGCCACCTCGGTCACGATCCGCTCCACGCCCTGCGGGCGCTCGGCGAGCAGCACCTCGAGCAGCGCCGAGGCCACCCCTCGGCCCTGGAACTCGTCGACGACGGTGACCGCCACGTCGGCCGAGCGCGGGTCGTCGGGGTAGCGGATCATCCGGGCCACGCCCGCGGGCACGCCGTTGTCGTCGCCGTCGATGACGAACAGCACCAGGGCCACGTGGTTCACGCCGTCCACCTCGTCGACGAGGTAGTGCAGCATCGCCTCGGTCAGGTGCGGGACGGGGGAGAGGAACCGGTGCTGTTGGCTCTCCGGGGAGAGGTTCTCGTAGCCCTCACGCAGCGCCTCGCGGTCCTCCGGCAGCAGCGCCCAGGTGATCGCGCGCGAGCCGTCGCGAAGCCTCACCTCTGTCGCCACGGCTCGAATCTAGCGTCCGGAGCACAGACGGCGCTGTCGATCGGCGCCGCGGTCTTCGGTCGGCGCAGAGGCGGCCCGCCGGTCATCTGGACAGGCAGGTTGCCGGTGGGGGCCGAGCATCCAGGCTCAGCCCCGCCTGACGAGCCGTGCCCGGCCTGTCCAGATGACAGCCAGGGCTGGTGGGGTGAGACGCGGAGAGGCCCCGGACGGAGCGTCCGGGGCCTCTCGACGGAGCGGATGACGAGACTCGAACTCGCGACATCGACCTTGGGAAGGTCGCGCTCTACCAACTGAGCTACATCCGCGGGTGCGGCCCTTGTGAGGCCGCGGCAGGAATAGTACCCGACGGCGTTCGCGGTCAGGAGGCCAACCTGGTAGCCAGTGCCGCGACGGCCTCGGCCACGTTGCGACAGGTGGTCACCTCCGGGCCAGGGAGGTCCCAGCTGTCCACGGCGAACACCGGCACACCGGTCCGCGCGGCGAGCGCGATCTCCGACAGCGTGCCCCAGGCGCCACCGATCGCGAGGACCGCGTCGGCGCTGCGGACGACGAGCGCGTTGCGCATCTCGCCCATCCCGGTGGGGATCACGATGCGGTGATCGGGCGAGGCGTCGGCCCGGTCCGTGCCCGGCAGAAGCGCCACGGTCGTGCCGCCGGCCTCGGCCGCACCGCGAGCGGCGGCGGCCATCACGCCGCCGAGGCCGCCGGTCACCACGACGTACCCGCGCCCGGCGAGGAGGCGGCCGGCCTCCTCCGCGGACGCCATGATCTCCGGCCGGTCGGGGGCGGACGGGCCGACCACGGCGACGTACGGCGGATGCTGCACCACTCTCGCGACTCTAGCCGTGGTCACACGGTAGGTTCTGCGTGTGCTGCTCTCAGATCGCGACATCCTCGCCGAGGTGAAGGCCGAGCGGATCTCCCTCGACCCGTTCGACCCGGCGATGGTCCAGCCGTCGAGCATCGACGTGCGCATCGACCGCTTCTTCCGGGTGTTCGAGAACCACAAGTACCCGCACATCGACCCCGCCGAGGACCAGCCCGACCTCACCCGGATGGTCGAGCCGGAGGGCGACGAGCCGTTCATCCTGCACCCCGGCGAGTTCGTGCTGGGATCGACGTACGAGGTCGTCACGCTGCCCGACGACGTGGCCGCGCGCCTGGAGGGCAAGTCCTCGCTGGGCCGGCTCGGGCTGCTCACGCACTCGACCGCCGGCTTCATCGACCCCGGCTTCTCCGGGCACGTGACGCTGGAGCTGTCCAACGTCGCCACGCTGCCGATCAAGCTGTGGCCCGGGATGAAGATCGGCCAGCTGTGCTTCTTCCGACTGTCCTCGCCGGCGGAGAACCCGTACGGCTCGGAGAAGTACGGCTCGCGCTACCAGGGCCAGCGCGGCCCCACGCCGTCGCGGTCGTTCCAGAACTTCCACCGCACCCGGATCTGAGGCAGCAGACCTCAGTTGTCGATCCGGTCGGCCAGCGAGTGCAGGCCGCGGGCCAGGGCGCGGCGTCCCGGGCGGCGACGGCGCTGTCCGGGGACCCGGGAGCGCTGGGTGGTCTCGACGCGCTCGCGGATCTGGTCGTGCGCGTTGTGGTAGGTCACGTAGTAGTCGTAGCCGGACATGGTGGCCTCCTCGGAGGGCCTAGAGCTGGATGAGGGTCACGTCCCCGCTGACCGTGGTCGCGCGGATCTCGAGGTGGTCCTGGCCGGGGCCGGGCTGGCCGGCGCCCTGCAGGTTGGAGCGCAGGTCCCCGGAGACCGAGGTGATGTCGGTCCAGACCGGGATGCCGGCGGGCACCCCGACCTGGACGCTGCCGGAGGCGGTCTTCGCCTTGAGCACGCCGCGTGTCGCGGAGCCGATGTCGAGGTCGCCCGAGCCGCTGCGCAGGGACACGTCGGTGCTGGTCTGGCCGATCCGGACGTCGCCGGAGCCGGTCTTGGTCACCGTCTGGTCGACGGCGGTGTCGACGCTGATCCGCCCCGACCCGGTGACGAGCGCGGTCGGACCGGCCACGCGGCCGACGTGCACCGAGCCGGAGCCGGTCTTCACCCGCAGGTGCCCCTCGGCGCTGCCGACCTCCACGTCACCGGACCCGGTCTGGATCACGGTGTCGTCGGTGAACGCCTCGGCCTGCACCTGCCCCGACCCGCTCTTGAGGCGACCGCCGCCGAGGCGACCGGTGGCCACGAGGTCGGCAGAGCCGAGCCGGGTGGTCAGGTCGCTGCCGGTCGGAAGGGTGACGGTGACCGTGAGGTCGCTGCCGAACGAGAGGAAGCCGACTCTCCGCGGTGGGCCGATCACCACGACCTGGTCGCCGCGCAGCTCGACGGTGGTGTCGTCGGCGCCGTCACCGTCGACGTGTACGGCGGTCTCCGCGGTGTCGGTCGCGTCGACCCGGACCAGGCCGGAGCCGATCTCGACGTACACCGACGCCGGGCCGTGTGCTGGGAACGTCTTGTGCATGCTGGACTCCGTCCGGGTTCAGGGTGTGCTCGTCCGCCGCGCGGCATGTCCTGCGCCGCGCGTGGCCGTGGGGTGTGTGCTTGGGGTTTGTTGGGGGGTGCTCAGACCCAGCCGCTCATCCGCCGGCCGCCGCGCCGGCCGAGGCCGCGCTGGAGGTCGTCGAACAGCGGGATGCTCGACAGGTCGATGTCGACGTTGACCGCTCGCTCGCGGGTGGCGCTGCGGATGGTCGCGACCAGCCAGGTGTTCAGCGACTGGCCCTGACGCGAGGCCATCTCCTCGGCCTTGGTCTTCAGTGATTCGGGGATCCGCAGCGTGATCCGGGCCGTCGCCCCGTCGTCCTCGTCGGCCTCCGGCTCGACCGCGGGTGGCTCGGTGGCGCCGGTGGGTGCGGTCAGGGGCATCGTGGGTACGTCGACGACGAACTCCGGCTCCCGGCCGCGAAGGCGGACGTCCACCGAGCCGGCCGCGAGCTCGCTGGTGATCTCGGCGGCCGCCTGGGACAGCGCGTCCATCAGCGCCAGCCGCATCGCCGGGTCGAGGGCCAGCGCGAGCCGTTCCGCGGCTGCTCTGGTCTCCGGGCCGCCGGCTTCCGCGGCGGAGGTGAGGTCGCGGCGGAGGCTGTCGATGTACGGCGTGATGTCCATGTGCATCAGCATGACATCACCGTGACATCACGTCAAGCATCTCATGACATCAGATGGTGTCACTCCGGCGTCGGCGCATCTCAACGTCGGTGCCGGGCGCCCCGCCGCACCTGGATCCCACGCGGTCCGACGCGGCTCCGACGCGCGCCGCGCGGCTCCGACGCGGGTCCCACGCGGGCCGACGCGGCTCGGATCGTGGCCTGAGCCGCCACTTGCAACGTTCTGCACCACTTCGCGGCCGAAATTGGTGCAGAACGTTGCAAGTGAAGCGCCATGAGTGAGCCGCGGGTGGGACCCGCGTCGGACCCGCGCAGGAGCCGGGGCGCGGCGATCGCAGGCCTGGGCCAGGCATGCCCGTCCCGAAGCCACTGAGGCTGCGTGGGTGTCAGCAGTGGAACGGGCCGCCCCCTGAGCAGGGGCGGCCCGTTCGTGTCGTGCGGTGGCGGGTCAGATGTCGAAGAGGGACTGGCCTTCCTCGATGCCACCCTTCTTCGGCTCGTGCTTCTCACCCGAGCTCGCCGGAGCAGCCGGGGCGCTCGCGGGCGTCTCGTCCGCGGACTTGGGCTCCGCCGCAGCCGGCGGCTCGGGCTCTGCGGTCGGCTCAGCGGCCGGCTCCGCGGGTGCGCGCTCCGCCGGCATCTCCGCGCTCGCGGGCTCGGGTGCCGGCTCGGGCTCTGCCGGTGCGGACTCCGACGGTGCGGGCTCGGGCTCGCTCGGGGCGATGTCGAACAGCGAACCTGCAGAGTCGATCTTGCTCTCGGCGGGCGCTGCTGACGTCTCCGATTCCGCGGCGGTGTCCGGTGTCTCCGGTGCGGGCTGCATCGCCTCAGGCTCGGCGGTCGGCCCAGCCTTCGCCTCTGGCTCGGCGGTCGGCGCAGCCTTCGCCTCTGGCTCGGCGGTCGGCGCAGCCTTCGCTTCGGGCTCGGCCGCAGGTGCAGCCTCGGCCTTGGCGGGCTCCGGCTCGCTGGGAGCCACGTCGAACAGGGACCCTCCGGTGCCGAGCGAGGGTTCGGCCGGCTTCGTCTGGGCGGCCTTCGCCTCCGGGGCCGGGGCCGCGCTTGCCGGGGCCGCGCTTGCCGGTGTCTCAGCCGCCGGCTCGGGCGCAGGCTCCGCCTTGGCTTCCTCGGCAGGTGCCGGAGTGTCGAACAGCGACCCCGACCCGAGCGACGACTCCTTGGCGGACTCGGCGGCGGGCTTCGGCTCGGCCTTGGCTTCCTCGGCAGGTGCCGGAGTGTCGAACAGCGATCCGCCGCCTGCCTTCGCGGGGCCGCCCGCGGCCGGTGAGGAGTCGGCGTCGAACAGCGAGGTGCCCGTCGTACCGCTCGGCTTGTCCTTGGCGTCGGCCGCCTCGGGGGCGGCGTCGAACAACGAGCCGGAGCTGATCGCCTTGCTGGTCTCGGCCTCGGGGTTCTTCTCCTCGGTGGCCGCCGCGTTGGCGCCCACCTCCTCGGTCTCGGTCACGGTGTTCGCGGTCTGGGTGACGTCGCCCGCGGACGGCTCGGCCTTCGTGGCCGCACCCGCGGCAGCACCCGCGCCGGCGGCCTTGGCCGTAGCGCCGGCGGCGACCGGCTTGCGGCTCTCGCCCTTGACCGAGGCGAGCAGCATCTGCGCGACGTCGAGGACCTCGACCTCCTCGCGGGCCGAGCCGTCGGCCTGCATGGCGGTGAGGCCGTCGGAGAGCATCACCCGGCAGAACGGGCAGCCGGTCGCGATCTGCTCGGCACCGGTCCCGACCGCCTCCGTGGTGCGGTTCAGGTTGATGCGCTCGCCGATCTTCTCCTCCATCCACATCCGCGCGCCGCCGGCGCCGCAGCAGAAGGAGCGCTCGCTGTTGCGCGGCATCTCGGTGAGCTGGGCGTCGGGGATGACGTTGAGGAGCTCGCGCGGCGGGGAGTACACCTGGTTGTGGCGACCGAGGTAGCACGGGTCGTGGTAGGTGATGGAGCGCTTCGGGGACGAGCCGTTGGTGGCCACCGGCGTCAGCTTGCCCTCGCGCACGAGGCGGTTGAGCAGCTGGGTGTGGTGGACCACCTCGAGCTCGACGCCGAACTGGGCGTACTCGTTCTTCAGCGTGTTGAAGCAGTGCGCACAGGTCGTGACGGCCTTCTTGACCTTCATCTCCTTGAAGGTCTCGGCGTTCTGCGACGCCAGGCCCTGGAAGACGAACTCGTTGCCGGCGCGGCGGGCCGGGTCGCCGGTGCAGGTCTCACCGTTGCCGAGTACGCCGAACGAGACGCCGGCCATGTCCAGCAGCTCGGCGACGGCGCGCGTGGTCTTCTTCGCACGGTCCTCGTAGGCGCCGGCGCAGCCGACCCAGAACAGCCAGTCGACCTCGTCGAGGGACTCGATGTCCTCGCCGACCACCTTCACGTCGAAGGGCAGGCCCTGGGCCCACTCGAGTCGGGCGTTGGGCGACATGTTCCACGGGTTGCCCTTGTTCTCCAGGCCCTTGAACAGGCCGTTGAGCTCCGCGGGGAAGTTGGACTCGACGAGCACCTGGTAGCGGCGCATGTCGACGATGTGGTCGACGTGCTCGATGTCGACGGGGCACTGCTGCACGCAGGCGCCGCAGGAGGTGCACGACCACAGCACGTCGGAGTCGATCACCGCGCCGCCCTCGGGCATCCACGCCCAGTCGCCCTCGGTCTCACCGACGAGCGGCCGCTCGGCCTCGGTGAGCACGGCGCCGTCGAGCTTCTCGCGCTCGTCCTCGGACGCCAGCAGGTACGGCGCCTTCGCGTAGGCGTGGTTGCGCAGGTTGGTGATGAGCAGCTTCGGCGAGAGCGGCTTGTCGGTGTTCCACGCCGGGCACTGGCTCTGGCAACGGCCGCACTCGGTGCAGGTGGTGAAGTCGAGGATGCCCTTCCAGGAGAAGTCCTCGATCTTGCCGACGCCGAGGGTGGTGTCCTCGTCCATCTCCTCGAGGTCCTCGAAGTCGATGACCTTCCCGCCGGACGTCATCGGAGGCAGCGCGCCGAGCGCCGTACCGCCGTCGGCCTTGCGCTTGAAGAAGATGTTGAAGAAGACCGTGAAGCGGTGCCAGGCCACGCCCATGGTCGGGGTGAGCGAGATCGTGATCATCCAGATCATCGAGACGACGATCTTGATCATCGCCACCAGCAGGATCAGGTTCTCCAGCGCGCCGGTCGACAGCCCGGTGAACGCCTGACCCATCCACGCGGTGAGCGGGAAGTGCAGCAGGGACTGGTACTTCTCCTCCGCAATGGCGTACTCCAGCGCGCGGAGCGTGATGATCGCCAGACCGACGAGCAGGATGATCGCCTCGACGAAGTAGCCCTGCCACATGGTGGAGCCGTAGAAGCGGCCCTTCTCGCCGCGGGTGCGCTCCGACGGACGCGTCGCGCGGTAGACGATGAACGCCACGATCGCGACGAGCATGACCCACGTGAACGCCTCGGTGATCCACTCGAACGGCGGGAAGTGGCCGATGACCGGCAGCACGAAGTGCGGGTCGAAGAGCTGGCCGTAGGCGTTGACCAGCGTGAAGAAGAGCAGCCCGAAGCCGACGAAGATGAACCAGTGCCCGATGCCCACCTTGGTCCACTGCAGCATGCGGGTGTGGAGCAGCGACTCCTTGACCAGGACTCCGAGGCGCTGGCCGACGTGGTCGGTGCGGTTCGCCGGCTGACCGATCCGGATGACCCGGAGCATGTGCGTGATCGTCCGGGCGAACAGGGCGACAGCGACCGCCGTGATGGCCAGTGAGACCACGATGGCGAAGATCTGCATGGGTGCTCCTCGTCGGGGCTTGCGCGCAAAACGTGCAGGGGTGCGCTGAGCCTACGGCTCAGCCCGGGGGTGAGTCAGCGGGCAGGTGGTGTGAGACAAATCCTACCGAGCAGTAACTTGGGTCTGTCCAGGTGGTGCCCGCCACTGGCTGGCCCGGGCTCCTACGCTGGCACCATGGTGAGCTTCCCTGTACGTCGGCACGGTGCTCGGCTCCTCCTCGAGCTCGACCTCACCCGCGGCCTGCTCGAAGCGCCACCAGCGTCACCGCTCGAGGCGTTCCGCTCGATGCACGTCCCGAGCCTGCGCGGTGTCGTCGAGGCGCTGCGCCGGGCGGCCGAGGACGACGCCGTCGCGGGGCTCGTCGCGCACGTCGGGGCTCGTCCCGGCACGCTCGCGCAGTCGGAGGAGATCCGAGCGGCGGTCGCCGAGCTCCGTCGGGCCGGCAAGCCCACGGTCTGCTGGGCGGAGACCTTCGGCGAGATGGTGCCGGGCAACGTCGCGGTCCATCTCGCCAGCGCCTTCGACGAGATCTGGCTGCAGCCCAGCGGCGACGTCGGTCTGGTCGGGATCAGCGCCGAGGCGGTGTTCCTCAAGGACGCGCTGGACAAGCTCGGCGTGCAGACCCAGATGGGCCAGCGCTACGAGTACAAGACCGCGGCCGACACCTTCCTGCGCTCGGAGATGACCGAGGCGAACCGGGAGATGGTGACCCGGCTGGTCGAGTCGTCGATGGACACCATCGTGCGCGACGTCGCGGCCGGACGCGGGCTCACCGAGGCCGACGTCCGGGCCGCGGTGGAGGTCGCGCCGCTGTCGGCCGCGGAGGCGCTGGAACGTCGGCTCGTCGACCGGATCGGCTACCGCGATGAGGTGTACGCCGACCTGCGCGGACGGCTCGGCGAGGTCGAGCTGAAGTACGTCGAGCGCTACGGCAAGGGCGCGCTCGCACAGGCCGGCGCCGCCGTACGACGCAAGAAGCCGGTCGTCGCGCTCGTGCACGCCTCGGGCCCGGTCCACCTCGGACGGAGCAGCGCCACCCCGATGTCGGGTCGCTCGATCGGCTCCGACACCGTCGGCGCGGCGTTGCGCGCGGCGGCCTCGGACGAGTCCGTCAAGGCCGTGGTGCTCCGCGTGGACAGCCCCGGTGGCTCCTACGTCGCCTCGGACACCATCCGGCGTGAGGTGCTGGCGCTGCGCCGGACGGGACGGCCGGTGATCGCCTCGATGGCCAACGTCGCCGCCTCCGGTGGTTACTACATCGCGATGCCGGCCGACCGGGTGGTCGCCGGCGCGGGCACGATCACCGGCTCGATCGGTGTGCTCGCCGGCAAGCAGGTGATCCGCGAGACGCTGTCGCGGATCGGAGTGCGGCGGGAGAGCGTGTCCGAGGGACGGTACGCCGAGATGTTCTCCACCGACCGCCCCTTCGACGCCGAGGAATGGGCCCGGCTCGAGGAGTGGCTGGACCGCGTCTACGACGACTTCACCAGCAAGGCGGCCGAGGACCGCGGCATGGCCGTCGACGACCTCCGCGCAGTGGCCCGGGGTCGGGTGTGGACCGGCGCGGACGCGCTCTCGCACGGCCTCGTCGACGAGCTCGGCGGGCTGGAGCGGGCGGTCGAGGTGGCGTGCTCACGGGCCGGTGTCGCGCGTGCGGAGGTCGAGCTGCGGGTGATGCCGAAGCCGAAGCTCTACGAGCGGTTCATGCCTGCGGAGAACAGCGACTCCCCGGCTGCGGCGGGCATCCTGCTCGGTGGCGGGCCGCCGTTGTTCGAGCGGCTGCTCGCGACGACCGGTGTGGCGCCGTACGGCGTGCTCTCGCTGCCGGTGACCTGGCGCCTGCAGTAGGGGCTGTGCTGCGAGAAGCGCGTCTGGGTGGGCGGTGACGACGCCTCCCGCAGCACAGCGTGCGGGCCGGTGGGGGGACGCCGGCCTGCGGGGGATGGTCAGATGACGCGCACCAGCCGTCCCTTCGTGTCGAACTCGACCCGCACCTTGGTGCGCGCGCCGTTGGGCTTGCGGGCGCAGTAGGTGAACGTGTCGCCGACCCGGGCGTCGGGCTGGCCGGCGGCGAACAGCACCCGCCGGGTCGTCGCGCCGCGCGGCAGGCTGCGGAACGCCTTGACCGGGCGCACTGCCGAACCAGCGGTGCAGCTGTTGGCCTTGATGCCCAGCGCCCGCTCCCAGGTCAGCAGGTACGCCTCGGCGCCCTTGGCCAGGTCCTGGACGATGTCGTCGCCGGCGAGCTTGCGCAGGTCCTCCACCCAGTCTGGGTAGAGGCCGTAGTGCGCGACGCCGTCGACGTTGATGTCGTACACGCGCTCGCCGCTGACCTGCTTGCCGATCCTCACGCCGCCCAGTCCGGTGAACGGGTAGGTCACCGGGTTCTTGGCGTCGGCGCCGCGCGGGTCGCCCTGCGCGCCGAGGCCGTTGATGTCGGCGCCGAAGCCGAGGCCGAAGTAGTAGCGCTTGTCGGCGCGGCTGGCGTGGTACCGCCACTTCTTCACGAAGCCGGTGCTGTCGCCGGCGTACGGCGCGATGTAGCCGCCCAGCTTGGAGATCCGCGGGTAGGCGTCCGGCGTCGACCACGAGTGGCTGGACAGGATGCCGGGGTAACGCATCTTCTCGACCAGGTCGAGGGCGGCGCGGCGGCCGAGCACGCTCATGTGGTCGGGGTCGAAGAGCATCTTGCGCTTGGCCATCTCGCGGATGGTCAGCTCGCCGAGGTCGGTCAGCCCGCGCTGGTTGCAGTGCGGAGCCGCGGGGTAGACCGGCAGTGCAAGGGGTGGCGCGTACTCAGCGGCGATCGCGCCGAAGAGCATGTCGCGGTCCTCGCCCGCACTCGGGAGCGCGAGCTGCTCCTTGTCGTGGACGCCCTCGCCGAAGCCCTGCGGGCAGCGCTGCATCTTCCAGAACGAGCCGGTCTCCAGGAAGTTGGCGGAGTTCACCACGACGCCGGTGGCGCCCTCGTCGCCGGCCACCCCCGAGAGCGCGTTGTCGAACTTGTTGACCAGCTCCATCTGCCGCACGCCCATCTTGTGGACCTCGTCGAGCTGTCGCTCGATCTCCTCCGCGGAGCACTGCGGGATGTCGAGCTTCATGGTGCAACCGAAGATGACGCTGGTCTCGATGCCCATGACGACCGCGAGCTTGCCCTGGTTGATCACCTTGCGGGCCTCGAACGGCGAGCGGACGATGCGGTACCAGCCCTCGCCGGGGCCACCGGACTGGGCGTCGATGTAGCGCTCGAACTCCTTCATCCGCTTGGCCTGCAGGCGGATCGAGTCCATGTCGTCACAGCTGTTGCGCTTGAACGGGTAGATCTCGCAGAGCTTGTTGTTCTCGGTCAGCAGGTTCACGAACAGCCGCAGGCCGCCGCGCCAGGACCGCTCCATCCACTTGTAGTAGGTGCCCTCGTGGGTCAACGAGTCCGGAGCGGGCCAGTCCTTGAACGTCGGCCAGCCGACCGGGTCGTGGCTGGGCCGGCCGGACAGGAAGCCCTCGAGCACCGCGCCGTTGCCGCCGGTGAGCGTGTGGTCCTCGCAGTCGACCAGGGCGTACTCGACGCCGTAGGGGTCCCACGGCTTGCCGCAGTGCACCTCGCCGCCGAGGAACTCGAAGGCCATCCCGTGGGTGTGCGCGTCGGTGTAGCCGCGGACCTCCGCGAAGGAGGTCTCACCGCGGTGCGGCCGGCCGGTCACGTTGGTCTCGACCTCCGGCCAGGCCGCGCAGCCGGAGGTGCGCCGGATCGAGAACGCGGCGGGCTTCTCGGCCAGCACCAGGCGCCCTGCCTGGTCGACCCCGAGCGCCCTCTTCGCCGAGGGCAGGGTGAGGTGGAAAGCCTTGCCCTGCTTGACGATCGTCCAGTCGGCCGAGGTGCTCGGCTTGTCGGCCGCCACCACGCCGGCGGCGCCGGTCAGCCCGAGCGGGTCGCCGCTGCCGGCGGCCACGAAGTCCTTCGCCGTCCCGTAGAGGAGGTACTTGCCCAGGTCGGTGGCCTGGAAGTGGAGCGGCTCGGCCGCCCGGAGGTCGGCGGTCGTCGCGAAGCCCTCACCTGCCCGCTGCACCCAGCGCCCGCCGGCGCCCAGTGCGTAGCAGCCGCCGGCCATCGCGTAGCGGTCCTCCGGGACGGTACGCCGTGGCGCGGTGCCCTCGCCAGGGAGCAGCCGTGGCTCGTTGTCGTAGCGCCGGGCGGCCACCGTCGCCGTGTTCGTGGCCGCCTGCGCCTTGGTCGTCGGGTCCTTGGTCAGCGGGTCATCGGCGTCGGTCACCGAGCGGGACAGCAGGTTCTTCGTCGCCGGGTCGCTGTGGTCGTGACCGTGCCCGTCGTCGACACCGCCCGCGAGCTTGGCGTGGTCGTGCTTGGTGTGGTCGTGCTTCTTGCCCAGTGCGGCGGCTGTGGTCGCGTCGGCGGCCTGCTTGAATGCATCCGCCCCGCGGCGGTCCTCGGTCCGGCTCTGCCCGGTCAGCCCGCCGGCGTACGACGGCACCACGAACGTCGCGGCCAGCACGGCCCCGGTCGCGAGGCCCACCGACCAGGCGAGCCGCCGACGTGCGTTGCGGTGCCGTTGAGGCAGCTCGAACTTCGGGTCGACGTCGCCGGACATGCACACTCCTGGGGGAAGAACCGCTGCTTTCGGGGTGCAACGAGTTCTTGCGAGATAGGTCACGCTCCGCGAGCGCGGATGGAGCCGCTCAGAGGTCGCGGGGCCAGATCCGGTCGCTCAGCCGGACTGCGAAGAACCCCTGGTCCACGTCGGTGAACCACACCTGGCGGCGCGGGACGTCCCACGCCGGCTGGGCCATCGCATAACCGCCGGTGGGTGCCGGCTTGTTGAAGTAGCCCACCTCGCGCGGTGCCTCCGGGTCGGAGATGTCGAAGATCCGCAGTCCCGATCCGATGTAGGCGCAGGCGGCAAGGCCCGGGTCCACTCGCCGGGGGATTGAGCAGTAGTGCGCGGCGTACCCGCCGACCGGGTTCTTCGCGCCCGGGTCGTCCTGCTGTTCCCCGGCGCGGTTCGCCTCGGTGTGCACCGCCAGCCGCAGCTGCGAGACCTCGTAGGGCCGGTGTGGGTCGTCGACGTTGATGATCCGGGCGACGCCGGCGTGGTTCTCCGGGCGGTAGCTGAACGTCGGGTCGTTGGGGAGGGTCTGGAACTCGTCGACCATCAGCAGGTAGTCGTGCCCGTCGATGTGCATCGGCTCGGCCACCTGCGGCACCGCCGCGTCCCGCCAGGTCAGGTGCGCGACCACCTTCGCCTGTGCCAGCGGCTCGCGTGCCTGGATCGCGCTGACGTCGAGCACCTTGAGCCCGCCGTTGACCAGCCGCTGGTCGTCGGGCCGGCCGAGGTCGGCGGCGTAGAGGTAGTTGCCGTCCCGGCTCACCCGCAGGCCGTGGAAGTTGTGTCCCACGAGGGTCGACAGCGGGCGGGGTGCTCGCGGGTCGGTGAGGTCGACGGCGGTCATCACGTGCCCGACCAGCGAGCTCGCGTAGAACGTCCTGCCGTCGGGGGAGAGCCCGCTCTCGTGCCCCAGCACACCGACCGGGGTGCTCGACAGCAGCTGGGGTGTGCGGCAGTCCCTGCTCACGTCGTACACGTCGACCTGGCCGGGGGCGGTCAGTGCGTTGCCGAGTACGGCGACCAGGAGACCGCGCTTCTCGCTGAGCACCAGCGACTCGTGCGGGGACAGCATCGCCGGGCTGGTGAGCGTCGCGGTTCGGACCGGCCGAGCGGCGTCGGTCATGTCCATGACGTAGGTGCCCAGGCCGGTGACCCCGTTGGTCAACGCGTCGGTGGGGAAGAGGATCGTCGAGTCGTAGAAGGCGCAGACGTGCCCCGACGAGTCGGCGAAGCGGTGCACCTTCAGGCCGCCGGTCTCGCCGTAGTGCGCGACCTGGCGCACGTTGCAGGTGTAGCCCTTCGCGGCCCGGCCGGACTCGAAGGCCTCGGCCGGGACCCGGCCGGGGATGTCGGACTCCGGGCGTGACTGGCGGTCGCACGTCGCCGGATCGAGCGCCTGCTGGCCCTCGGCCGCGCTGGACCCACCGGCGGCGACCGTCAGCACCCCCGCGAGGGTGACCGCGCCGGCGGTCGCGACCGCGACCCACCTTCTTCTGCTGTCCGCCGTGGTGCGCACGTGCCGTCCCCTTCGTCCCGAGATGCCTACCGGCTTCAACGACGGAGGGTGACGAGGGTCACGTCAGCTGGCGGTCGTCGCCGAGCTGGCAGTGCCGCCGATGCGGGCGGTGAGCCGGTCCGCGGTACGCCGGGCGGCGGCGATCGTCGAGGGGAGGTCGGGAGCTGCCTCGCTCGGGAAGGTCACGGCCACCCCGGCAGCCGGATGCCCGGTGTGGTCGCGGACGACGGCGGCGACCGAGGCGAAGCCGGGGGTGACCTCACCGTCCTCCAGCGCGTAGCCCCGCTGCCGGGTCTCGGCGAGCAGGACCCGCAGCGCCGCCGGGGACGATGGGCCGTTCCCGTGCCGGTCCACGAACGCCGACCGGTCCGGGAACAGCGCCCGGACCTGGCTGGCCGGCAGGGCCGCGAGGATCGCCCGGCCGCTCGCGGTCAGGTGCGCCGGAAGTCGCACGCCGACGTCGGTGACCAACGGTGGCCGGCCCGGCGCCCGCTCCTCGAGCACGTAGAGCACGTCCCGGCCGTGGAGCACCGCCAGGTGCGCGGAGTGGCCGACCTCGTCGACCAGCGCTGCCAGCGGCACGCGGGCGATCCGCTGGAGGGGTGCCTGGCGGGTGTACCCGCTGCCCACCTCGAACGCGGCCACGCCGAGCCCGTAGCGGTGCTCGTCCCCCAGGTGGACTACGAAGCCCTCCTCGACCATCACCGTGAGCAGGTGGTAGGCGGTGGAGCGCGGGAGGTCGACGGCGGTGGCGATCGCGGCGAGGGTCACCGGGTCGGCCTGGGTCGCCAGGAAGCGCAGCACACGGAGTGCTCTGGTTGCGGCCGGGACCTGTCCCACGGTTCAGACGGTAGCCGCCGACAGGCGGGAGCGCCGTACCGAACGCTCGGGAATGCCCCGGTTTGTCCGACTCCTGACTAAAGTCCCGCCCTCAGGCTTTTTACAAAATGCCTAAGACTGTCCGCGGTTGCGACCGACGTTAGGTAAAGAGCGGTCGGCAGGGAGGTGCTGGCCGCACTGCACCGCAGCCTCGGGGCGCGGTGCTCGCACCTTGGGAGCAATCCGCGTGTTCGACGTTCGCCGTCATCTGATCCATGCCGTCTCGGCCGGCCTTGCCTGGGCGCTGGTCGCCACAGCCCTGGTCGGTCTCGCGGCGGTCCCTGCCTCGGCCAAGGTGCCGCGCGCGGCCGCGAAGTACACCGCGGCGATCGAGCCGCTGGCCAACTACGTCGGTCAGTCGAGCTGCTCGCCCGCGGCCAAGCCGGGGACCAGCGCGTTCGCGAGCATGCTGCTGCGCACCTATCCGAACTCCCGCAGCCTGGGCATCTCCCGGGCCTGCGGCTCGGGTGGCAAGTCCGAGCACAAGGAGGGGCGCGCCTTCGACTGGGGCGTCTCCGCCTACAGCGCCCGCGACCGCGCGTCGGTGAACTCGCTGATGACGTGGCTGCTGGCCACCGACAAGTACGGCAACCGGTTCGCGATGGCTCGCCGTCTCGGCATCCAGTACATGATCTGGAACCGGCGGATCTGGGGCTCGTACGCAGCTGGCTCCGGGTGGCGTCGCTACACCGGCTCCAGCCCGCACACCGACCACGTGCACTTCTCGCTCAGCTGGGCGGGCGCCCGGAAGAAGTCGTCGTTCTGGAACCCCCGCAACTTCCCGCGTGGCTCCGGTGCCGCACCGACGGGTCCGGTGCGTCCCACCAAGCCGTCGCCGGACCGCCCGACGCGGCCGACCCGGCCCACCGACCGCTACGACTGGCCGGACCCGCGCCCGGACGAGCGCTACCGCAGCACCCGGGCGATCCCCGAGCCGCGTGCACCGCGCCGCCTCGCCCAGTCCAAGCCGCTCGTCGTCGAGAAGCTCAGCGTCTCGGCCAGAGCGCGCGCCGGCACGCGCACCCGCAAGGCGCTGCGCGAGGACCGTCGCTACCTGATCGAGGTCGAGGGCACCTACCGCTACGCGAGGAGCAAGGGCGCGATCGCCGATGCCGAGTGCAGCACCCGGCAGGGCGCCTCGTGGTGGCAGCGCGAGCGTTCGCTGCGGCACGAGGAGTGGTACGCCGACCACCTCGATCTGTACGTCGACGGGCACGACCTCTATGCGCAGGCCGACGACGGACAGAGCTGCGACGTGGACAGCCACACCTACCGCTGGGTGTACGAGGCCGAGCGGACCGGGCGGGTGCCCTTCGCGATCTGGGACCCGAAGTCCTACAAGGACAACCGCGGCAAGCTGTCCGTGCGGATCCTGGACCTGGGCACCGTCCGCGACACGATGTCCTGGACGGTGCCGGCGCGCAGCAAGGCCGGCGCGACCAGCCCCGGGCTGCTCCGCTCCGGGCGGGACTACCTGGTCACCGTGTCGGGGACCTGGACCGACGGCAACGGCGCGACCGCCGACGCGGAGTGCACGGTGGCCGGCGGGGACGGGTGGCGCCGCGACTACGACGCGTTCGACATGGTCGCGGGCGACTGGAGCTACGACAGCCTCTCCCCGCGCATGTCGGGGGTGCGGACGATGCCGATCAGCGGCGGTGAGGACTGCGACCCCTCGCACACCTACACCTACCTGCACCGGGCCGAGCGCACCTCGCCGCTCAACATCCGCGTGAGCGACCCCTACGGCCATGCCGACAACAAGGGGGCGCTGAGCGTGAAGGTGGCGGCGTACGACGGGTTCGACCCCGAGCCCGAGCCGGAGACGCCGAGCCGTCCGGAGCCCACTCCGACCCCGACCTGGCCGAAGCCGTCGCCGACCCCCACGTGGCCGACGCCGACGCCGACGCCCAAGCCCAGCCCCACACCCACGTGGCCGACACCCACCCCCACGCCGACGCTGCCCCAGCCCGACCAGGCGGTCGAGTACGAGTGGCTCGAGGTGGACTCGCGCAGCGACAAGGCGGTGCGCACCGAGCAGGAGTTCGCGGCCGGAACCCGGTTGCGTCTGACGGTCTCGGGTATGTACCTGATGCGCGACAGCGACGAGGACTGGATCGTCGCCGACGCCGAGTGCACGGTCACCGAGAGGGACCCCTACTGGCGTTCGACGAGGTACGACGGTGACTTCAACGGCCGGCGCGCGCCGCTGGGTGACCTGGCGGTGAACCTGCAGATCGTGGAGTGGAAGCCGACCTCGGGACGAGGAGCGTGCAACGTGAGAGGCCACGAGTACGTCTACGACCTGACCACGAGCACCGACGGCCCGCTGTGGTTCGTCGTGGCCGATGACTACTACGCCGACAACAAGGGCGTCCTCGACGTCGAGGTGGAGGGCCGGTGAGCCGCCGCCGATCGGTTCAGGTGGCGGTGGCCGTGGGCGTCGCGCTCGCTGCGGCCCTCGTCTCGGGGTGCGGTGACGACGTGACCGTGGCGACCTCGGGCGAACCGACGGGCGCCTCCTCGGTCGAGTCGTCGGCCACGCCGTCGCCCTCGGCGCCGGTGTCGCTGCCGCCCGGAGACCCTGGCCTCGAGGCGCCGGAGGTGCCCGAACCGGGCCTCGACGAGCCCGAGCCCTCGGAGGAGGAGGCACCTGCCAGGGTGGACGTCCCGGCCGATGCGATGCTCGACGCCGAGACCGTCGGGATGATGCTCGGCGGCAGCTGGCAGGCTCACCCCGGAGACGGCGACGAGTGCCTGCGGCCCGAGGGCGCGCTCGGTCAGCGGTCGATGTCCTTCGGCGGCTCCGTCGACGGCCTGGTCGTGCAGACCGTCGCGACCTACCCGAACGACAAGACCGCGGACGCGGCGGTGACCGCACTGGGTGACACCGCCGTCGGCTGCGGCTGGATCGCCCAGCCCGACCCGCGTCTCGGGACCGCATCGGTCGCCGCCGACGACGGTCCTCGCACGATGACCGCGGTGTCGGCCGAGGGCGTCGTGGTGGTGCTGGTCGGCACCGGTGAGTTCACCGCCGACCCGATGCGCTGGGGCTCGCTGGTCGACCTGGCGGTCGGCTCCTCCTGCCCCGCCGGCCCGCACGGCTGCGACTGACGAGAAGGCTGTCTCGGATCCGAGACAGATGACCCGTGCGGGTCCTGGCCGTGGCACGGGCCAGGCAGTGGAATGGCTGCATGACAGTCGTGCACGTCGGGGTCGGCCCCGTCTCGTTCTCCGACGTCGTGGCGGTCGCCCGCCACGGCGCCGCCGTCCAGCTGACCGACGAGGCGGTCGCCGCGATCGACAAGGCCCGCGCGGCGGTGGAGCAGCTGGCGGCGGCCCCCACCCCGGCGTACGGGATCTCCACCGGCTTCGGCGCACTCGCGACCAAGCACATCCCCACCGAGCGGCGAGCCCAGCTCCAGCGGTCGCTGATCCGCTCGCACGCCGCCGGATCCGGCCCCGAGGTCGAGCGCGAGGTCACGCGGGCGCTGATGCTGCTGCGGCTCTCCACTCTCGCGACCGGTCACACGGGCGTGCGGGTCGAGACCGCGCAGACGATGGCGGCGATGCTCACGCACCAGATCACGCCCGTGGTGCGGGAGTACGGGTCGCTGGGCTGCTCGGGCGACCTCGCCCCGCTGGCGCACTGCGCGCTGGCGCTGACCGGGGAGGGCGACGTACGCGACGCCGCCGGCGCGCTGGTCCCGGCGGCGGACGCGCTGCGGGCGGCCGGTCTGGCGCCCGTCGAGCTGGCCGCGAAGGAGGGGCTGGCGCTGATCAACGGCACCGACGGGATGCTCGGCATGCTGGTGCTGGCGATCCACGACCTGCGGCTGCTGCTGCGTACGGCGGACGTGGCGGCCGCGATGTCGGTGGAGGCCCAGCTCGGCACCGACCGCGTCTTCGCCGCCGACCTTCAGGCCCTGCGGCCACACCCCGGGCAGGCGGCCTCGGCGGCCAACCTCACTGCGATCCTGGCCGACTCCGGTGTCGTCGCGAGCCACCGCGGACCGGACTGCAACCGGGTCCAGGACGCCTACTCGCTGCGCTGCTCGCCGCAGGTGCACGGCGCGGCGCGCGACACCGTCGACCACGCGGCCCGGGTGGCCGAGCGGGAGCTCGACTCCGCGATCGACAACCCGGTCGTCCTCGACGACGGGCGCGTCGAGTCCAACGGCAACTTCCACGGTGCCCCGGTCGCCTACGTACTCGACTTCCTCGCGATCGCGGCCGCCGACGTCGCGTCGATCTCCGAGCGGCGCACTGACCGGTTCCTCGACAAGGCGCGCAGCCACGGGCTGCCGCCGTTCCTCGCCGACGACCCGGGCGTCGACTCCGGCCACATGATCGCGCAGTACACCCAGGCCGCGATCGTGTCCGAGCTCAAGCGGCTGGCCGCCCCGGCCAGCGTCGACTCGATTCCGTCGAGCGCGATGCAGGAGGACCACGTCTCGATGGGCTGGTCGGCGGCCCGCAAGCTGCGCCGCTCGGTCGACGGGCTCGCCCGCGTGGTCGCGGTCGAGGTGCTGACCGCAGCCCGCGCGCTCGACCTGCGGGCGCCGCTGGAGCCCGCCCCCGCGACAGCTGCGGTGCTGCGCCTGCTCCGGGAGACCGTCCCCGGCCCGGGCCCGGACCGGCACCTGGCGCCGGAGATCGAACACGCAGTTGAGCTGGTGCGCAGTGGCGCGGTCGTCGCTGCTGTGGAAGACACGATGGGAGAGCTCGCATGAACAGTGGTTTCGAGACGCCTCGCAAGCTCGGCTCCTCAACCACCGAGGAGACGCCTCGCAAGCTCGGCTCCTCAACCACCGAGGAGACGCCTCGCAAGCTCGGCTCCTCAACCACCGAGGAGACGCCTCGCAAGCTCGGCTCCTCAACCACCGAGGAGATGCACGGTCCCATCCGGGCCCCGCGGGGGACCGAGCTGACCGCGCGCAGCTGGCAGACCGAGGCCCCGATGCGGATGCTGATGAACAACCTCGACCCCGAGGTGGCGGAACGTCCGGAGGACCTCGTCGTGTACGGCGGCAGCGGCAAGGCCGCGCGGAGCTGGGAGGCGTACGACGCGATCGTGCGCACCCTCTCCACGCTCGCCGACGACGAGACGCTCCTCGTCCAGTCAGGCAAGCCGGTCGGCGTGATGCGCACCCACGAGTGGGCGCCGCGGGTGCTGATCGCCAACTCCAACCTGGTCGGGGACTGGGCGAACTGGGAGGAGTTCCGGCGCCTGGAGCACCTGGGCCTGACGATGTACGGGCAGATGACCGCAGGGTCGTGGATCTACATCGGCACCCAGGGCATCCTCCAGGGCACCTTCGAGACGTTCGCCGCGGTGGCGGACAAGCTGGCTGCCGATCCTGCGGTGGTTTCGAGACGGGCCTCGCAGGCTCGGCCCTCCTCAACCACCGGTGATCCCTCCTCAACCACCGGGGCGGAGGCGTCGCTGGCCGGGACGATCACGTTGACCGCGGGGCTCGGCGGGATGGGCGGCGCACAGCCGCTCGCGGTGACCATGAACGACGGCGTCGCGATCTGCATCGAGTGCGACGAGTCGCGGATCAAGCGGCGCATCGAGCACCGGTACCTCGACGTCCAGGCCGACTCCCTCGACGACGCGCTCCGGATTGCGGTCGAGGCACGCGACGCGCGCAGGCCGCTGTCGATCGGGGTGCTCGGCAACGCCGCGGACATGGTGCCCGCGCTGCTCGCGGAGGGTGCGCCGATCGACATCGTCACCGACCAGACCTCCGCGCACGACCCGCTGTACTACCTGCCCTCCGGAGTGGCGTTCGAGGACTGGGCGGAGCTGCGCGAGAAGGACCCGGCCGGGCTCACCGAGCGGGCGCGGGAGTCGATGGCCCGCCACGTCGAGGCGATGGTCGGGTTCCTGGACGCCGGCGCGGAGGTGTTCGACTACGGCAACTCCATCCGCGACGAGGCCCGCAAGGGCGGCTTCGCGCGCGCGTTCGACTTCCCCGGCTTCGTGCCGGCCTACATCAGGCCGCTGTTCTGCGAGGGCAAGGGCCCGTTCCGGTGGGCGGCGCTGTCCGGCGACCCGGCCGACATCGCGGCCACCGACCGGGCGATCCTCGAGCTGTTCCCCGACAACGAGCGGCTGCGCCGCTGGATCACGATGGCCGGCGAGCGGGTCGCCTTCCAGGGCCTGCCGGCGCGGATCTGCTGGCTCGGGTACGGCGAGCGGCACCTCGCCGGACTGAAGTTCAACGAGATGGTGCGCAGCGGAGAGCTCAAGGCGCCGATCGTGATCGGCCGTGACCACCTCGACGCCGGGTCGGTGGCCTCGCCGTACCGGGAGACCGAGGGGATGGCCGACGGCTCCGACGCGATCGCGGACTGGCCGCTGCTCAACGCCCTGGTCAACACCGCGTCGGGAGCCAGCTGGGTGTCGATCCACCACGGCGGCGGGGTCGGCATGGGCCGGGCGATCCACGCCGGCCAGGTGTGCGTCGCCGACGGCACCGACCTGGCGGCTCAGAAGATCGAGCGGGTGCTCACCAACGACCCGGGCATGGGCGTGATCCGGCACGTGGACGCCGGCTACGAGCGGGCCGAGGAGGTGGCCGCCGAGCGCGGCGTACGGATCCCGATGCGGGAAGGCTGAGGCCTCAGTGCTTGCGTCGCCACCAGCGCTGGCCCGGCCGCGGCCGCGGCTTCGGTACGGCAGACTGCCCGGCTGCGCTCTCCAGCTGACGCCGCTGCCGTTCGCGCCGCTCGGCCCGCCGAGCTCGCCACGCCACGACCTCGGCATCCTCGTCGCGGGTCGGCGTGATCACCGGCGGGCCCCCGGTCAGCTGCCGGCGGGCTTCGACGATCCGGCGGTTGAAGTCGGCGACGACCCGGCGCACGCCCTCCTCGGTGGTCTCCCGGTCGAGCACGCCCTCCAGCTCGACGTCCTCCTTGCGCAGCGCCAGCGCCGGCGGCAGCACGCCGGTGATCTGCTCGCGCTCGATGAGCCCCTTGACCCACCAGTCGGGGTCGTGGGTGCCGCCGAGTCCCTTGATCGGCTTGCCCGCGCCGGGCAGGTCATCGAAGTCGCCGCGCTCCATCGCCCGGCGCACCTGGAGGTCAACCCAGAGCGCCTGCTGCTCCATCCGGTGGACCGGCGCCTCGTCCTCGTCGTCCTCGGCAGCGGAGTCCGCGGTGGCCTCGTCAGCCTCGGGCACCTGGCCGGTCAGCGCGGTGACCTTGGCCCGGCGCAGGCGCCGCTCCTCCTCGATCTCCTGCTCCATGCTGCGGGCACGGTCTCGGCGACGGTCGCGCATCTGGATCACCCCCGGATGTCAGGCCCTTCCAGCCTACAAAGCCGCCGGTGGCCGGGGCACGGGTCACCAGGTGCCGCGGTGCACGACCTCCTCGACCGGCTTGCGGGTGCGACGGGCCGCGGACCCAGGCGAGCCGAGGTCGTCGGTGCGGTGGCCGAGGGTGATCGCGCCGATCGGCATGTGGTCCTCGGGCACACCGAACGCCTCACGGAACGCGTCGGTCCGCGAGGCGGGGATGCCGAAGAAGCAGGCACCCAGCCCTTCGTCCACCGCGGTGAGCAGCATCAGCAGCGACGCCATCGCGGTGTCCATGTGCCAGTACGGCACCGGCCAGCGCGCCTCGACCCGGTCGCGCTGCTTGTCGGCCTCGGAGTAGCGCCCGACGTAGGCCGCCTTGTGCGACAGCGGCACGATCACCACCGGCGCGGTGCGCATGCCGCGCAGCCAGGAGTCGGGTTCGCCGCTCGCCTCCGCCGGTGTGCACGCGGTCCAGAACCGCTGCACGTCGGCCGGGGAGTCCAGCAGCAGGAACGCCCAGCCCTGAGTGAACCCCGCACTCGGCGCGTGCAGCGCGTTGGCGAGGATGCGTTCGACCACAGTGGTGTCGACCGGCGCGTTCGAGTAGTTGCGCACCATCCGACGCCGGCGGACCACCTCTTGGAACTCCATGGAGCAGATCATGTCGCACGCTGACTTCGACGCCATGTGGCGCGAGCTGGCGCCGCTCGGCCGCTCGGCGCGCTCGGGCGGGTACTTCCGCCAGCCGTTCACCACCCCCGAGCGCGAGCTGACCAGCTGGTTCGTCGAGCAGTGCCACACCCGCGGGCTGACGGTCGAGGGCGACGAGGTCGGCAACCTGGTCGCCTGGTGGCGGCCCGCCGGTGCGGCCGGCCCGGGCGTGGTGACCGGGTCGCACCTCGACTCCGTCCTCGACGGCGGTGCGTACGACGGTCCGCTCGGCGTCGTGTCCGCGCTCGCGGCGATCGACCGGCTCCGCGACCGCGGCTTCACGCCGTCCCGGCCGATCGGGATCTCGGTGTTCGTGGAGGAGGAGGGCTCGCGGTTCGGGGTCGCCACGCTGGGCTCCCGGCTGGCCGCGGGGGCGCTGTCGCTCGACCGTGCCAAGGAGCTGCGCGACCGCGACGGGGTGTTCCTCCTCGACGCGATGGCCGACGCCGGCGTCCACGTGGACCCCGACGTCACCGAGGTGGCGTGGGCGCACCTGCGGGAGCGCGTGGCCTGCTTCGTCGAGCTCCATGTCGAGCAGGGCCGCCACCTGGTCGACCTGGACGCCCCGGTCGGTGTCGCGAGCTCGATCTGGCCGCACGGCAGGTACCGCTTCGACTTCACCGGCCAGGCCAACCACGCCGGCACGACGCGGATGGAGGACCGGCACGACCCGATGCTGACCTACGCGATGACCGCTCTGGCGGCGAACAAGCAGGCCCGGCTCTCCGGTCAGCGCGCGACGTTCGGGCGGGTCGACGTACACCCCAACGGCACCAACGCGGTGCCGTCGCGAGTGACCGCCTGGCTGGACGCCCGCGCCGACTCCGAGGAGCACCTGGCGAAGCTGGTCGCCGCCGTGGAGCGGATGGCGGTGGACCGCGCCGGCCGGGACGGCACGACCGCCGCCGCGACGCCCGAGTCGGTGTCGCCGGAGGTGGTCTTCGACGCCGCCCTGGCGCGCCGGATCGCCGAGCCGTCGGGGTGGCCGGTCATCCCGACGATGGCCGGCCACGACGCCGGCATCCTGTCCACCGCCGGCATCCCCACGGCGATGCTGTTCGTGCGCAACCCGACCGGCATCTCGCACTCGCCGGAGGAGCACGCCGAGATGGTCGACTGCCTGGCCGGCGTCGAGGCGCTGGCCGACACGTTGCAGAGGCTGGCGGCATGATCGCGACCTTCTGGCTCGAGCACGCCTGGCTCGGTGATGGCGAGGTCGTCGACGGCGTGGTCGTGACGATCGCCGACGAGCGGTTCTCCAGCGTGCAGACCGGCGTCGCGCACCCCCCGGAGTCGGCACGCCGGCTGCGCGGGCTGACCGTGCCGGGGATGGCGAACTGCCACAGTCACGCCTTCCACCGCGCGCTGCGGGGGCGGACCCAGCGTGGTCGGGGGAGCTTCTGGACCTGGCGCGAGCAGATGTACGCGCTCGCCGGCCGGCTCGACCCGGACTCCTACTACGAGCTGGCCCGGGCGACGTACAGGGAGATGCTGCTCGCCGGGTTCACGAGCGTGGGCGAGTTCCACTACCTGCACCACCAGCCCGACGGGACGCCGTACGACAACGCCAACGCGATGGGGCTCGCGGTGATCGAGGCCGCCCGCGACGCCGGGATCCGGATCGCCCTGCTCGACACCTGCTACCTCGCCTCCGGGATCGGCACGCCGCCCGAGGGCGTCCAGCGCAGGTTCAGCGACGGCACCGCGCAGGCGTGGGCGGCACGGCTGGAGCGGCTGGAGTACGCCGCCGGCGACGACGTCGTGGTGGGGGCCGCGATCCACTCGGTGCGGGCCGTGCCGCCCGAGGCGATGAGCACCGTCGCCGCCTGGGCGAGCGTGGACCGGGTGCCCCTGCACGTGCACCTGTCCGAGCAGGTCGCCGAGAACGACGCCTGCCGGGCCGCCTACGGGCGGACGCCCACCCGGGTGCTGGAGGACGCCGGCGTCCTCGGCGACCGGACCACCGTCGTGCACGCCACCCACCTGACCGACGCCGACGTCGAGGCGATCGGCCGGCTCGGCGGCTACGCCTGCTTCTGCCCGACCACCGAACGCGACCTCGGCGACGGCATCGGTCCGTCGCGGGCGCTGCACCGGTCGGGGGCCACGCTGACGATCGGTTCCGACAGCCACGCCGTGGTCGACCCGTTCGAGGAGCTTCGCGCCGTGGAGCTCGACGAGCGGCTGGCTCGGCAGGAGCGGGGCCACTGGTCGGCGACCGAGCTGCTCGGGGCCGCCACCTCGGCCGGGCACCGCTCGCTCGGCTTCCACGACGTGGGCCGGATCGAGGTCGGCGCGCACGCCGACCTGGTCACCCTCGACCTGCACTCGCCGCGCACGGCCGGGACCGGTGCCACCGCCGAGACCGCGGTCTTCGCCGCCACCGCGGCCGACGTGGTGCAGGTGGTCCGCGACGGGCAGGTCGTCGTCGAGAACCACGACCGCCACGAGATCGGGCACACGCTCGAGTCGGTCGTCTCCGGGCTCTGGGAGGGAGCATGAGCAGCCTGCTCGTCACCGGGGTCGGCCAGCTGGTCACCAACGACCCGGGGCTCGGCGACGGCTCTGCGCTGGGGGTCCTCTCCGCTGCGGCGGTCGTGGTCGACGGCGGCCGGGTCGCCTGGGTCGGTCCCGCGGCCGGGGCGCCGGCCGCCGACACGGCGTACGACGTCGGCGGGCGCGCGGTCATCCCGGGGTTCGTCGACTCCCACTCGCACCTGGTCTTCGCCGGAGACCGGTCCGAGGAGTTCGCCGCCCGGATGAGCGGGACGCCGTACTCCGCCGGCGGGATCCGTACGACGGTCGCCGCCACCCGCGCCGCCACCGACGAACAGCTCGCGGCGAACCTGGCCCGCCACGTCGGCGAGATGCGGAGGCAGGGCACGACCACCGTCGAGGTCAAGAGCGGCTACGGGCTGACCGTCCGCGACGAGGCCCGCGCGCTGGCGCTGGCCGCGCAGGTGACCGAGGAGACCACCTTCCTCGGCGCGCACGTCGTGCCGCCGGAGTACGCGTCGGACCCCGACGGCTACGTCGACCTGGTGACCGGGCCGATGCTCGAGGCGTGCGCGCCGCACGCCAAGTGGATCGACGTGTTCTGCGAGACCGGGGCGTTCTCGGTCGACCAGGCGCGCGCGGTGCTGTCGGCCGGGGCGGCGGCGGGGCTGCGCGGGCGGCTGCACGCCAACCAGCTCGGGCCCGGTCCCGGGGTGCAGCTGGCCTGCGAGCTGGGCCTGACCGCGGTGGACCACTGCACCTACCTCTCCGCCGCCGACATCGATGCGCTGGCGTCGTCGGGGACGGTCGCCACGCTGCTGCCCGGGGTGGAGTTCTCGACCCGCTCGCCCTACCCCGACGCCCGCCGGCTGCTCGACGCCGGGGTCACCGTCGCCGTCGCCACCGACTGCAACCCGGGCTCGAGCTACACCTCGTCCATGCCGCTGTGCGTCGCGCTCGCGGTCCGGGAGATGGGGATGACCCCGGCCGAGGCGCTGCACGCCGCGACCGCGGGCGCCGCCGCCGCCCTGGGCCGTTCCGACGTCGGCCGGCTGTCGGTCGGCGCGTCGGCCGACCTCGCCGTCCTCGACGCGCCGTCCTACGTCCACCTGGCCTACCGGCCCGGGGTGCCGCTCGTGCGTGAGGTGTTCCGGGCCGGCGCGCAGGGCTGACCCTCTCGCGCTGCGTCGCACGGCGGCGTGCGCGTCGTACGGCGGTCCCGATGTGCGCTCCCGGTCCCGCGTCGCGTGGACGGGCGGGCAGACCGACGCATCCGGGGGCGCCTGGGCGCTCGGCTCCGGGGGAGAGCTGTGCCCCCTCGCGTAGGACGCTAAGGCGCGCGACGCCGGCGAGATAAGGAGTTCTCCCGATGTGCGCGGCTACCTCAGACGCGCAGTCTCGTCACATCCCGATGAGACCGACCTGAGGAGAACCACGATGTTCCCGGCACACGAGATGATGTTCGCCGCAGAGATCGACTACCGACGCGAACGGATGATGGCCGTGCGGCCCAAGCGTCGTCGTCGTCGCGAACGGCACGTACGGGTGCCCCGTCAGCGTCGCGGCCCGGAGCCCGACCGCGACGGCGCGGCCGCCGACCCTGCCACCTCGTCGCCGGCAGCGTCGGCCCCGGCCCTTCCGGCGGCCGACCGACGGCGGTGGGACCGGGCCGCCTGAGCCTGATCCGGATGGAAACCCGGCTGAAATTGTCGGTGGTGGGCACGAAGATGGAGGACGTGCCCGCCCACCTGCTCTCCACCCCGCTCATGGGGCGCGTCCACGAGCTGGCCGACCTCGAGCGGCTCGCCGGCCTGGCCCCCGGGGCCACGGCCGGCGTGGTGCTGCTCTCCGGCGACGCGGGGGTCGGCAAGACCCGGGTGCTGACCGAGCTGCGCGCCCGCGCCGAGCAGGTGGGGTGGCGCACGGTGACCGGGCACTGCCTCGACTTCGGTGACAGCGCCCTTCCCTACCTCCCGTTCACCGAGATCCTCGGCCGCCTCGCGCACGACGACCCGCAGCTGGTCGCCACGGTGAGCGAGGCCCACCCCGCGGTCCGGCAGCTGCTGCCCGGCCAGCGGCTGATGTTCGGCCCCGGCAGTCAGGGCCACGACGTCGAGCGGGCCGAGCTGTTCGAGACCGTCCACGCCGTGCTGGAGCTGCTCGCTGCGCAGGCGCCGCTGCTGGTGATCCTCGAGGACCTGCACTGGGCCGACCAGTCGACCCGCGACCTGCTTGGGTTCCTGTTCCAGCGCCGGTTCGCCGGACCGGTCACGGTGGTGGCGTCCTACCGCAGCGACGACCTGCACCGGCGACACCCGCTCCGCGCCACGGTGGCCCAGTGGAGCCGGATCCCCGGCGTGCACCGTCTCCAGCTCGGCCCGCTCGGCGACAGCTTCGTCCGCGCGCTCGCCGCGTCGCTTCACCACGGGCAGCTCTCCGAGGCCGAGATGCAGGCGATCGTGACCCGCGCGGAGGGCAACGCGTTCTTCGCCGAGGAGCTCGTCGTCGCCAACGCGATCACCGCCGGCACCCTGCCCGACGACCTCGCCAGCCTGCTGCTCGTGCGCGTCGACCAGCTCGACGAGGACGCCCGCGAGGTGGTCCGGGCCGCGTCCTGTGCCGGGCGACAGGTGTCCCACGAGCTGCTCGCCGCCGTCGTGCCGCTCGACCCGGCTGCCCTCGACCGGGCGCTGCGCAACGCCGTCGACAGCTTCGTGCTGGTGCCCAGCGGCGCGGGCTACGCGTTCCGGCACGCGCTGCTCGGCGAGGCGGTCTACGACGACCTGCTGCCCGGTGAGCGGGTGCGCCGGCACGCCGCGTTCGTCGACGCCCTCTGCCGCAACGTCGCGCAGGGCACCGCTGCGGAGCTCGCGCGGCACGCCCGGGTTGCCCACGACGTCGCCACCGCGGTCCGGGCCAGCATCGAGGCCGGCGACGACGCGATGGCCGTCGGTGGGCCCGACGACGCCGCCCGGCACTACGAGGTGGCCCTCGAGCTGCTCGGCAAGCCGGCCCACGCCGACGAGCGGCCGGCCGAGGTCGACATGGTCTCGCTGACCAGCCGGGCAAGCGACGCCTGGCTCGCCGCCGGCGACGCCCACCGGGCGATCGAGCTGGTCGCCGACCACCTCGCGCAGCTCCGCGTCGACGCGCCGGACGTCGACCGTGCCCGACTGATGCTGACCCTCGCGCACGCCGCCTTGATGGCCGACAGCGACATCGACGCGCTGGAGCTGACCACCGAGGCGCTGGGGCTGGTGGGTCCGGAGGCGACGCAGCTGCGCGCCCGCCTGGCCGGGGTGCACGCCCAGGCCAACGCGCTGCGTCAGCGCGTCGACGAGGCGGTCCGGTGGGCCGGCGAGGCGCTCCAGCTGGCCGAGGAGCTCGACCTGCCGCGAGTCGCCCTCGACGCCACCACCACCCTGGCCCGACTCGAGGAGCGCGACCAGGACCCGGAGTCGTCGCGACGGACCTTCGAGAGCATCGTCGCCCTGGCCCGCGCCGACGGTGACGTCACCGCCGAGTTCCGCGGCCTGCACCTGCTCGGCGCGCTCCACTACGAGCACGGCGAGCTCGACGCGGCCGCGGAGGCCTACGAGACCGCGTCCCGCCGGGCAGGCGAGGTCGGCCGGCCGTGGGCGCCCTATGGCTTCGACGCCCGGCTGATGGCTGCGATCACCGCCTACGTCGGCGGACGGTGGGACGACGCGACGCGGATCGCCGAGCTGACCGGTGAGTCCCCGCCGCCGATGGCGGAGGCGGCGCTCGGGATGGTGGCGCTCGCGGTCGCGGCGGGTCGAGGCCAGATCGACGCGCTCTCCCGGTTGGCGCCCCACCGGGGCTGGTGGGACCGCGACGGGTTCATCGCGATCCTCGGGGCCGCCGCCGCGATCGACCTGCACGGCGAGGCCGGCGACCTCGACGCCGTGCTGCGCGTTCACGACGACGTCGTCGAGATCATCACCGGCCTGTGGCAGGTCAAGTCGTTCCTGGCGCAGGTGCGGCTCGGCGCGCTCGTCCTGGGGCACCTCGCAAGGCAGGCGCCGGCTAGGCCGGCGGCCGAGCGTGGGGAGCTTCTTCGTCGTGGTGACGTGCTCCTCGAGGCCGCTCGGGACGCGATGAGCCGGGCCGAGGGCCGGGGTCGCCGGATCGGCCCGGAGGGTCAGGCCTGGCGGGCGCGGGCCGAGGCCGAGCACCTGCGTCTGCGCTGGCTCGCCGGGGTCGAGGTGCCGGCCGAGTCGGAGCTGATCGCGCCGTGGCGTGAGGCGGTGCGCTGGTTCGGCGAGTTCGGGCACGTCTTCGAGGTGGCCCGCTCGCGCGCTCGGCTGGCCGCCGTACTCCGCTCGGTGGGCGACGCGGCGGAGGCCCGCGAGCATGCCGACGCCGCCCGTGAGGCCGCGCACCGGCTCGGCGCAGCGCCGCTGCTCGCGGAGCTCCGGGCGGCGGGGTCGGCGCCGGCAGCATCCCGGCGCGTCGACGCGGACCCGGGACAGCTGACCCCGCGGGAGCGGGAGATCCTCGACCTGGTCGCTCAGGGGCGCAGCAACGGCGAGATCGCGCGGCAGCTGTTCATCAGCGACAAGACCGTCAGCGTGCACGTGTCGAACATCCTGGCCAAGCTCGGCGCCGCCAGCCGCACCGAAGCCGCCGCGCTCGCCCGCAGCCGCGGTTTGCTCATCTGAGGCCGGTGGCGTCGGTCACTCCTGCCGAAATCCCGTGGCGGCAGTGGTGCGCCGCTGGCAGCATGCGCCGGTGACCTGGAGAGAACGCCTCGGCGCGCTGCGCGTCGACACCACCCCGCTGCGCGACTCGCGCGACTTCCGGCTGCTGTTCTGGGCCGGGGCGGTGTTCTACCTCGGCGGGATGATCTCCTACGTCGCCCTGCCCTACCAGCTGTACCAGCTCACCGGCTCCAACCTTGCTGTCGGCGCGCTCGGCATCGTCGAGCTGGTGCCGCTGGTGGTGTTCGGTCTGTACGGCGGAGCGCTCGCCGACCACGTCGACCGGCGCCGGATGCTCGTCGCCATGGGCTCGGCGCAGGCCGTGCTGACCGCGCTGCTGGCGGTCAACGCCGTGCTCCCGGACCCGAAGGTGTGGCCGATCTACGTGCTCGGCGCGATGCTCGCGGCTGCCCAGTCGATGCAGCGACCCTCGAAGGAGGCGCTGGAGCCGCGGACGGTCAAGCACGACCAGATCATGGCCGCCAGCGCGCTGTCCTCGCTCGGGGTGCAGGTCGGGCTGCTCGCCGGCCCCGCCGTCGGTGGTGTGCTGCTGGCGACGGTCGGGGTGGCCTGGTGCTTCACGGTCGACGTGGTGGCGCTGGTGATCGCGACCGCGCTGTTCGCGGCGCTGCGGCCCTACCCGGTCACCGACCGGAGCAACCCGCCCTCGCTGCGCGGCATCCACGAGGGACTGACCTACGCGCTGCGCCGGCGTGACCTGCTCGGCACCTACGTCGTGGACATCGTGGCGATGCTGATGGCGATGCCGACGGTGCTGTTCCCGGCGCTGGCCTCCGACGTGTTCGAGCGGCCGGGCATGCTGGGCCTGCTCTACAGCGCCGGCACGGTCGGCAGCCTGCTCGCCACGGTCTCGTCGGGGTGGACCAAGCGGGTGCACCACCACGGCCGGGCGGTGGTGGTCGCCGCCGCAGTCTGGGGAGCCGCGGTCGCCGTGGCCGGGCTGATGCCGAGCATCTGGCTGCTGCTGGTCTTCCTGGTCCTCGCCGGTGCCGCGGACATGATCAGCGGGATCTTCCGCTCCACGGTGTGGAACCAGACCATCCCCGACCACATGCGCGGTCGCCTCGCCGGCATCGAGATGCTGTCCTACTCCATCGGTCCCCTCGGCGGCCAGGCCCGCGCCGGTCTCGTCGCCGACGCGTGGTCGGTGCGCGGCTCGATCACCAGCGGGGGCGTGCTGTGCGTCGTCGGGGTGGTCGGTGTCGCGGTGTGGCTGCGCGACTTCTGGGCGTACGACGAGCGCACCGACGAGCACGCCAGCCGGGAGCGGCAGCTGCGCGCCGAGCAGGGCTGAGCTGACCGCCGTACTGCACGACGAACTGGGCACGACGAACTGCCGCTCTGCACGGGTTGCGGCCCGTGCCGAGTGGCGGATTCTCACGTTAACGTGAGAATCCGGCAGGGACAGGCGCCGCCGGGCGCAGGGGGTTTTGCCCAGCGGGACATACCCGTAGTATGCGAAACCTGTTCTAGCACCGGGAGTGGTCATGACGGTCACCGACGATCGCTTCACCAAGATGAAGCCGTACAACGCCGGGTTCGCGCGCAAGATCCCGGCCAGCCAGCTGCCGCCGGGGCCGCAGTGGCCGGCGCTCGTGCAGAGCATGCTCCTGATGCGGTTCCGCCACCAGTTCATCCCGGCGATGCACCGCCGCTACGGCGACGTGTTCACCATCCGCCTGGTCCCGGGCGGGTCACCGCTGGTGCTGTTCACCCGCCCCGAGCACGCCAAGGAGATCTTCGCCGGCGACCCGGAGGTGTTCCACGCCGGCAAGGGCAACGCGATCCTCGGCCCGATCATGGGCGAGCACTCGCTGCTGCTGCAGGACTCCACCGAGCACCGACGCGCTCGCAAGCTCCTGATGCCGGCGTTCAACGGCGCCGCGCTGCGAGGGTACCAGTCGCTGGTCACCACGATCGCCAAGGACGAGGTCGCGCGCTGGACGCCGGGCCGGCCGTTCCGCGCGCTGGAGCGGATGAACGCCCTCACCCTCGAGGTGATCCTCCAGGTGGTCTTCGGGGTCACCGACGAGGCCCGTCTGGCCCAGCTGCGGCCGCTGGTCAACAAGACCGTCGACATCCACCCGATCATCCTGCTCGGCTGGGGCTACCCGTTCCTGCAGAAGTTCGGGCCGTGGAAGGCCACGGTCGACAACCAGCGCGAGCTCGACAAGGTGATGTACGCCGAGATCGCCGAACGCCGTGCTGCCGGGGACCTGGCCGACCGCACCGACGTGCTCTCCCAGCTGCTGCGTGTCGGCGACGGCGACGATAAGCTCTCCGACGCCGAGCTGCGTGACCAGCTGGTGACGCTGCTGCTCGCCGGCCACGAGACCACCGCGACGGCGCTGTCCTGGTCGCTGTACGAGCTGGGCCGCGACGAGGGCCAGCTGGCCAAGGCCCGACGGGCCGCCGACGAGGGCGACGACGACTACCTCGAGGCCGTGATGAAGGAGGCCATGCGGCTGCACCCGGTGATCCCGATGGTGGTGCGCCACCTGATGGCTCCGGCGACCATCGGCGGCTGGGAGCTGCCGCGCGGCACGAACATCGGGCCGTCGATCATCCTTGCCCACTCCCGGTCGGAGAACTTCCCCGACCCCGAGGTGTTCCGGCCCGAGCGGTTCACCGAGGGCCATGTCGAGCCGAACACCTGGATCCCGTTCGGCGGCGGGGTGCGCCGCTGCATCGGGGCGGGCTTCTCGCTGATGGAGGGCGTCGCGGTGCTGCGCGAGGTGCTGACCAGGTACGACGTGCACGTGCCCGCGGGTTCCCGCGACAAGCCCAAGGTCCGCAACATCACGAGCGTCCCGCGCTATGGGGCGCGCATCTTCGTCCGCCCGCGCTGAGCTGCCTGTACGGACGCCGGCCGGCGCGACCAGGGCGAGCCTGGTGTCGCCCTCGACCGGGGTCCGGACGATCAGCCGTTCTGCCAGCCGTCGGGCAGGTCGTTCGGGTCCGGCCAGCCGTCGGGCCACTCCCCGTTCCACTCGTCGGGCCAGTCACCCGGGGTCGGCGGCTCCGGAGCCGGGACCGGCGTCTCCGGGGTCGGCTCGGCCGGCTGGTCCACCGGCGGGATCACGGTCGGCTTCTTCACCCGGATCCGCTGACCGACGTACAGCTCGACCGGCCCGCGACGCGGGAAGCCGTTCCAGACCCGCACCTGGCGGACCGAGATGTGGAAGAACCGGGCCACGCGGCGCAGCGTCTCGCCGGACTGGGCGCGGTAGATGCCGTTCTTGTTCGCCCTCGGACGCCGGATCGGCTCCGGGCACGGTGCCAGTCGCGGCGACCGCCAACGCGGGGCGTACTCGCCCACCCACTTCTGGCACGGGCCGTAGTCGTGGGCCATCACCCGGCCGGTGTACCAGGAGGTGCGCCGCATGGCGCCGTTCCAGGTGAACGAGAAGTGGATGTGGTCGCGGTGCGGCGAGGTGCCGGTGTAGGGCCGCCAGCCGCCCGACGACCAGATCCGCCGGTTCCAGATCATGTACATCACGCCGAGGCGCTTGGCGCGGCGGGCGGGGTCGCGGGCCACGGGCTCGGTGAGCCACTCGATGACGCGCTTGGCCTTGGCCCGGTCGCGGGGGTTGTGCCAGTTCAGGGCGTAGTCCCAGGCGCGGCCTTCCTTGTGCTCGGAGGTGCCACCGACCGAGCAGGAGCGGGTGATGCCGAGGTCGCCGCCGCCGAACTGGCGGTTGATCAGGCCGCGGAAGGCGAGGACGCCCGGCTTGGCCACCGGGTCGCAGGAGACCTGCGGCTGGTAGCTGCCGTACGGCTCGACGGCCTTGAGGGCGTCCGCCGGCGCGGCGACGGATACCGCGAGCAGGCCGGACAGTGCAGTGATGAGCAGGCGTCGCAGCAGCGACACCGGGACGTGCGAGGACACCGGTGTTTCCCCAAGAGGTAGATCGGTCCGCGAGCCCGTCCGGCTTCCCCACCGTGGGACGCGCAGCTGTCGCCTTTACTTTCGGCAGGCCAGGGACCGCTCTTGAGGGATTCCACGTCGACTTCCCACGCGGTGTGGACGGTTCGCACGCGGTGTGCGGCGTGTCCAGCGTCCATAACCCCGCGTTACTTCGCGGTGGGGGTCAGAAGCGGGCGAGCACGTCCTCCTCGGTGAGCCCGTAGTCGGCCAGCGAGTACCGGTGCGACGGTCGCTTGGGGCCCTGGCGCGACTCGGCGTCGATCGCGTTCACCCGGTCGGCGACGTCGTCGGTCCACGGCAGGTCGAACGCATCGTAGATCCGGCGGACGGTCCCGGGCGGGTCGGCGACGAAGTCGTCGTACTGCACGTCGAGGAACTGCGCCGGGTCGTACTTCGACCGCTCCTCGGCGAACCTGGCGGACGCCCCGGCGAGCATGTCGAGCTGGGTCCGCCCGATCACCCCACCCTCGAACACCGTCGACCAGCCCTTGGTCGCCTCGGCGCTCAGCGAGCACGCCGACGCGATCGCCACCCGCGGGTCGCGGTGGGTCTGCACGACGAGCGCGTCGGGGTAGACGGCCATGATCGCGTCGAGCCCGACGAGGTGGGAGGGGTTCTTCAGCACCCACCGCTTGTCCTGGTCGTTGAGGCCGATCAGCTGGAGGTTGGCCTTGTGCCGTTCGTAGGCGTCGGTCCAGTCCTGCTTGGACAGCCACGCCGAGTAGTTGGGGATGTAGGCCAGCGACTCGTAGCCGATCGACTTGCCCGACTGGCGCAGCAGCCGCCAGCACTCCTCCACGGAGGTGGCGTCCATGTAGTGGATCCCCATGAACTCGGGGTTCTCGACGTGGTGCTCGGCGTACGCCGCCTGGATCCCGGTGAACACCGGGTCGGCCTCCCAGGTCTCGCGGGGTGGCCGCGGCTGGGGGAACTCGGTGAGCCACAGCTCGACACCCTGGTGCCGGGGGTCGGCGGTGAGCAGCCGGTGCAAGGCGGTGGTGCCCGTGCGTGGCAGCCCGGTCACGAAGACCGGCCGTTCGATCGGCACCTCGGCGTACTCCGGGTGCTGCTTGAACCCGGCCTGGCTGAGCAGCCGGGCGATCAGCGCGCCGCGGACGAACGAGCGCTGCATGTAGTTGCCGGCGCCGGTCAGCCCGGCCTCGGTGGCGTAGTCGTCGAGCAGGATCCGCAGGCCCTCGTGGTACTCGTCGCCGCCGAAGTCGTCGAGCCCGGTCGCCCGCGACGCCGCCTCGTGGAGGTCCTCGAACGTCCCGACGCTGTCTCTCTCACGCATGGCTGCTCCTAGTGGTGGTACTCGCCGCAGTTGACGTCGAGGCACTGGCCGGTGATCCCGCGCGCCAGGTCGGAGGCGAGGAAGACCACGGCGTCGGCGATCTCCTCGGGCACCGGCAGCCGGCGCAGGTCGCACGCCGCGGCGGTCTCGTCGTACACCTGCTGGTGGGTCACGCCGCGCTCGCCGGCGAGGTAGTCGAAGTACCACTTCAGCGAGTCGGCGTAGATGTAGCCCGGTGCGACGGAGTTGACCCGCACACCGCGGGGGCCGACCTCCGAGGCGAGCGTCTGCGCCATCGCGAGCAGCGCGGCCTTGCCCATCTTGTAGGCGCCGTACTCCGGGCTGCTGTGGCGCAGCACCGCGGAGTTGATCATCACGATCGACCCCTGGGTCTGCTCCAGCGCCGGGACGAACACCTTCGACATCCGCAGCGACCCGAGCACGTTGGTCTCGAACCCGGCGCGGACCGCGTCGAAGTCGGCCTCGCTCACCGGCTCGATCGGCGGCATCACGAACGCGTTGTTGACCAGCGCGTCGACCCGCCCGAGCTCCTCGAGGGTGCGGTCGAGCAGCGCCTGCGCCGAGCTGTCGTCGGTGATGTCGGTCGGGACGACGAGTGCCGTGCCGCCGACCTCCTGCACGGCCGCGGCCACCTTCTCGAGGCGCTTCTCCGTCCGCGCAGCGAGTACGACGCTCGCCCCGGCCCGCGCCGACTGCAGGGCGATCGCCGCACCGAGGCCGGGCCCGATGCCGGACACGACCACGACCCGGTCGTCGAGCAGGCCCATCAGCTGATCATCCTGCGCGCGACACCGACCTGCCGCTCGGCGATCCGCGCGGCGTACTGCTCGGGGCTGACCCGCTGCTCGTCGAAGTACGGCACCTTCTCGGCCAGGTCCTCGAACCGCACCACCTCGGCCTGCGGGCCGTCGTCGGCGGTCAGCTCGCGGGAGAGCCGCTGCCAGCGCAGCATCATCACACCGCGGGTGTGGCCGGTGGTCTCCAGCCAGTTCGCGATGCCGGGGTCCTGGGCGCTGACCACGTAGCGCAGCATCCCGTCGGGGTCGGTGTGCGACTGGGCCGCGGTGAGCGAGGTCTGGTGGTTGACGTAGTCGGTGGAGATGTACCACGCCGAGCCGATCTGGATCGCCTGGTAGGCGCACTCGGCCTTCGGCACGGTGACCACCAGCGCCTCGTCGTCGGCGAGCTCGTAGTGGCCGATCGAGGAGAACTGGCTCGACAGCCCGCCCGGCGTCACCTGCGGGACGGTGAGCGTGTTGACCGGCTCCTTGTAGGTGAACCACTCGGGGAAGGCGAACCAGGTGTTGATCCGGCCGACCAGCATCTTCGCCGCGACGGCGTAGCGCTTGGCCATCTGCTCCACCGAAGGGGAGGGCGGGACCGTGCCCAAGGTGTCCACGCGGTGGATACGCAGGTCGCCGCGCTCCTCGGCGGACCAGTCGCTGAACACCTCCCGCACGATCAGGATCGAGCTGCCCGGCGCCAACGTGAAGTAGCTGGCCGGCGGGTCCTCGCGTTTGGGGCCGAACCGGATCTCGAAGCTCCCGTCCGCGGCGACCTCGATCGCGCGGTCGTCGAACGCCGCCACGCTGTCGGGGGCCTCGGCCGGTGAGTAGTTGCCGTTCATCACCTGGAAGGAAAGGTCCGCGCACGTCCCGCGGCGGCCGGTAACGACGTACTCCGCGGTGTCCTCGATGTAGGCGTGGAAGTAGATCGCGTCGGGGTTGTCCAGGCCCTGCTTGGAGTACTGGTGCGTGGAGTTGATGAACACCGGGTGCGCGAGGTCGTAGCCGAACGCCGCCTGCAGCGAGGCCCGGATGCCGCCGGCGAGGTACTCGTAGCCCTCCGCGAGGTCCTGCTCGGTGCGGATGAACGACGCGCCCTCGATCAGCCGCTCCGCCTCCGCGACCGCGTCGCTGAACGGACGGGTCAGCTCCCTGCCCGCGACGCTCTCGAGCAGGTGGGGCCCCTGGGCGCTCGTCATGCCTTCACCTTCGCGACCACGGACTCGGCGAACCGCTCGAGGTGCTCGACCTTCTTCTCCAGCGGCTCGGTGTCGGGCCCCTTCACGTAGGGCACCCGGAAGCCGACGATCACGTCGGTCACGCCCTTGTCCTCCAGCCGCTTGATCCCGTCGGGGGAGTAGGCGTCCATCGAGATCACGTGGATCTCGAACGGCTTGTCGCTCACGCCCTCCGCGGCGCGGAGCTTGGCGAGCTTGTCCAGCAGCACGTTGAGCTCCTCGGCGTCACCGCCGGCGTGCATCCAGCCGTCGCCGCGGGTGACCGCCCGGCGCAGCGCGGCGTCGCTGTGGCCGCCGACGAGGATCGGGATCGGCTCGGTGGGGGCGGGCGTCATCTTCATCGCCGGTACGTCGAACACCTCGCCGTGGTACTCGAACCAGCCGCCGGCGGTGAGGCCGCGGACGATGTCGATCGCCTCGTCCATCCGCTTGCCGCGGCCCTTCCACGGCACGCCCATCGCGGTGAAGTCCTCCGGCCAGGGGCTCAGTCCCACGCCCAGGCCGAGCCGGTTGCCGGTGAGGTAGGCGATCGAGCCGGCCTGCTTGGCGACCAGCACCGGCGGTCGCACCGGCAGCTTGAGCACGAACGGGGTGAACCGGATCCGCTCGGTGACCGCGCCCATCGCCGCGATCAGCGTGAAGGTCTCGATGAACTCCTTGTCCTCGAGGAACTCCCGGTCGCCGTCGTCGGTGTAGGGGTAGGTCGCGTCGGACTCGCGCGGGTAGATCAGCGAGTCCGCGACGGTCATCGAGTCGTAGCCGGCCGCGTCGGCCGCCTGTGCCAACGGCAGGTAGTACTCCGCCCGGGTCATGGCCTCGGCGTAGGTGAATCGCATCGGGTGGCTCCCTGGCGTTGGGGACGAGTCGGCCTCATGCTAGAACCTGTTTCAGTTTTCGACCAGACCCCGGACGGTGCCCGTGCTCGACGTACAGCTGATCTCGGACCGGCTCGAGATCGCGGACCTGCTCACCCGCTACACCCGCGCGATCGACACCGGCGAGTGGGACCGCCTCGACGAGGTGTTCACTCCCGACGCGACCATCGACTACACCGCGACCGGTGGCATCGAGGGGGAGTTCCCGAAGGTCAAGGCCTGGCTGGCCGAGATGCTGCCGATGTTCCCGCGCCGCCACCACGTGATCGCCCAGTCCGAGGTCGAGGTGACCGGCGACGAGGCGACCGTGCTCGCCTACTTCCTCAACCCGATGGTGCTCCCGCAGCCCGACGGCAGCGAGCTGCTGTGGGAGTTCGGCGGCTACTACCGGCACCGGCTGGTGCGCACCGCCGCGGGCTGGCGCTCGGCGCGGCTCGTGGAGGAGCTGGTCTGGAAGCGCGGGGTCTGACCACGGTACGGCGGTCACTGGGCGCCACTTGGCGACCCGACTAGGCTGGCGCCGATGGTCGAGGACGACGAGAAGCCGTGGTACCGACCCCTCCTGGTGGGGCTCGGCGCGCTGCTCGGCGTCGCCGTGCTCGTCGGCGGGCTGATCGGCGTGGTCGCGCTCGGCGTGGTCAACGTCGCCGGCGTCGGCGAGGAACGCGCGACCGTCGAGGAGGAGCCCAGCCTGCACATCCCCGACCGCACACCCGGCCAGCGCACCGAGGACGACGACCAGGGACTGACCCTCGAGGACCTCAACGGCGGCGTCGACCCCACCGAGTCGGAGTCCCCGTCCGAGTCGGCCTCCCCGTCGGCCGAGCCGAAGAAGAAGAAGAAGAAGCGCAAGCCGCCCAAGTCGGTGATCAGCCTGTCGGCGAGCCCGGTCGAGGTCGCGCCGATGGAGCGGATCTACCTCACCGGCACCTACCCGGGTGGTGAGGGCGCTTCGCTGCAGGTGCAGCGGTTCGAGGGCGGCTGGCAGAACTTCGACGCCTCGGCGTCGGTCAGCGGCGGCACGTTCTCCAGCTACGTGATGACCGGCCGGTCGGGACCCAACAAGTTCCGGGTCGTCGACACGGCCAGCGGCAAGGCCTCCAACCCGGTCACCATCCGGGTCCGCTGACCGCCGTACGATCGCCGGCATGCCGTTGCGCACCCAGATCACCCTGTTCAAGGCCGTCGCAGTCGCCGAGGCGCTTTCGTGGGCGGGCCTGCTCGTCGGTATGTACCTCAAGCACGTCGCCGGCACCACCGAGCGCGGGGTGCAGGTCTTCGGTGCGCTGCACGGAGGGATCTTCGTCGCCTACGTCGCCCTCGCGCTCCTGCTCGCGTGGCGACTGCGCTGGTCGCCGAGGGTGGCGCTGACCGCGCTCGCCTGCTCGGTCCCGCCGTTCGCCACCGTGATCTTCGAGGTGTGGGCCTCGCGCACCGGCCGGTTGACCCTGCCGGCCGCCGACGCCGAGCGCGAACCGCAACCGGTCGGCTGAGCCGGACGGGAGAGCGCCGATGGGTGGGGCGGACCTGCCGGGGGCGGGCGTCGCGGAGGCCGGCGGCCCGGCCCGGGTCGTGCAGTACCTCCAGCTCGTGCTGGCCTGCACCGTCCTCGGGGTCGGTGTGGCACTGCTGCTCGAGGCCTCGATGGGCTCGGACGGGTACTCCACCCTCGTCAGCGGCCTGACCCTGGCCACCGGGGTGCCGTTCTGGCTGATGAACATCCTCGTCGGGGCCGCGTTCATCGGCCTCGCCTGGGTGCGCGGGACCCGCCCCGGGCCGGGCACTCTGGTGCAGTGGTTCCTGGTCGGGATCGTGATCTCGGCGGTGATGGCGGTGGTGCCCGAACCGACCTCGCTGGCGGTCAGGGCGGGGCTGCTGGTCCCGGCCCTGGCGCTGATCGCCGTCGGGGTGGCTGCCTACCTGGCCAGCGCGACCGGCGCCGGCCCGGCCGAGGCGATGGCGCTCGCGTGGGACCCGCCGCTGCCGTTCCGGTGGAGCTACAACCTCGTGCAGTTCGGCGGTGCGGCCGCCGGCTGGCTGCTCGGCGCGGCGGTCGGCCCCGCCACCGTGCTGGTGTTCCTGCTGCTCGGCCCGCTCGTCGACCTGTTCCGGCGCACCTTCCCGCGCCTCGAGCGGGGCCCTCGACCCCGCGCCTGACCCGGGCCGGCCGGGTGGCCCGGATCACAGATCCGGTCCGGAACCCCCGGGAACAAGGGGTGCGTGTGCTGCGTTGTCCCCAGTGACAAGAGTTGAGTTGAACCCACTCAAGTTGTTTGACAGTCTCTTGTTGGCGGGAGTCACGAGCAACCGCCCCTGAAGCAGACCAAGAAGCAACACCTCGCCACCGTGGCGGGGGAGATCCGTGGAGGTAGACACATGGCACGCGCGGTCGGCATCGACCTGGGTACGACGAACTCCTGCGTCGCCGTACTCGAGGGTGGCGAACCCACCGTCATCGCAAACGCAGAGGGTGCCCGGACCACCCCGTCCGTGGTGGCCTTCGCCAAGAACGGCGAGGTGCTCGTCGGCGAGGTGGCCAAGCGTCAGGCGGTCACCAACGTCGACCGCACCATCCGCTCGGTCAAGCGCCACATGGGCACCGACTGGAAGACCAAGATCGACGACAAGGACTTCACGGCGCAGCAGATCTCGGCCTTCGTGCTGCAGAAGCTCAAGCGCGACGCCGAGGCGTACCTCGGTGAGACCGTCACCGACGCCGTGATCACCGTCCCGGCGTACTTCTCCGACGCCCAGCGCCAGGCCACCAAGGAGGCCGGTGAGATCGCGGGCCTCAACGTCTCCCGCATCGTCAACGAGCCGACCGCGGCCGCGTTGGCCTACGGGCTCGACAAGGAGAGCGACCAGACCATCCTGGTCTTCGACCTCGGCGGCGGCACGTTCGACGTGTCCCTGCTCGAGATCGGCGACGGCGTGGTGGAGGTGAAGGCGACCTCCGGTGACAACCACCTCGGTGGTGACGACTGGGACAACCGGATCGTCGAGTGGATGGTCAAGAAGTTCAAGGACTCCAACAACGTCGACCTCGGCGCGGACAAGATCGCCCGCCAGCGTCTGCAGGAGGCCGCCGAGAAGGCGAAGATCGAGCTGTCCGCCTCGAGCGAGACCACGATCCACCTGCCCTACATCACCCACGGCGAGTCCGGCCCGCTCCACTTCGAGGAGAAGCTGACCCGCTCGGAGTTCCAGAAGATCACCGCCGACCTGCTCGAGCGCACCAAGAAGCCGGTCGAGCAGGTGCTCAAGGACGCCGGCCAGGACATCTCCAAGATCGACCACGTGATCATGGTCGGCGGCTCGACCCGGATGCCCGCGGTCACCGAGCAGGTCAAGCAGCTGCTCGGCGGCAAGGAGCCCAACAAGGGCGTCAACCCCGACGAGGTCGTCGCGGTCGGTGCCGCGCTGCAGGCCGGCGTGCTCAAGGGCGAGGTCAAGGACGTCCTGCTGCTCGACGTCACCCCGCTGTCGCTGGGCATCGAGACCAAGGGTGGCGTGATGACCAAGCTGATCGAGCGCAACACCACGATCCCGACCAAGCGGTCCGAGGTGTTCACCACCGCCGACGACAACCAGCCCTCGGTGCAGATCCAGGTCTACCAGGGCGAGCGTCAGATGGCGGCGCAGAACCAGCCGCTCGGCAACTTCGAGCTGACCGGCCTGCCGCCGGCTCCGCGCGGCGTGCCGCAGATCGAGGTCACCTTCGACATCGACGCCAACGGCATCGTGCACGTCTCGGCGAAGGACCGGGGCACCGGCCGCGAGCAGTCGATGACGATCACCGGCGGCTCGGCGCTGTCGAAGGAAGACATCGACAAGATGATCAAGGACGCCGAGCAGTACGCCGAGGAGGACCGCAAGCGTCGTGAGGCGGTCGAGGCCCGCAACCAGGCCGACAGCCTCGTCTACACGACCGAGAAGTTCCTCTCCGAGAACGCCGAGAAGATCCCCGGTGACGTCAAGACCGAGGTCGAGGCCGACGTCGAGGCGCTCAAGAAGCTGCTCGAGGACGAGAACGCCGACAAGGACGAGCTCGCCGCGGCGACCTCGAAGCTCGGTGAGTCCAGCCAGAAGATGGGTGCGGCGATGTACGCCGCCGGTGAGTCCGAGGCCGCCGCTGCCGGCGGTACGACGGGCACCGGGGACTCCGACGAGGACGTCGTGGACGCCGAGATCGTCGACGAGGACAACGAGGGTGAGAACAAGTGACCTCTGCTGACCACCAGCACGAGAGCACCGCAGCCGAGCAGGCCGGGACCGCGCCCGGCCAGGACGTCACCGGCGCCGGGGCCCCGCAGGACACTGCGGGCCCCGGCCCCCGGGAGGGCGTCGCCGAGGGCAACGGCGAGGGCATGGCCGGGGACACCCCGACCGAGCTGGTCGCCGACCTGGCCAAGGCGCAGGAGGACGTGGCCACGCTGACCGGCGACCTGCAGCGGCTGCAGGCCGAGTACGTCAACTACAAGCGTCGGGTCGACCGCGACCGGGAGCTGGTCAAGCAGAACGCCACCTTCGCCGCGCTGTCGGCGATGCTCCCGGTGCTCGACGACATCGACCGGGCCCGGGAGCACGGCGAGGTCGAGGGCGGCTTCAAGGCCGTCGCGGACTCGCTCGAGCGGATCGTGACCGGGCTGGGCCTGGAGAAGTTCGGGGCACCCGGTGACGAGTTCGACCCGAACCTGCACGAGGCGCTCATGCACGCCACCTCTCCGGAGGTGTCGACGACCGTGTGCCAGAACATCGTGCACGCCGGTTACCGGATCGGTGACCGGGTCGTGCGGCCGGCACGAGTGACCGTGGTCGGTCCCGAGTCCGAGGGCTCGGCCGACGCACAGCAGTAACCGACGACGAACCACCGGAGGGGAGGTGCGCGCATGACCACCGCTGACTGGGCGACCAAGGACTTCTACAAGGTGCTCGGGGTCTCCAAGGACGCATCGGCCGAGGAGATCAAGAAGGCGTACCGCAAGCTTGCGCGCGCCAACCACCCCGACTCCAACCCCGGCGACAAGGCCGCCGAGGAGCGCTTCAAGGCCGTCGCCGAGGCCTACGACGTGGTCGGCGATGCCGAGAAGCGCAAGAAGTACGACGAGCTGCGCACCTACGGCGGCGGGTTCGGGCCCTTCACGGGGACCCGCACCGGCGGCGGCCGCGGTGGCAGCCAGACCTTCGACATGGGCGACTTCCTCGGCGGCCAGCACGGCGGCGGCGGGGGCGGGTTCAGCGACATCTTCGGCACGATGTTCGGCGGGGGCGGACGCACCCGCCAGCAGGCGCCGCGCCGAGGGGCCGACATCGAGACCGACGCCACGATCAGCTTCGTCGACTCGGTCGAGGGCGTGACCGTGTCGCTGCGGCTCAGCTCCGACGCACCCTGTGGCGACTGCAACGGCACCGGCGCCCGCTCGGGCACGGTCCCGCGGGTCTGCCCGGAGTGCGAGGGCACCGGGATGCACGCCGCGTCCGTGGGCGGTGCGTTCACGATGACCGAGACCTGCCCGGCCTGCCGCGGTCGTGGCCTGGTCGTCGACGACCCGTGCCCGACCTGTCACGGCTCGGGCCGCGGGCTGTCCTCGCGGACGATCCAGGCCCGGATCCCCGCCGGAGTCAAGGACGGCCAGCGGATCCGGCTGCGCGGCAAGGGGGCCAGCGGCGAACGCGGTGGCCCGGCCGGTGACCTCTTCGTGAACGTCAAGGTGACCCCGCACCCGGTCTTCGGCCGCAAGGACGACAGCCTGACCGTGACCGTGCCGGTGAGCTTCGACGAGGCCGCGCTCGGCGCCGAGATCAAGGTGCCCACGCTGACCGGTGCGCCGGTGACGGTGAAGATCCCGCCGGGCACGCCCAACGGCAGGACCTTCCGGGTCCGCGGCAAGGGCGTGCACCGAAAGGACGGACATCGGGGCGACCTGCTCGTCACCGTCGAGGTGCACGTGCCCGCCGTACTCAACGACAAGGCCAAGGAGGCCGTCGCGGCCTACCGGGAGGCGATGGCGGGCAGCGACCTGCGCGCCAACCTGTTCGCCGGAGGTGCCCGATGACCACGCCCCAGCGGCCGGTGCGTCAGGGCGGCGCGGGCCGACGCGCTCGCGCCGAGGCGCCCGGACCCGATGTCCCGGTCTACGTGATCTCGGTGGCCGCCGAGCTGACCGGCCTGCACCCGCAGACGCTGCGCGCCTACGACCGGATGGGCCTGGTCCGCCCCGGCCGCACCGGTGGCGGTGGGCGCCGCTACTCCTGGCGCGACATCGAGATGCTGCGCGAGGTCGCCGAGCTGACCGCCTCCGGGATCGGCCTGGAGGGGGTCAAGCGGATCCTCCAGCTCGAGCACCAGGTCGACGCCCTGCGGCACCGGGTCTCCGAGCTCGAGGACGAGCTGACCGCGACCCGCTACGCGCTCCAGCAGACGCTCGCCGAGGCCAAGGCACAGAGCAGCCAGAACCTTCCCGCGCTCCGCCCGTCGAGCCACGCCGTCACCATCTGGCGGCGCGGCCGGGTCTGAGCGCCCCCCCCCAGCACCACCCGTCGCACGCAAAGGACGCACCCATGGACGCATCGAAGTTCACCACGCGCAGCCAGGAGGCGATCAACACCGCGATCTCCACGGCTGCCTCCTCCGGCCACGCCCAGGTCGAGGCCGTGCACCTGCTCGCCGCGCTGCTCGCGCAGGCCGACGGTATCGCCCGCCCGTTGTTCGAGGCCGCCGGCGTGCAGCCGCAGTCGGTGATCGCCGGGGTCGAGACGGAGCTCAAGAAGCTCCCGGCCGCTTCCGGTACGACGGTCAGCGCGCCGTCGTACTCCCGTGCAGCGCTGTCGATCCTCAGCAAGGCCGGCGACATCGCCGCCGAGATGAAGGACGACTACGTCTCCACCGAGCACCTGCTGATCGCCGCCGCGACCGTCGAGTCGCCGGTGCAGAAGGTGCTCACCGACGCCGGCGCCACCGCCGACGCGCTGCGCGCCGCGCTGACCAGCGTCCGCGGCAACCGCCGGGTCACCACCCAGGACCCGGAGGCCACCTACCAGGCGCTGGAGAAGTACGCCGTCGACCTGACCGCGCGTGCCGCCGAGGGCAAGCTCGACCCGGTGATCGGCCGCGACGCCGAGATCCGCCGCGTCGTCCAGGTCCTCTCGCGGCGCACCAAGAACAACCCGGTGCTGATCGGCGAGCCCGGCGTCGGCAAGACCGCCGTCGTCGAGGGCCTCGCCCAGCGCGTCGTCGACGGCGACGTGCCCGACTCCCTCAAGGGCCGCCGGGTGCTGAGCCTCGACCTGGCCGCGATGGTGGCCGGCGCGAAGTACCGCGGCGAGTTCGAGGAGCGGCTCAAGGCCGTCCTGGAGGAGATCAAGTCCTCCGAGGGCCAGGTCATCACGTTCATCGACGAGCTGCACACCGTCGTCGGCGCCGGCGCGGGCGGCGACTCCGCGATGGACGCCGGCAACATGCTCAAGCCGATGCTGGCCCGCGGCGAGCTGCGGATGATCGGCGCGACCACCCTCGACGAGTACCGCGAGCGGATCGAGAAGGACCCCGCCCTCGAGCGCCGGTTCCAGCAGGTCTTCGTCGGCGAGCCGTCGGTGGAGGACACCGTCGCGATCCTGCGCGGCCTGCAGGAGAAGTACGAAGCCCACCACGGCGTGAAGATCACCGACCAGGCGCTCGTGGCCGCGGCGATGCTGTCGGACCGCTACATCACCGGCCGTCAGCTGCCCGACAAGGCGATCGACCTCGTCGACGAGGCCGCCTCCCGGCTGCGGATGGAGATCGAGTCCTCCCCCGAGGAGATCGACCAGCTGCGCCGCGCCGTCGACCGGCTGAAGATGGAGGAGCTCGCGCTCGAGCGGGAGACCGACGAGGCCTCCAAGGACCGGCTCGAGAAGCTGCGCGCCGACCTCGCCGACCGCGAGGAGGAGCTGCGTGGCCTCGAGGCCCGCTGGGAGCGCGAGAAGGCCTCCCTCGAGGGCTCCGGCGAGCTGCGCAAGACCATCGACGCGCTGCGCAGCGAGGCCGACCGGTTCCAGCGCGAGGGCGATCTCGCGAAGGCCAGCGAGATCCTCTACGGCCGGATCCCCGAGCTGGAGAAGCAGATCGCCGAGGCCGAGGCCGCCGAGAGCGCGCACGCCGGGGAGGAGCCGATGGTCCGCGAGGCCGTCGGTCCCGAGGAGATCGCCGAGGTCGTCGAGGCCTGGACCGGGATCCCCACCGGCCGGCTGCTCGAGGGCGAGACCGCCAAGCTGCTCCACATGGAGGAGGTCATCGGCAAGCGCCTGATCGGCCAGGAGTCCGCGGTCGCCGCCGTCTCCGACGCGGTACGACGCTCGCGGGCCGGGATCTCCGACCCCAACCGGCCGACCGGCTCGTTCCTCTTCCTCGGCCCCACCGGCGTAGGCAAGACGGAGCTGGCCAAGTCGCTCGCGGACTTCCTGTTCGACGACGAGCGGGCGATCGTGCGGATCGACATGAGCGAGTACTCCGAGAAGCACAGCGTCGCCCGGCTGGTCGGTGCTCCCCCCGGCTACGTCGGCTACGAGGAGGGCGGCCAGCTCACCGAGGCGGTCCGCCGCCGGCCGTACTCCGTCGTGCTGCTCGACGAGGTCGAGAAGGCCCACCCCGAGGTCTTCGACATCCTGCTGCAGGTGCTCGACGACGGCCGGCTCACCGACGGCCAGGGCCGCACGGTCGACTTCCGCAACACGCTGCTGATCCTGACCTCGAACCTCGGGTCGCACTTCCTGGTCGACCCGCTGCGCGACCCGGAGGAGAAGCGCGAGTCGGTGATGACCGTCGTCCGGCAGTCGTTCAAGCCGGAGTTCCTGAACCGGCTCGACGAGATCGTGATGTTCGACGCGCTCACCGAGGCGCAGCTCTCGCACATCGTCGACCTGCAGGTCGCCGAGCTCAACCGGCGGCTCGCCGTCCGGCGGATCGACCTCGAGGTCACCGAAGCCGCCCACGAGTGGCTCAGCCGCACCGGCTACGACCCGGCGTACGGCGCCCGTCCGCTGCGCCGGCTGGTGCAGACCGCGATCGGCGACCCGCTCGCCCGGCTGCTGCTCTCCGGCGAGGTCCTCGACGGCAGCAAGGTCGTCGTGGACGTCGACGAGGCGGGCGAGGGTCTGACCCTGCGGTCGGCCGCCCATGATGCAATGGCGTCATGACCGAGCAGACCAAGACCGCCCGGCCCAGCCAGGTCACCATGGCGGGCTGGATGGCGGCGATCGCCGCGGGGCTGCTCGTGCTCTCCCTGTTCGACTCCGTGGCGAACCTGCAGTCGGTCGAGTTCCGCGACTCCGTCGAGGAGTTCCTGTCCACCCCGCCCGGCAGCGGTCTGGGCGTGGGTGTCGACGGCGTGGTCGAGGTGGTCCGCTGGCTGCTGCTGCTCTCCGGGGCGGCAGCAGCGGCGGCCGGCATCCTCGCGATCTACGTGCTCCAGCGCCACAACGGAGCGCGGGTCGGGTTCACGGTCGCGGCCGGGCTGTTGATGCTGATCACCGTGTTCACCATGCCGGCGCTGAACAGCTTCCTGCCGATCCTGATCGCGGTCGCCGCCACCTGGCTGTGGACCAGGCCGGCGCGGGAGTGGTTCGCCGGCGTGCCGGCCGCCTCCCGCGCCGTTCCGTACGCCGGGCGGCACGCCCGCTCCCGAGTGGAAGGCAACATCGTGTCCTCTGAGAACCACCCTCCGCAGCCCGACGGGCCCGGGTCCGAGAGCGGGCAGGGCCCGGACGAGACTGCGCCGTGGCCGCGGATGCCGGAGGACGCCTCCGGCCGGCCGCTGCCGCCGCCGACGCAGGGCTTCGGCCAGCCGGGCGGCCAGCCGGGCGGGCAGCCGTCCGGTCCCGGTGGGCAGCAGGGCCAGCCGTATCCCCAGGGTGGCTACCCGCCGCCCCCGGGACAGCAGCCCGGCTACGGACGGCCGCAGTACGGCCAGCCCCAGTACGGCCAGCCCCAGTACGGGCAGCCCCAGTACGGGCAGCAGGGCCAGCCGCCGTACGGTCAGCCCCAGTACGGGCAGCAGGGCCAGCCGCCGTACGGTCAGCCCCAGTACCCCGGCTACGGCCAGCAGCCGGGCTACGGCCAGCCGGCGTACCCGTACGCACCGCAGGGTATGACGCGCGCCAGCGACCCGGACGCACGGCCGGGCACCGTCACCGCCGCCGCCTGGATCACCTGGGTGCTCTCCGCACTGACCCTGGGACTGTTCCTGCTCGCGGCGCTGGCGATGTCGGTCTCCCGCGACGAGATGGTCGACCAGATCGAGTCCACGCCGGAGTTCCGCGACCTCAACGTGCCGATGGACGACGTGATCGCCGCCGTGTGGGTGGTGCTCGCGATCACGATCTTCTGGAGCCTCGCGGCGATGGTGCTCGCCTGGTTCGCCTACCGCCGTCAGAACTGGGCGCGGATCACCCTCGTCGTCTCCGCGGCGGTCGCCGCACTGGGCAGCCTGCTGACGTTCCCGGTCGGGTTGATCCACACCCTCGGCGCCGGCGCGGTCATCGCGCTGCTGTTCATGGGCGGCGCCAACGAGTGGTACGCCCGCCGTGGCGCCCAGCAGGCGCCGTACGTCGGCGGCTTCCCCGGCTACGGCCAGCCGGGCTCCACCTTCGGCCAGCAGCCGGGCCAGCCGGGGACGCAGCAGTACGGCGGCCAGGGCGGCCAGCAGCAGTACGGCGACCAGGCCGGCCAGCACGGGGAGGGCGACGACGCCTCCCGACGCGGCAAGGACGAGCCGCCGTCCAACGTCTGGTGATGCGACGGATCGCGGCCTAGCCGCGCGAGAGATGGGCCACGCAGCGGCTCGGCTCGACGAGCGGTTCGAGTGTGTCGACGGTCGCAGGCGCGCCGATCTGCTCGAGCACACCGCGCATCAGCCCCAGGTGGATCGAGCAGACCACCTCGTTGTGCTCCGCAGCGACCTCGAGGAAGGGGCAGTGACTGATCTCCAGCCGCAGGGAGCCTGGTTCGTCGACCACGTGCGAGTCGAACCCCATCCGGTCCAGCGCCTGGACGAGCGAGTCGAGTGCTTCCGGCTCCCGTGGTCGCCGAAACGGCTCGGGCGCCGGCGTGAGGTAGCGGCCCCACGCCTCGCCGGCCTGCTCCGCGGAGCCGCCTGGGTCGGGAAGCCTGTCGGCGAGGAAGCTGGTAAGGATCTCAGCGAGCAGGCGGTAGCTGCGGTGGGCCACCGGGGGCGCTGTCGTGGCGGCGGCGTACAGCACCTTCGGGCGCCCGGGCGTGCTGCGCTCCTCGCGCCGCCGGGTCACCAGACCGTCCTCGGTCAGAGCGTCGAGATGGAAGCGCACGGAGTTCACGTGGAGGCCGAGCCGGGCGCCCGCTGCGGCCGCGGTCATCGGTTCGGCGGCGTCCTGGAGCAGCGCCAGCACACGCGCCCGGGTCGGCCCCAGCCCGCGTGCGACGTCGTCGCTTCCTCGCTCCGTTGTCCCCATCACGTCCATGTTTCCATGTCCGCGCACGCTCGTTCGGTCACCCGGCGATCTCGGCGGCGGCGTGCGGGGTGGTGACCGGTCCGCCGGTCGAGCCGGGGTCGAGCCCACGGGCGAGGAGCTGCGTCCCCAGCCACTCCACCGCGGCCGTGCCCGTCCTCGGGTCGCCGGCGCCGGTCGCGACGACCGGCACGGTGTTGCTGCCGTCGCGCCGCCAGGCCTCGTCCCACGCGCCGACCAGGCGCCAGGCGGAGTTGGTGACCGGACTCCCTGTCGCGTTCACCGCGTAGCCCCAGCGTCGAAGCCGGGCGCTGGGAGTCGAACCGCTGCGGATCGCGTCGACCAGGAGGGTGCGGACGACCCTGTGGTCGCCGAGGTCGAGGGAGTGCATCCAGAACGCCTCGAACAGCAGGTCCCTCACCTCGGCGGCGACGCCGGCGACGTGTGCCTCGGCGTATCCGGACACGGCCGCCGCGGTGTACGGGACGAAGCCGGCCAGCGAGTAGGGCAGGCGTTCCCCGGGGAGCAGGTGACTCACGACGTGGTCCATCTCCGCACGGAGCGCGGTGAAACGCAGCGAGCTGTCGGCGAACCGGCTCGGCCGCCACGGCGCGTGCTCGACCGCGCGCCACTCCACATCGACCCCGCCCTCCGCGAGCGCGGCGACCCGACGTGAAGCCAGGTAGCTCCACGGGCAGTTGAAGTCGCCGTAGACGACGATCCGGTCGACGCTCACGGTGTCGTCCGCGCGATGCGGATCCGCCACACCTCCGGGCCCTCTTCCAACGGATACCACGCGAACTCGCCCTGGTGCTCGGCGGCGAACTGGTAGTACAGCGGCTTCGGGTCGTGGTCGTTGACCAGCTCGAACGCCTCGCCGGCCGCGAGCGCGCCGTAGGTCTCGAAAATCAGCTGGTGGCGGCGGGCCGGGGGCTCCTGGCGGACGTCGAGCTCGTGGGTCATGGAGGTCTCCTCACGGAACGGATGTCGATGTACATTCGTTTTTACAAGTTGTTCGTCAATATTGCAACGGGGGAGTGAGGAGGGACCCGCGTGACCTACGTGATCGGCGAGCCGTGCATTGACGTGAAGGACCGGGCGTGTGTCGACGAGTGCCCGGTGGACTGCATCTACGAAGGGGAGCGGTCCCTCTACATCCAGCCAGACGAATGCGTCGACTGCGGCGCGTGCGAGCCGGTGTGCCCGGTCGAGGCGATCTTCTACGAGGACGACCTGCCGGAGGACCTCGAGGCGTACCACGAGGACAACGCGCGGTTCTTCACCGACGTGCTGCCCGGGCGCAGCGAGCCGATCGGTTCACCGGGCGGCGCGGCCAAGCTCGGGGCGATCGGCGTGGACACCGAGCTGGTCGCCGGTCATCCCCCGCGGGAGGCGTAGACCACCTGTCGCACGGATGGCCGGTGGCGACCGGTCAGCGCCGTGGAGTCAGGAGTCGCGGTCCCGCCAGTAGTCGTTGGCTGCCGCGATCGTGGCGAACTCGATGGCCACGACGTGGCCGGCCATCGTGAGCGACTCCGCGTTCGACGCGTAGTCGGGCCGCAGAGACTTCCGCACCTCGGCGTCCGGTTGGATGGCACCGATCGTCTTGCGCGCCATCGCGATCGCCAGCTCGCGGCCCTCCTGGGGCGTGGCGGTGATCAGCGTGTTTCCGGGAACGAGCTCCATCGGTCGAGACCTCTCTGTCGGCGCTGCGACATGTCCGGCGAGGGTGCCGGGCTCTGGTCGCATCCTGGCACGGCGGGATCGTTGCCGGAAGCGCGTCCTCAGGCGTGCAGGTCGGAGCTGACCAGCCGCCGGACGCCCTCCTCGAGCACGTCGGCCTCCTTGCAGAAGGCCCAGCGCACCTTGTGCCGGCCCTCGTCGAGGTCGTCGTAGAACGCCTGGGACGGGATCGCGACGACGCCCGCCTTCTCCGGCAGCGCCCGGCAGAACTCCAGCCCGTCGGCGTAGCCGTACCGGCTCACGTCGGTGGTGACGAAGTAGGTCCCCTCGGGCACGTAGACGTCCATGTCGAGCTTGCGCAGCCCCTCGCACAGCTGGTCGCGCTTGACCTGCAGCTCACGGGCCAGCCCGCGGTAGTAGTCACCCTCCTGGTCCAGGGCGTGCGCGATCGCGGGCTGCAGCGGCGAGCCGGAGGTGAAGGTCAGCCACTGCTTGGCCGCCTCCACCGCCCGCACCCGCGGCTCCGGCCCGGTGGCCCAGCCGACCTTCCAGCCAGTGAACGAGAACGTCTTGCCCGCGCTCGACAGCGTCACCGTGCGCTCGAACATCCCCGGCAGGGTGGCCAGCGGGACGTGCTCGTGCTCCTCGTACACCAGGTGCTCGTAGACCTCGTCGGTGACCACGACCAGGTCGTGCTCACTGGCCACCCGTGCCACGGCGGCCAGCTCGTCGCGGGTCAGCACGGTGCCGGTGGGGTTGTGCGGGGAGTTGAGCAGGATGAGCGTCGTACGGTCGGTGACCGCTGCGCGCAGCGCGTCCACGTCGAGGCGGAAGTGCGGGGCGCGGAGCGTGACGGGGCGGCGCACCGCGCCGGCCATCTGGATCATCGCGGTGTAGGAGTCGTAGAACGGCTCGAGCACGATCACCTCGTCGCCGGGGTTGACCAGACCGAGCGGGTCGAGGCGATCCCCTCGGTCGCGCCGGTGGTAATCACGACCTCGCGGTCCGGGTCGAGGTCGAGGCCGTAGTGACGGGCCTGGTGCGCGGCGACCGCGCGGCGCAGCGACGGGACCCCGACGCCGGGCGCGTACTGGTTGTGGCGGCCGCTGCGCAGCGCCTCCACGGCGGCCTCCACCACCGACGCCGGCCCGTCGCGGTCGGGGAAGCCCTGCCCGAGGTTCAGCGCCCCGGTGCTGACGGCCAGCGCCGACATCTCCGAGAAGATCGTGCCCCGGATGCCGCGCAGCCGCTCGGCCACCCGCTCGGTCGAAGGTGCGGTGTTCGGGTCGGTTGCTGCCATACCCGCGACTGTAACCGGCGGCGTCAGTCATCATGGGGGCCGTGAGTACCGACACCGGAGCACCCAGCGCCCCCGCCACGGACAGCGAGCCGTCCGGCGACGAGCCGGCGCGGCCCCCGCGGCGGAGGGGCGTCACGTTCTGGGTCGGCATCCTGCTGGTGCTCAGCGGACTGGGCATGCTCGGCTACGTCGCCTGGGAGATGTGGGGCACCACGCTGGTCTCCAAGCAGACCCAGCAGCGGCTGGTCGAGGAGCTGGACGAGGAGTGGTCGGTGGCTCCCGGCTCGACGCTCGAGCAGGCCGAGCCCGAGGTCCCCCTCGGCGAGGGCATCGCCCTGATCCGGATCCCCGCCTTCGGCGACGACTACGTGGTGCCGGTCCTGCACGGCATCGGCGACGACGAGCTCTCCTCCGGCTACGGCCACTTCCCCGAGTCGGCGATGCCGGGCGAGAGGGGCAACTTCGCCCTCGCCGCGCACCGGATCACCCACGGCGAGCCGCTGCGCGACATGCCGAAGCTCCAGCCCGGCGACGAGGTGATCGTCGAGACCCGCGACGCGGTGTACACCTACGAGCTGCTCACCGACCCCAACGACCTCGTGGTCACCTTCGAGGACGTGTGGGTGGTCGACCCGCTGCCGCGCAACCCGCGCGGGGGCGTCCAGCCTCCCCAGGAGCGCGGGCAGAAGCTGATCACGCTGACCACCTGCTCGGAGCTGTTCCACACCGACAACCGGATGATCTCCTTCGGCAGGCTCGTCGACACCGAGCCCAAGGCCGCTGGGACCGCTGGCTAGAGTCCGGGACATGAGCGACCGCGACGCACTCCTCGACCAGGTCAAGCGCAAGGCCGTCGTGCACGGCAAGGTCACCCTCTCCTCGGGCAAGGAGGCCGACTACTACGTCGACCTGCGCCGGGTCACGCTCGACGCGCAGGCCGCCCCGCTCGTCGGGAGGGTGATGCTCGAGCTCACCGCGGACTGGGAGTACGACGCCGTCGGCGGCCTCACCCTCGGCGCCGACCCGGTCGCGATGTCGATGCTCCACGCCGCCGCCGCGCAGGGCCGTCAGCTCGACGCGTTCGTCGTCCGCAAGGCGGAGAAGACCCACGGCATGCAGCGCCGGATCGAGGGTCCCGACGTCGCCGGGCGCCGCGTGCTCGCCGTCGAGGACACCTCCACCACGGGCGGCTCCGTGCTCACCGCGGTCGAGGCGCTCCGCGAGGCCGGGGCCGAGGTCGTCGGCGTCGCGGTGATCGTCGACCGGGCCACCGGCGCCAAGGAGCGGGTCGAGGCCGAGGGCTGCGACTACGTCTACGCCTACGGGCTCGACGACCTCGGACTGTCGTGAGCCAGCTCGACGGCGTGGCCGGCTGGGCCGTCGACCTCATGGAGCGGCTCGGCGGCCCCGGAGCCGGCCTGGCGATCGCCCTGGAGAACCTCTTCCCGCCGATGCCGAGCGAGGTGATCCTCCCGCTCGCCGGCTTCACCGCGAGCCAGGGCGACTTCTCCCTGGTCAGCGCCCTGCTGTGGACCACGCTGGGCTCGGTCGTCGGCGCCCTGGTCATGTACTACCTCGGGGCGGCGCTCGGCCGTGACCGGATGTACCGGATCTGGGACCGGCTGCCGCTGGTGAGCCTGGACGACCTGGAGCGGACCGAGCAGTGGTTCGGGCGGCACGGCCGCAAGGCGGTCTTCCTCGGCCGGATGATCCCGCTGTTCCGCAGCCTGATCTCGGTCCCGGCCGGACTCACCCGGATGCCGCTGCTGCAGTTCGTCGTCCTCACCCTGGCCGGCAGCGCGATCTGGAACACCGTGTTCGTGCTCGCCGGCTACCAGCTCGGCGAGCAGTGGCACCGTGTCGAGGGCTACGCGAACCGGTTCCAGGGCCTGGTGCTGGTGGCTGCGGGAGCGGTCGCGGTCTGGTTCGTGGTGACCCGCCTGCGCCGGGACATCCGCGACGCGAGGAAGCGACCGCTGTGACCGCCGACGACGCCCGCCCCGCGCGGCCGGCCGGTGCGCGCCACTGGCTGGCGACGGTGACCAACGCCGTCCGCGGGTTCCTGATCGGCATGGCCGAGCTGGTCCCGGGCGTCTCCGGGGGCACGGTCGCGCTGGTCACCGGCGTGTACGACGCGCTGATCGACTCCGCCACCCACGTCCTGTCCGCCCTCAAGAACCTCGTCGTCGGTCCGCACCGCCTCGCCGGAGCGGCGGCCGAGCTGCGGCGCACGAACTGGCTGCTCGTCGCGCCGGTCCTGATCGGCATGGCGGCCGCGGTGCTCACCATGGCCGGCGTGATGGGCTCCTTCGTCGAGGACCACCCCGAGCACGCGCGCGGGCTGTTCCTCGGTCTGGTCGCGGCGAGCGTCGTGGTGCCGATCAGCATGCTGCCGCCCCGGCTGATCACGACCCACCGGCACCGGCTGCGCGACGGCGTCGCCCTCGGCGGGGCGGCGGTGCTCGCGTTCTGGCTCACCGGGCTGTCCAGCGGGAGCACATCGAGCTCACCGCCGTACCCGATGGTCTTCCTCGCCGCCGCGGTCGCGATCTGCGCGCTCGTGATCCCCGGGGTCTCCGGGTCGTTCTTCCTCCTCGCGGTGGGGCTGTACCAGCCGACGATGGACGCGGTGCACGAGCGCCAGCTGGAGTACATGCTCGTCTTCGCCGCCGGTGCGGCCGTCGGGCTCGCGTCCTTCGTGCAGGTGCTGCACTACCTGCTGCGGCACAAGCGCCGGATCACGCTGCTGGTGATGGCCGGCCTGATGGTGGGCTCGTTGCGCGCGCTGTGGCCGTGGCAGGGCGACGGCTCGCGGGTGGAGGGCGAGATCAAGGGGGCCGGGGAGCTGCTCGCGCCGTACGACCCGTGGCTGGGGCCGACGCTGCTCGCGGTCGTGGGCGTCGCCGCGGTGCTCGTGCTTGTCCTCGTCGAGCGCCGGCTGTGGGCGCGCCGCGACACCGAGGCGGTCATCGAGGCGGCCGGTGGCTGACGGCGTCCCCGAGCAGCCCGAGGAGCGGCGCGCGCCGTACGACCCGATGCCGCACGGTCCCGCGGAGGTGGGGGTCGGCCCCTGGCAGGGCGAGTGGCCCGAGGGGGAGCAGTACGACGAGCACCTGCTCGCCGAGGGGGACCGGCGCAACGTCGTGGACCGCTATCGGTACTGGACGATGGAGGCGATCGTCGCCGACCTCGACACGCGCCGCCACGACTTCCACGTCGCGATCGAGAACTGGCAGCACGACTTCAACATCGGCACGATCGTGCGCACCGCCAACGCCTTCCTGGCCAAGGAGGTGCACATCGTCGGCAACCGGCGGTGGAACCGTCGCGGGGCGATGGTGACCGACCGCTACCAGCACATCCGGCACCACGCGACCGCCGCCGACCTCGCGGCGTACCTCCACGAGCAGGGGGTCGTACTGCTCGGCATCGACAACCTCCCGGGCTCCCGGCCGATCGAGACGCTCGAGCTGCCCAGGCGGTGCTGCCTGCTGTTCGGCCAGGAGGGGCCTGGTCTCTCCTCGGGCGCGCGGGAGGCGTGCGACGGGACCTTCTCGATCGCGCAGTTCGGCTCCACCCGTTCCATCAACGCCTCCGCCGCGGCCGCGATCGCGATGCACACCTGGATCCGGCAGCACGCCGACCTCTCCGGCGCCGACGCCTGGCGCGGCTGAGCTCGCCGGCGCACGGCGTCTGGGGGGCCGGCTGAGCTCGCCGGCGCACGGCGTCTGAGGGGGCCGGCGAGCCGGGCGGACGGCCTAGCCCGCAGGCTGGTCGACGACCTCGAGGAGGAGGTCCTCCTTGGCGACGTCGAGGTCGACCCGGTGCTTGAGGACGGTGTCGGGATCGCAGTCCAGCACGACCACCGCGCAGATCGGCGAGTGGCCGGCGGCCTCGACCACCGCCGGGTCCCACGACACGATCGCGTCGCCGGGCTCGACGTGGACGCCCTCCCCGACGAGCAGCTCGAAGCCCTCGCCCTGCATGTGGACGGTGTCGACGCCGAGGTGGACCAGGACCGCCTTGCCGAGAGCCCTGTCGTGCACCACGAACGCGTGCGGATGGAGCTTCACGAGCGTCCCGGCCATCGGGGCCACGGCGACCTGCCGGCCGGGCAGCGGTGCGATGGCACGCCCGGGACCGACCAGGCCCTTGGCGAAGACCGGGTCGGGGATGTCGCTGACCGCGAGCACGTGACCCGCGACCGGTGAGAACACCCGAAGGGTCAAAGCATCTCTTCGATGTCGCTGGCCAGGGTGTCGGCGGCGGGCCCGACGACCACCTGGATCACCGAGCCGGCCCGCATGACCCCGTGGACCCCGGCGTTCTTGAGCGCCTGTTCGTCGATGAGCGTGCTGTCTGCGACCTCGGTGCGCAGGCGGGTGATGCAGGCCTCGACCTCGACGATGTTCGATCTGCCGCCGAGCCCCCGGACGATCTGCTCTGCTTGGCTCATAACCGCATTCAACCACCCGGGTCCACCGAGATCCGGACACGTCTGGTCAGCCGCTGCCCGTTCTTGACACGTGCGTCCCGGTTGAGCACCGTCGGGGCAGGCGAAGCGACGAGGAGGCCGATGAGCGCTGCAGAGCCTACGGGGGACCGGCCGGCCAGGTCGGACGCTCGGCAGAAGGGTCTCGGGGTGTTGCAGCGCCTCGGCCGGAGCCTGATGCTGCCCATCGCGGCCCTGCCCGTTGCCGCGCTGCTGTTCCGGCTCGGCCAGCCCGACATGCTCGGTGCGGGGGAGACCGGTCTGGCGCTGGCCACCCGCTGGTCCTGGCTGGAGCCGGTGGCCGCCGTACTCGCGGCGGCGGGGGGCACGATCTTCACCAACCTCGGCCTGCTGTTCGCCGTCGGCGTCGCGGTCGGGTTCGCGAGGAGGTCCGACGGGGCGACCGGGCTGGCCGCGGTGATCGGCTACCTCGTCTTCGACGCGGTGACCGACGCGATGTCCCCGCACGTGCTGCCGGCCGCCGACGTCACCGACGGCGGGGTCGTGGAGTACGGCGTGTTCGGCGGGATCCTCGTCGGGCTCACGACCGCGCTGCTGTGGCAGCGGTTCTACAAGGTCAAGCTGCCGCCGTACCTGGCCTTCTTCGGCGGCCGCCGCTTCGTGCCGATCGTGACCGCGCTGGCCACGCTCCTGCTCGGGGTCGTGCTGTCCTTCCTGTACCCCGCCTTCGACCGCGGCCTGACCGCGCTCGGTGAGTGGCTGGTGCAGAACCACATCGCGGGTGCGGGGGTCTACGGGTTCGCCAACCGGCTGCTGATCCCCTTCGGCCTGCACCACATCCTCAACTCCGTCCCGTGGTTCGTGGTCGGGGAGTTCGAGACCGAGACCGGCCACGTGGTGCACGGCGACATCGCACGGTTCCTCGCCGACGACCCGACGGCCGGCTCGTTCATGACCGGGTTCTTCCCGATCATGATGTTCGCGCTGCCGGCCGCGGCGCTGGCGATCTACCACGAGGCCCGGCCGGAGCGGCGCAAGATCGTCGGCGGGCTGATGCTCTCCGGCGCGTTGACCTCGTTCCTGACCGGGGTCACCGAGCCGCTGGAGTTCGCGTTCATGTTCGTGGCCTGGCCGCTGTTCCTGATCCACGCCGTGCTGACCGGCACGTCGCTGGCACTGGTGAACGCGCTCGGCATCAAGGACGGGTTCGGCTTCTCGGCCGGGTTCATCGACTACGCGCTGAACTTCACCACCGCCGAGGACCCGCTCTGGCTGGTCCCGATCGGGCTCGGCTACGCCGCGGTGTACTACGTGCTGTTCCGGTTCGCGATCCGTCGCTTCGACCTGACCACCCCGGGCCGTGAGTCCGAGGACCCGGCGCCCGGCCGGGATGCCGAGGACCCCGCGACCGGCCGGGACTAGGGACCCTTCGGATTCAGGACCGTCGGCCCGGTGACCTGGGTCGCCGGGTGACCCCGGGCCTTCTAGAGTGGGGAGCGGTCCGCCCGCGGACCCTGACCCGCCATCGTCCGACACAGGAGACAGCCCGATGCCTATCGCGACCCCCGAGGTCTACGCCGAGATGATCCAGAAGGCGAAGCAGTCGTCCTTCGCCTACCCGGCGATCAACGTGACGTCCTCGCAGACCCTCAACGCTGCCCTCAAGGGCTTCGCCGACGCCGGCAGCGACGGGATCATCCAGATCTCCACCGGTGGCGCGGAGTACCTCTCCGGTCCGTCCATCAAGGACATGGTGACCGGGTCGCTGGCGTTCGCCGCCTACGCCCGTGAGGTCGCGAAGAAGTACCCGGTCAACGTCGCGCTGCACACCGACCACTGCCCGAAGGACAAGCTCGACAAGTTCGTCCGACCGCTGCTCGAGATCTCCGCGGAGCGGGTGAAGGGCGGCGAGGACCCGCTGTTCCAGTCGCACATGTGGGACGGCTCCGCCGTACCTCTCGACGAGAACCTGCAGATCGCCCAGGAGCTCCTCGAGAAGGCCGCGGCCGCGAAGGTGATCCTCGAGATCGAGGTCGGCGTCGTCGGCGGCGAGGAGGACGGGATCGTCGGCGAGATCAACGAGAAGCTCTACACCACCCCCGAGGACGCGCTCGCCACCGTCGAGGCGCTCGGCACCGGTGAGAAGGGCCTTTACATGACCGCGCTGACCTTCGGCAACGTGCACGGCTCCTACAAGCCCGGCTACGTGAAGCTACGCCCGGAGATCCTCAAGCACGCGCAGGACGCGGTCGTCGAGAAGCTCGGGCTCGAGGCCGGCTCGAAGCCGTTCAACCTGGTCTTCCACGGTGGCTCCGGCTCGACTGCCGAGGAGATCGCGGCCGCCTGCGACTACGGCGTGGTGAAGATGAACGTCGACACCGACACGCAGTACGCGTTCTCCCGCCAGGTTGCCGACCACGTGTTCAAGAACTACGACGGCATGCTGAAGATCGACGGCGAGATCGGCAACAAGAAGACGTACGACCCCCGCGCCTGGGGCAAGGCCGCCGAGGCCGGGATGGCCGCGCGCGTCGTCGAGGCCTGCGAGAACCTCCGCAGCGCCGGGACCTCCGTCTCCGCCTGATCCCCCTCCCCAAGTAACGCGGGGTTATGGACGCTCCACACGCGGCATGACGCGGGTGAACCGTCCACAGCCCTGAGGAAGTACGTCGCCCGGGTGGCCGCCGCAGCAGCGGTGGCCACCCGGCTGCACAATGGGCCAATGCCTTTCGAAGACCTGATGGCCGGTCCGCCCCCCACCCACCTGCCCGAGGACCCTGCCGCCGCCGAGCTCGGCGCCGGCATCCCGGCCGCGACCGTGGTCCGGAGCCACCCCGAGTCGCCGCTGGCCTGGGCGGTGCTCGCCGAGACCGCCCTCGAGGACGGCTCGGCCGACGACGTCACCGCCTACGCCTACGCCCGGGTCGGCTACCACCGCAGCCTCGACCTGCTCCGCCGCAACGGCTGGAAGGGGCACGGGCCGGTGCCGTGGGAGCACGAGCCGAACCGGGGGTTCCTGCGTGCACTGGCTGCGCTCGCCAAGGCCGCCGGGCGGATCGAGGAGCTCCCCGAGGCCGAGCGCTGCCGCGAGTTCCTGCGCGACTCCAGTCCCACGGCGTACGACGAGCTCCTCGGCGCCTGACAGCCATTCCCGGATTCGCCCCGGCCCGCCGCCGGCCCACCCCGGTGTAACGCGGGGTTATGGACGCTGCACACGCGACAGGACGCGTGCGAAGCGTCCACGCGACGTGGTGGGTTGGCCGCCCGTCGTCCACGTCGGGCGCCGCGCCGGGGTCGTCCACAGGTTTGCGGTGGGACGGCCCCGCCTGGCCAAGGGGTGGCCATGCTCGCCGCATGCGACCTGAGCTTCGAGGCCGAGCGACCCGCCAGGGCGGGGTGATCACCCGCCGCGACGCGGCCGCCTGCGGCTACACCGAACGTGAGCTGAAGACCCTGACCGGGCACAACGGCGACTGGGTCGTCGTGCGGCGCGGGTGCTACGCCGAGCGCCCGCTGTGGGACTCCCTCGACGAGGACGGGCGGTACCTGCTCGGTGTCTGGGCCGTCCACCTGACTGCCGCGCGTGATCCCGTGGTGAGCCACTGCTCGGCGGCTGCGGCGCTCGGGATGCCGCTCCGGCCCCGGTGGCGAGCTCTGGCCCATGTGACGCGGCCGGATGTCCGCGGCTCGCGCACGGAGAACGGGGTCAAGCATCATCTCGGGTCGTTCCTGCCCGACGACCTGGTCGACGTCTCCGGCTTGAGGGTGACGAGCCTGGCGCGCACGGCGCTCGACATCGCCCGCGAGCACGGGTTCGAGGACGGCGTCGTGGCGGCTGACGCGGCACTGCGGATGGGCGCGGCGCGCGAGGAGCTCGCCCGGGGGCTGGAGCTCATGACGCACTGGCCCGGGGTGACGGCTGCCAGGGCCGCGGTGCAGGTTGCGGACGGCGGAGCAGAGAACGTGGCAGAGACGCTGTTGAGACTCATGGTGATCGAGCTGGGGATGGGGGTCCCCGTGTCGCGCGTCAGACTTCGTGGCAGAGGAGTTAGTTGATCCTCTGAGCATGGAAGCGAGACAAGA